>JAQBPK010000086.1 GCA_028287565.1 Vulcanimicrobiota bacterium
ATGGCGCTCGCGCCGGATGCCGTCACCACGTTCGAGCGGGTCGAGGGCTATCGCGTGGTGCGTTCGTTCGGGTACGCGTACGGTCAGGCGAGCCGGCCGCGCAACGTGCTCAAGCAAACGTTCCGCAGCATCGGCGCGTTGATCGGCCTCGCTCCGGTGGAATACCTCACCGATGCGGAGCGCACGCGCGCGGAGTCGCTCGAAGAGCTGCTGCGCAAGGCGGAAGGGATGGGTGCGAACGGCGTGATCGGCTTGCAGTTCCAAGCGTCGGAAGGCCCCGACGGCGCGACGCGCGTGCTCGCGTTCGGCGAGGCGGTGCTGCTCGACCCGTCCCCGGCGGCTCCGTTGCGCCGCGCGCAGACCGGGCCGGCGGACGGAGACGGCCGATGAGCCTGCAGGACCGGCTGAAGCGCGAGCGCGCGCTCGAGCGCGCGAGCGCGATCGTGTCGCAGTGCCGCAAGTGCGGGATCGGCGCGACGCGCCGCAACGCGGTGTACGGCGAGGGCGATCCGTGCGCGCAGCTGATGGTCGTCGGCGAAGGCCCCGGCGAGACCGAGGACAAGCTCGGGCGCCCGTTCGTGGGCCGCGCGGGCGAGCTGCTTGACAAGATGCTGCTGTCGATCGACCTGCCGCGCGAGGACGTGTACATCTGCAACACCGTCAAGTGCCGGCCGACGCTCGACACGGGCCACCGCCTGGCGAACCGCGCGCCGACGCCCGAAGAGATGCGCAACTGCCGCCCGTACCTCGACGAGCAGATCGACGTCATCCGGCCGCGCGTGATCCTCGCGCTGGGCGCTCCCGCCGCGAAGTCGTTCATGGGCGAGAAGTTCTCCATCACCAAGCAGCGCGGCCAGTGGTTCGACGGGCCGAGCGGCATCCCGGTGATCGCGACGTTCCACCCGGCGTACGTGCTGCGCCAGACCGGCGGCGCGATGACCGAGGTGAAGAAGCTCGTGTGGGCCGACCTCAAGAAGGTCCGCGCGCGGCTCAACGAGCCCGCCGCAAAGGCCGGGTCCAAGCCCGAGCAGCACCGGCTTTTCGAGTGAGGCGGGCGGCAGTTTCGCGACACCTATAAATTTAATCTTTCTCACGGAACAAACTCCTACGGATATAGTAGATTGGGCGTAACGATCGATCGTTCGCACCGCTCTAGTCCCGGAGGAAGGTTCCATGCGCCTAACCCGTGCTGCGGCATGCCGATCGCTCGCCGGCTGCCTGATCGCCCTGTCCCTGACGTCGCCGGTACTGGCGCAGCCGCGCCCCGCGACGGTCCTCGAGCTCGCCGCCCAGCAGAAAAACCTCACCACCTTCGTCGCGGCCGTCCATACGGCGGGCCTCGACGACACCCTCAAGGCGGCCGGTCCCTACACGATCTACGCGCCCTCGGACGAGGCGTTCGCGAAGATGCCGGCCGCCGACCGCACCGCGCTGCTCGGCAGCCCCGAACGCCTCAAAGCCGTGCTGCTCGGCCACGTCGTCAAGGACATGGTCAAGATGCGCGACGGCGACAGCAACATCACAAGCGGCGCCGTGTCGTCCGCGGCCGGCCGCGACCTCGCGTTCGGCATCGACGACCGCGACCGCCAGCTCGTCGGCGGCGCCCACCTGATCACGGCCGATCTGCGGGCCGACAACGGCAGCGTGAACGTGATCGACAAGGTCCTGCTTCCGTAGTGTGAGCCGCGGGGCGGGCATGGTAGAATAGCCCGTCATGCTCTCCGCGCGCGACCTCTGGATCGACGAGAAAGCGCGCCGCGCCGGCTACGAGAACGGCGCGGCGCTCGCCTCGTCGCACGGTCTGAAAACGTACCGCATCGACCAGCTCTACCACGCGGCGGCCAAGGAGCTGGCCGGTAATCTCGACGACGTCACGGCGCTGCCGAAAGAGCTGCGCACCACGCTCGCGTCCGAGGGGTTCACGCTCGACTCGGTGGAGCCGGTGGTCGTGCAGCGCTCGCGCGACGGGCAGACCACGAAGGGCTTGTTCCGCTTGCACGACGGCAACGAAGTCGAAGCGGTGCTCATGGAGCACCACGGCGAGCGGAACACCGTGTGCATCTCCTCGCAAGCCGGCTGCGCGTACGCGTGCACGTTCTGTTCCACCGGCCAGGCCGGGTTCACGCGCAACCTCACGCCCACCGAGATCTTCGACCAAGCGCGCTATTTCGCAAAGCAGCTCGCGCGCCAGGGCCGCAAGATCACGAACGTCGTCTACATGGGCATGGGCGAACCGCTCGCCAACATGGACAACGTGATGGCGTCCGTCGCGCTGCTGAACGATGCGAAAGGCTTCGGCCTCGGCCACCGGCACATCACGATCTCCACCGTCGGCCTCGTCGACAAGATCGACGGCTTCGCCGACGAGCACACGCAGGTGAACCTGGCGATCTCGCTGCACGCGCCGACCGACGCGACGCGCTCGACGATCATGCCCGTGAACCGCAAGTTCTCGACGGCGGAGCTGATGGCCGCCGTGGCGCGCTACATCGCGAAGACGAACCGCAAGGTGTTCTTCGAGTACGTCATGCTGGCCGGCGTGAACGACACCGATCAGCACGCGCACGACCTCGCGCGCCTGATGAAGGGACCGCTCTACCACGTCAACCTCATCCCGTACAACAGCACGCCCGACGCGCTGCTGCGCGGCAGCGACGAGCAGCGCATCTGGGACTTCGCGAAGATCCTGGAGCAGCAGCGCGTCGCGGTGACGGTGCGCACGCCGATGGGCCGCGACATCGCCGCCGCCTGCGGCCAGCTGCGCGCGGAAACCCAGCCCCGAGCGAAAGCAAGCTGACTGCCAAGACAGGCGTCGTGCGATGAAGTCTGAAAGCCGGCCGGACGCGGTTGCGGTCGTCGTCCTTCGCGGTACGGCCGACCGCGCGGAAGTGCTCTTGCTGCGGCGCTCGAGCG
>JAQBPK010000111.1 GCA_028287565.1 Vulcanimicrobiota bacterium
CGACTGCCCGGTGCCGTAACGGTTGTCGAACATGTGCTTGGTCAGCGCGTCGTTGACCGCGATCACCGGGTACGGCAGCACGCCGTCCTTCTCCATCGCGTGCAGGCGGATGACGCCTGTCGTGGTCTCCTCGCAGCCGCCGATCATCTCTTTGAGCAGCGCGTTGTGCTTCGTGTAGATCGTCGTGACGAGGTCGCAGCCGTCGTCCATCGACATGTGCGGCTTGGACGCGATCACCGACTCGATGTGGTTGTAGTACGTGCTCTCGGGCTCGCCCTTGATCGCGTAGGTCGGGATCTCGTAGTGCGTGCACAGCGCCGCCGCGACGTCGTCCTGCGTGGAGAGCGGGTTCGACGCGCACAGCGCGATCTCGGCGCCGCCGGCCTTGAGCGCGAGCATCAGGTTCGCGGTCTCGGTGGTGACGTGGAGGCAAGCGCCGATGCGCACACCCGCCAGCGGCTTCGTCTTCGCGAAGCGGTCGCGGATCTGGGCGAGGACGGGCATGAAGCTCGCCGCCCACTCGATGCGTGCTTTTCCGGCATCGGCGAGCGCGAGGTCTTTCACGTCCCCGCGGGTTTTCTCTAGAGTCTGCAAGGTCGTCTCCTGGTGGTTCTAGTTGAAGGCGACCGTGCTTGTTGAAACCAGCTCTAACGGCGCGACCGAACCCTATTCGCCGCGAGGCGTCTTGGGTTCTTGCCTGGTAGACCGTCCTGTGAACGGAATCGATGCATACCTCGATCGGCTGGCGTCGGCCGACCCGACACCCGGCGGCGGCTCGGCTGCGACGTTGGTCGGAGCGCTCGGCGGGGCGCTGTGCGCGATGGTCGCAAGGATCACGGCGGGAAGCGAGCGCTATGCCGCCGTCCGCGCTGAAGCGGAAGCGATCGCGGACGCGGCGGACGCGCTGCGCGAGCGGTTCCGCGCGGCGCAGCCACTCGACGAGGCCGCGTACCAGCGCGTCGTCGAAGCGTCCGCGCTGCCGAAAGCAACCGACGAGCAGAAGCGCGCGCGCGCCGCGGCGATGCAAAGCGGGCTGATCGGCGCCGCCGAGGCGCCGCTCGCGGCCGCAGGGCTGTGCGCCGAAGGTATCGCGCTCGCCGAGCGCGCCAACGCGCTGGGCAACGCGCACCTCGTGAGCGACGTCGAGTGCGCGCTGCACTTCTTCCGGGCCGCGCTCGCGGGGTGCGTCGCGAACGTGCGGATCAACCACCGCTTCATCAAGGACGCCGAGGTCGTGCGCGCGCAAGACGAGCGCCTAGTCGCGATCGTGACTACCGCGCACGCCACGCTGGAGCGGCTACTACCCCGGCTTCCTTGAGGATCAGCTCGCGGCGGGTGACGGGGTCGAGCCGCTGGTGGAACCGTTGCTCTGCCGGGCGCCGGGGATCGTCGGCGTCGCCAGCGTGCCGTCCGGCGGCGAGGTGTCGCGCTGGCCGAGGACGCCGTACGCGGCCGCGACCGCGCCGGCGAGCGCCAGCGTCGTGAGGGCGGGGTGGCGCAGCGTCGTGTGCAGACCGAGCGCGCGGTCGAGCGAGAGATTGCCGTAGCCGGTCGACGCGTACGCGAGCGCGGCGGCGGCGTAGATCGTGCCGAGCTCGACGCCGCCCTTGGCCGCGAAGAACCCGTTCTTCGCGTGCACGGTCGTCTGCGCAACGATCATGCCGGAAATGACGATCGCCGGACCGAGCGGCCCCCCGAGACCCAGCGCGATAAGGGCGCCCGCGGCGAGCTCGCCGTACGACGCGGTGGTCGCGTACTTCTCGCCCGGCTTCAGACCCAGGCTCTCCATGAAGCCGGCCGCACCCTCCGGGCCGGGCCCTTCGAACCAGCCGAAGGCTTTCTGCGCGCCGTGCGACGCGTAGCTCAGCCCGACGGCCAGCCGGGACGCGAGGAGCCCGAAATCGTCGATCATTCGACGGCGGCCGGATCGTCTGACGCGTCTTCGATCTCGTTGATCCGGAACGCGCCGTGGATCACCTCGGTGACGTTCTCGCCGCCTTCCTGAACGGGATCCGACACGACGGCATAGTGGACGTGGCCGTGGCCGCCGCTCTCGTCGGCGTGGAGCGTGCCGGCGAGGACGACGCCGTCGTCGAGCGTGAGGCGGACCGGCTTGCCGACCCAGGGACGGACTTCGTCATCGGTCATGATGAGCGGTGCTCCTTGAAACGTGGTGGTGTAAGATGGCCGGAGTACGGCGTCGGTGCCGTCTCTAAACCTAGGGCGACGGCTCGCGTTTCACACTCTACCCCGTCCGAGACGCCGCGCCGGGGAGCCGCAAAAACGGCTCCGTAGCATGCTACGGAGCCGGGACAGGCCTTGACGGGCGCTGCGGCGCCGGAGGGGAGCCCCGCCGCCGATCGTCTCCGGGGTGTAGGCAAGCCGGCTCCGGTGTGGCAGAAGCGCAGCTCGCAGAGACGATCGGCGGCAGGTCGCCGCTACTCGCGCTGCGGTGTCTGGAAGGGGCGAACGCGAAGTTCGGAGCCCGTCCAGGAACACGAGCACGAGAGCGGACGGCTGAGCCGCGTACCGGGATCGTAGTGGATGCACCCGCATCCCCATGCTGAGACGTACGGTGCCCGCAGTCGGGGCAGGTCAGTCGTCCTGTCTTCGAGCGCACCGGGCACACCCACGCGGCAACGGCTTGATTCATCTGCTCATCATGCTGCACGACGCGCCACACGTTGTCCATCCGACCGACCGTACTAGACTTTTGCGCCGTCCTGCATTAGGTATCGACTCGCATATTTTCTTCGACCCACTATACTGCACCGAGATAGGTACGATCGTACGTATCGCACACGCACTCGCTTTTCAAAGGTGGCAGTCAAATGCTGGTATTAATTGCACTTCTCGCAATGCTCGCTGGTGGTACAGGAGTATCAACGTACGACATTATATCCGGCGGTCCAGATCATCACGTTGTGATTATTGCGCCGGTAGCCGATGACGGCATGTCCGGTGGCCCGGCGGCCATTATCGCACCAGTGGCCTATGACGGCATGTCAGGTGGCCCGGCGGCAAAATAACGGGAACGGACGCTACGCCGCGAACGACTGCTAACGGCAGGGTGTTCGGGAGGCGCCCAATTCGGGCGCCTCCTTTCCGTAATCCCGGGAGGGCGTCTCGGCTTCTACAGCAGTTCGTAAGCGCACCGCACAGCGTGTTACCGTTCACGACGCGATGCGCGCATGGTTCGCAGGCGATTTCGAGCACTGCTTACAATCGTGCGCGGCGGTGCGCGTGCGCGACGCGGAGACTCGCGTTCATGTCGCGCTGTTGCAGGCGCGTGCACTGCTTCGCCTGAGCCGCGCCGATGACGCACTCGCTGTCCTCCACCTGAATTCGGGCATACCGAGCGGCACGGACGAATATCTGACTGCACAAATGCTCACCGGAGAAGCATACATACGGCACGGAGAGCCGGAACGCGGACTCACGGTTCTATCCGCCGCGAGGAAAGCATCGACACACGCTTACCGAACGATACGATCTGAAATCGCCTTAGCTACTGCGCTCGGTGAATACCAGCGCCGCGATTACGACGCCGCTGACCGTGAACTGGCGATGGTCGATGCCGACGCCGATATCGTGTACGCGCGCGCCCTCGAGTGCTTCGGCTGGACGGCGATCGCGCGCGGCAACAACGAACGCGCGGTTGCGATGTTCGGCAAAGCTCTCGACACGCTCGATCGCGGTCGGCACCACGATCGCTTTCTCGAAGCGAATTGTATTCGTGCACTCGCGCATCTCTCAGTAGAGCGAATGGACCGAGAAACTTGGCGTATCGTGGAAGCACGGCGCTCCCGAATCGACTGGTCGGCGAGCGGCCTCGCGGTCTCCCATTTTTGGACCGCGTACTGCGCCGCCGCGTATGCGCTCGACGTCGAGGGACAGCCGCTTGCCGCAGCGCGAGAAGCGCGCCATGCTGAGCATATCGCCCCGAGCCCGGCGTACCGCGTTCAGGCGCTGTGCAAACGAGCCTCGATCGCGCGGTACGCCGGTGAGCCGATGTCGCAGCGCGACCATGTAGAGGCAGCGAACGAGATTTTCGTTGACATGAAGTCTAATGACTTCGCACAGGACGAAAATCTCGTCCCGCTCATCCTTGCGGAAGAGCTTTCATTCCTCGATTCGGTCCCGGCGGCGCGCCGAGCTCTCAGTGTTTATTATGAGCTGACACGCTCGTCGCGTATGTTGGCGACGTCGCATTTTCCGACGACGTTCGGCTATCAACGGCTCGTTGAAGGTGCGGTATCCGAAGCGGCCGGCGATGAGTACATTGCGACCCAACGCTATCGCGAAGCGTTCACTATTTACTCAAAGGTCGGATACGCGCGACGAGCCACGATGGCGGCCCTGCGCATCTTCCGGACCACCGGCGATCGCAAACTCATAACGTATGCTGCGGAGGCAACGGCGCATCTCGGCCATGAATCACGGATGCGGCGCGAAGTAGTCTCTGCGACGTCGCAAAACGTTCGCCTCACCGCCGTGCAGCGCGAAGTGCTGCTGCTCATCTGCCAAGGCAAATCGAATCCCGAGATCGCGCGGCTTCGCAAACGGTCGCTGCACACGATCCGCAATCTCGTTGCGCGCTTGTTCGAGATCTTCGACGTTTCCAGCCGGGAGGAGTTGGCCGTTCAGTCCGTGCGGCGGGGGCTGTATACTCCGGGTTGACGCTCGGAGTATGCTACGCCACGAGGTCCAAGAACGGGCGCACGTCGGCCTCTTCCACGTCCACGCCGACGGCGCGTGCGCCCCAGCGCTCGTCGTGGAAGTCAGAGCCGGCGGTCATCACCAGGCCGAAGCGGGTCGCCTTGGCGCGGAAGTGGGCCGTCATCTGCGGTGTGTGGGTCGGGTAGAACACCTCGAGGCCGGCCAGGCCGCGCTCGGCGAGGTCGTCGAGGATCGCCTCGTCCTTGAGCCGGCCGGGGTGAGCGAGCACCGGGACGCCGCCGCTGGCGCGCACCACCTCGATCGCCTCGAGCGGCGTGATGTGGTGCGAGGGCGCGTAGCCCGGCTTTCCGCGCGAGAGCAGCTGGTCGAAGGCCATCTGGACGTCGCGGACCATGCCGTTGCGCACCAGCGCCTTGGCGACGTGCGGCCGCCCCAGCGCGTGGCCGCCGCCCGACTCGGCCAGCACCTGGTCGACGGTCACGGGATAGCCGGCGCCGTTGAGCCCGGCCACCATCACGTCGATCCGGTCCCGCCGGTGCGCGCGGTTGCGCTCCACCACCTCACCGAGAGGCGAGGGCCCGGTGGGGATACCGTAGCCGAGGATGTGGACCTCGCTGCCGTCCCAGGTCGTGTTGATCTCGATCCCAGGGATCACGCGCTGGCCCGGCGCGTCGACGGCGACGTAGGCCCGGGTCGTGTCGTGGTCGGTGATCGAGAACCACGACACGCCGCGCGCGCGCATGCGGCCGACGAGCTCGGCGGGCGTCAGGGTCCCGTCGCTCTCGAGCGTGTGGGAATGGAAGTCGACGGTGATGAGCTGCTCCCGATCTACTGCGTCTGATCCGGAAGCTGCAGCGGCAGCCGCTGCACCAGCAGGCGGATCGCGGTGCGCACGTTGCCGTCGATCTCGACGTCGGTGAACTCGGGCACGCAGACGAGATCGATCTCGCTCGCCCGCAGATACGAGCGCGCGATCGCGATCGCTTTGACGGCTTGGTTGGTCGCCCCGGCGCCGATGGCCTGAAGCTCCGCGGTCGGTTTTTCGCGCAAGACGCCGGCGAGCGCGCCGGCGACGGAATTCGGGTTGGAATGAGCAGACACTTTGAGAACGCCCGCCGCGGGTGTCCTCTGTGGCTCGATCATGCTAGGCCTCGAAGATTGATGCGTTTGATGTCGAGCGCACGTCCCGTAGCGACGTCAACGGTCGCAACTGCCGCGCAAAATTGTCGTGTACCCGTTTTCTGGACGACGAAGCGCTCGGACACGGCGTTGGTGAAGCGCTCGAGCACCGCGCCCTGCTCCATCCCGATCACGCCGTCCGACGGCCCCGTCATCCCGACGTCGGTGAGGTAGGCGGTGCCGCCGGCGAAGATCTGCTCGTCCGACGTCTGGACGTGGGTGTGCGTGCCGTACACCAGCGATACCGACCCGTCCAAAAACCGCCCCAGCGCCATCTTCTCCGACGTTGCCTCCGCGTGCACGTCCACCACGATAACGTTCGTGATCGCGCGCAAGTCGTCAACCAAACTCCGCCCGGCGCGGAACGGATCGTCGACGGGTGGCATGAAGACGCGTCCCATCAGGTTCACGACACCCACTTTGACGCCGTTGGCCGCGGTGAACGTCCCCGCGCCGCGGCCGGGCAGGTTGGGCGGGTAGTTCGCCGGGCGCAGGATGCGGTCGGTCTCGTCGAGCGCGGCGCGGAACTCGCGCTTGTCCCAGATGTGGTTGCCGCTGGTGATGAAGTCGACGCCGGCCGCGAACATCTCCTCGGCGGTCTGCGTCGTCAGGCCGAATCCGCCCGCGGCGTTCTCGCCGTTGGCGATCACCACGTCGGCGTGGTGCTGCTCGCGGGCGAACTCGAGGTGCTTCTTGAGCACGTCGCGGCCCGGCGACCCCATGACATCGCCGATGGCGAGGATGGTGACGGTGTTCGGCGTTACGATCTGGCCCTGGCTTTCGCGCGTTTGCGAGCATGCACGAAGTAGACGAGCACGCGTTGTTCTTCCCGGAATCCGAGCAGTCGCTGCCGCTGGGTGGGATCGCGCAGCGCGTCCAGCGCGACCTCCACCTGCTCGTCGCGGGCGGCCGGGTCGTCGTCGTGCGCATCGGACGCCGCACCGTCGCGCACCAGCCGGTCGCCGTACGCGTCGGCGAAGATCGCGACGATCAGCTCGAGCTCCTCGCGCGCAAACGACGCGGCGTCGCGCGTGACGTGGACGAACGTCACGGCCGCGTCCTTGTCACACGTGACGGCGAGCTTGTCCGGAACATCGCCGCGCAGATCGAGGAAGGCGCGCACGTGCTCGGACACGCGGTCGCCCAGCGCGCGCGTCTCGGCGCGGTCGAGCCGCTTGCGGACGGCGAAGGACAGCGTCAGCGTCGCGTCCGCGGGGTTCGAGCGGACGCTGTGGAGCTCCGGGAAACGGATCAGCAGCGCAACGACCCGGTTGACGGTGTCGGCGGACTCGAAGGCGGACGGGATATGCATGGCTTTCTCGGGGCGGGCGGCGGGCTGGGGGACGGATGATTCGGACCGGGCTTGCGGAGGCACCTCTCGCTCCGGCCCAGTGCTCATCTGTGCGCCGGGGGCGTGCCGGCTAGTACCCCTAGGACGCGCCCGGGTGGCGGACGGTGGCGGCCCGCGACTCCATCAATCCGTCGAAGGGAGGTGTCGAGAACCTCCGGAATGATGCGGACCATGTCTCCCCGGCGTCGCGCGGCGCTCGGCCTCTGGGCCGCGCTGACGTTCTCCTCGGCCGTGATCGTCCACGGCGTGATCCACGCCGTCGGGGCTCGGGCGTTCGCATGGGACACGCCGGCGCACGGTCTCATGCTGATAGCCGCCCTCGGGCTTCTGGCCGCCGTCGCAGCCCCGCTGGGGCTCGTCGGACCGGCGCGCGAGCGCCGCCGCCGGCTCGCCCTCGTTCGGGCGGGGCTCGGGCCCGTGACCCCCGGCCTGGCGGCCTTCGGTCTGCTGACCCAGGCTGCTCTGGCCGCCGTTCTCCTCCTCGCGGAGAACGCCGCGCTCGAACCCGACCGGCTCGCTATGGCGCTGCTCTGCGGCCTCGTCGCGCTGCTCTGCACGGCGTTCCTGTTCCGCGCGACCCGCGACCGCGTCGTCGCCCTGCTCGTCGCCTT
>JAQBPK010000106.1 GCA_028287565.1 Vulcanimicrobiota bacterium
GGCGGGCTGATGATGCCGGCGATGTGGCCCGACGCGCCGAGCCGGAACGTCGTGTCGCCGCCGAACAGCCGCGTCATCGCGTAGACCGAGCGCCACGGCGCGATGTGGTCTTCCTGCGTCGCGACGCAGTACACGTCCAGCTCGATTTTATGAAGGTCGATCGGGACGCCGTCGACTTCCAGCACGTCGGGCTTCGAGAGGTTGTTCTCGACGTACATGTTGCGCAGGTAGTACGAGTGCGCGGCGCGCGGGATGCGCGTGGCGTCGCTGTTCCAGTACAGCAGGTCGAAGGCCGGCGCGTCCTTGCCGAGCAGATAGCGGTTCACGGCGACGCCCCAGATCAGGTCGTTCGCGCGCAGCATGTTGAACGTGTCGGCCATCGCGCGGCCGCTGAGCACGCCCTGCTCGTTCATCTGCTGGTCGATGTGCGCGAGCGCTTCGGCGGACAGGAACGACATGATCTCGCCCGGATCGGTGAAGTCGACCAGCGCGGCGAAGAACGTGGCCGTGTTGACGGCTTTGCTGCCGGTGCGCGCGAGATATGCGAGCGCCGTGGCAAGCAGCGTGCCGCCGATGCAGTAGCCGATCGCGTCGACGTCCTCGGTGCCGGCGATCTCGCTGGCGACGCGGATCGCGGCGAGCGGCCCGAGCTTCAGGTAATCGCTCCACCCCAGGTCGGCGAGCGAGACGTCGGGGTTGCGCCACGAGATCACGAACGTGTTGCGGCCCTGGTCGGTGGCGTACTTGACGAAGCTGTTCGCCGGCTGCAGGTCGAGGATGTAGAACTTGTTGATCCACGGCGGCACGATGATGAGCGGCCGCGCGTAGACCTGTTCCTGTGTCGGCGCGTACTGGATCAGCTCGATCAGCTCGTTGCGAAACACGACTTTGCCTTGCGTGGTCGCGACGTTCTTGCCGACGTCGAACGCTTTCTCGTCGACGAGCGCGGGGCGGCCCGCGTTCTGCTGCGCGTCTTCGAGCACGTTCTGCAGGCCGCGGCGGAAGTTCGCGCCGCCGCTGCGCATGCTTTCCTCGAGCACGTCCGGGTTGAACCACGGCACGTTGGTGGGACTCATCGCGTCGCAGAACTGTTTGGCGAAGAACTTCACGCGGCGCTTCGTCGTCTCGTCGATGCCTTCGGCTTTGTCGATCGAGTCGAGGACGGCTTTGGTCGCGAGCAGATAGCCTTGCTTGAGCGCGTCGAAGTACGGGTTCGACGTCCACGCCGGGTTGCTAAAACGCTTGTCGCCCGGTTCCGGCGCGACGACCGGCGTGCCGGGCGCCTCGCCGGATGCGATCGCGTTCGCCTCGCGCCCTGCGACGTCGGTCAGCGACTTGGCGAGTTCTAGTTGGGCTTCGAGCAGCTTGCCGGGCGTGGTCATCATCGACTGCCAGATTTGCATCGACATGGCGCCGACGCCCAGCGGGTCGAACGGGTTGTTCGCGCTCATAAGGGACATCGGTAGTTCTACGGACGGCAAGGGCGACCCCCGGACGCTAGCGTGGGGCCATGGAGCGCATCAGGCACCTCGCCCCGCCGCCCGCCGTGCTCGTCGCGGACCCGGCCCTCGACGACCCCGCGACCTACGAGCGCAACGTCGAGAACTTCATCGGGACCGTGCGGGTGCCGGTGGGGATCGCCGGGCCGCTGGCCGTTCACGGCAGCGCGGCGCGCGGCACGTACTACGTCCCGCTGGCGACCACCGAGGCGGCGCTGGTCGCCTCGTACAGCCGCGGTGCGCAACTCATCACGCGCGCGGGCGGCTGCACGGCGCGTGTCCTCGACGCGCGCATGCGGCGCGCTCCGGTCTTCACGTTCGCCGATTTGCGCGAGACGACGACCGCGGCGCTGTGGGTTCGGGAGAACGCCGCGCGCTTGCGCGCCGCGGCCGAGGCGACATCGCGCCACGCGCGCCTGCTCGAGATCGGCGCGACGATCGAAGGCAACCACCTGTACCTCGACTGCGCGTATGCGACCGGCGAGGCGGCGGGCCAGAACATGGTCACGTTCGCGACTGAAGCGCTGTGCGCGGAGCTGCTCGCGCACGCGCCGGTTCGGCCGCGCTCGTTCGCCGTGGAATCGAACGCGTCGGGTGATAAAAAGGCCGCCGCGCAGTCGCTGCTCGGGACGCGCGGGCGGCGCGTGTGCGCCGACGCCGTCATTCCGGCCGCGCTGCTCGAAGAGCGCCTGCGCGTAACGCCCGCGATGCTCGCGGCGTACTGGCGCACGGGCGCGGTCGCCGCGTCGATGACCGGAACGATCGGGATGCAGGGCATGTACGCCAACGCGCTCGCCGCGTTCTACCTCGCGACCGGCCAGGACGTCGCGTGCGTCGCGGAGTCGGCGGTCGGGATCACGCGGCTAGACGTCGCACCGGACGGCGCGCTGTACGCGTGCGTCACGATGCCCAGCGTCATCGTGGCGACGGTCGGCGGCGGCACTGGCCTGCCGACGCAACGCGCGGCGTCGCGACTGCTGTCGCGCGGCGAGGAACCGCCGAGCGCCGACGCGCTCGCTGAGATCGTTGCGGCCATCGTACTGGCAGGCGAGATCTCGCTGACGGCGTCGCTGTGCGCGCACGAGTTCTCCTGCGCACACCACCGCTTCGCACGCGAAGGCGCAAACGCCGCCGGAGTACCGGCGTGACCCGCTGGTTTGTTTATGCGCGCGAGCGTTTTCCGCTGGGACAGAACGGTGCGCTCATCGCGGCGTTCAGTGCTTCGGCGATTGCGTTCTCCGCGCTCGTGCGCGGGGCGGGACATTTTCCGGCGTGGTACCTCGTTGCGGCGGGGTTTGCGTCGTCGTTCTTGATGTTCGCGCTGCTGCGTATCGCCGATGAGTTCAAGGACGCTGACGACGATGCGCGCTGGCGGCCGTACCGGCCCGTGCCGCGCGGGCTCGTGACGCTGCGCGAGCTGCGGATCGCGGGTGCGATCTGCATGGGGCTGCAGCTCGCGATAGCGCTCGCGATCGACATCCGGCTCGTTCCGGAGCTCGCGCTCGTGTGGGCGTGGTTCGGGCTGATGAGCAAGGAGTTCTTCGCGCGCGAGTGGCTGCGTGCTCATCCCGTCGTCTACATCGGCTCGCACATGGTGATCGTGCCGCTGATCGACTGGTACGTCAGCTCGTTCGACTGGCTCGTCGCCGGCGTTCCGGCGCCGCACGCGCTCGGATGGTTTCTGGCGGTGACGTTCGTGAACGGGCTCGTCGTCGAAGTGGGGCGCAAGATTCGGGCGCCGCACGACGAGGAGGCCGGTGTCGAGACGTACACGGCGATGTGGGGCCGCGTGCCGGCGATCGCCGTCTGGACGGGCGCGATCGCGTGCAACGTCGCGCTGGCGACCATCGCGGCAGCGCACGTCGGTTTCGCGGCCCTCGACGCGATCGTGTTCGGCGCGCTCGCCGTCGCCGCGGTCGGCTGCGCGATCGCGTTCCTGCGCTCGCTGCGCGCCGGCAGCGGACGCCGCATCGAGACGATGACCGGCGCCTGGACCCTCGGCTCCTACCTCTTTCTCGGAATCGTTCCGCTAGGAATTCACGTGCTGTTATGATCGTTCTGCAAACTCTCGCCGGCCGCGGCATCCTCTTCCCGGGCGACGTCGAATCGGCCGACCCCGCGCACGCCGGCGGCAAAGCGGCCGGACTCGCCCGCCTGCGCGACGCCGGCTGCGACGTCCCGCCATGGTTCGTGGTGACCCCGGATTGGAACGGCGACGAAAACGCAATCCGCGAAGCGCTGACACGCCTGGAAGCGGATGACGAACATCGCGCCGCCCCTGCGTATCACGACGACGCCGCCAAGCATCGCGCAGTGCCCCAATGTCATCCTGAGCCTGTCGAAGGATGCGCCGCGGCCGTCACGTTCGCCGTGCGCTCGTCCGCAGTCGCAGAAGACGGCGCGAACGCGTCGTATGCCGGCCAGTTCGCGAGCCTGCTCTTCGTGCCGCGCGACGGCGTCGCCGGCGCGATCCGGCGTGTCCGAGCGTCGGCGACGAGCGAATCGGTTCGCGCGTATGCCGGCGCGGCGGCGGAGATCGCGATGGCGGTCGTCGTGCAGCGCATGGTTGACGGCGAAGCGAGCGGCGTCGCGTTCGGGATCGATCCGGTGGACGGAAGCGACGTGGTCGTCGTGACGGCGGCATACGGTCTCGCATCCGGTGTCGTCGGCGGCGATCTGGTCACCGACGCGTGGCGCGTGGCGCGCGACGGAACCGTTGCCGAGCGCGCGATCGTCGAGAAAGACCGCATGCACGTGCGTGCGCCCGGCGCGGGAACGCTCGCCGTCGCGATCGATCCGGCGCTGCGCCGGCAACCGGTGCTCGATGACGGCGCGGTGCTGGCGGTCGCGTCGCTCGCGCGGCGGATCGCGAACGCGTGCGGCGGTCCGCAGGACGTCGAGTTCACGTTCGCCGCCGGGCGCTTGTGGGCGCTGCAGGCGCGGCCGGTCACCGCGGTCGCGGCCGCGACGGTCGCGATCTGGGACGACAGCAACATCGCGGAGAGCTACGGCGGTGTGGCCGGCGCGCTCACGTACTCCTTCGCGCGGCATGCGTATGCGGGCGCGTACCGCTCGTTCTTCCGTCTCGCCGGCGTGTCGCGCGATCGGATCGACGCCAACGCGGAGACGTTCGACGGCCTCGTGGGCCGCATCGAAGGCCGCATGATGTACGACCTCGTGCGCTGGTACCGCATGCTCGCGCTGTTGCCGGGCTATCGCCTCAACCGCACGCTGATGGAAGAGATGATGGGCGTGCGCGAGGCGATGCCGGCCGAGATCGCGGATGCCATCGCGCGCGATTGCCGCCGGGGCAAGCTGCGCGACGCGGCGATGCTGGCGCGCACCGCCGTATCGCTCACGGTCACCGCGGCACGCTTGCCGGGCGACGTCGTGCAGTTTCACGCGGACGTTGAAGCGGCGCTCGGAGGCGGACCGGACCTGGACCGCGCGCCGCTCGTCGAGCTGACGCGCGAGTACCGCCGGCTCGAGCGCGCGCTGCTCGACCGCTGGAACGTTCCGATCGCGAACGACTTCTTCGTGATGCTGGCCTTCGGGCTGCTCAAGCGCGCGGCCGCGTCGTGGTGCGGCGACGCATCGCTCGGGCCCGCGCTTCTCGCCGCGAGCGGCGGGATGATGAGCGCGGAGCCCGCGCGCGCGGTGCAGCGCCTGGCGGCGCTCGACGCGGCAGGCGACCGCGAGACCTTCACGCGCGAGCTCGCCGCGTACGTCGCGAAGTTCGGCGACCGCTGCGAGAGCGAGCTGAAGCTCGAAAGCCCGACGCTGCACGACGACCCGCGCCCGCTGCTGGAAGCCATCGCGCGCCTGCGCACGGCGCCCGCAGTCGATGCGCGCTCGGCCGGCGATGCGGTGTCGCTTCCCGAGGCGTCACGGCCGGCCGATGCATCGGCGCTTGCCGGTGGATCGCATGCGTCCGTAGAAATGCGGCGTGATGCCGAACGCCGCGTGCGCGAAGCGCTGCGCGGTGATCCGCTGCGTGCGTTCGCGTTTGCGCGGCTTGTCGCATGGGCGCGTGCGCGGATCGTCGCGCGTGAGAACCTGCGGTTCGAGCGGACGCGCGTGTTCGGCCGGGTGCGCCGCATTTTCGTCGCAATGGGACGCATCCTCGCCAAGCGCGGCGTGCTCGACGACGCGCGCGACGTCTTCGATCTCACGACCGACGAGCTGCTCGGTTACGTCGAAGGCAACTCCGCCAGCCGCGAGCTGCGCGCGCTGGCTGCGGTGCGCCGCGCGGAAAGCGCGCGCTATGCCGCCGCACCACCGCCGCCGAACCGCTTCGCGACGCGCGATCTTCCGGTCGCGCCGCTCTTCGTCGCCGCGGGGACCGGGCCCGAAGTCGAGACGGCGGACACCGCCGTCGCGTATGACGCGGTCCGCACCGGGACGCCGTGCTGTCCTGGGATCGTGCGTGCTCGTGTGCGCGTCGTCCGCGACCCGCGCGAGACGTTGCGCTGCGGCGAAATTCTCGTCGCGGAGCGGACCGACCCGAGCTGGGTGGTGCTGTTTCCGGCGGCCGCGGCGATCCTCGTCGAGCGCGGCAGCCAGCTCTCGCATGCGGCGATCGTCTCGCGCGAGATGGGCATTCCGTCGGTGGTTGCGGTTCGCGGGCTGATGTCGTGGCTGCACGACGGCGATCTCGTCGAGCTCGACGGCACGACCGGCGCCGTGCGGCGTCTCGACGAAGCTCCGGCAGGGCGCCTGGAGGAAGCGTCATGACGACCTTGCGCTATGCGCAGTGCTGGGAAGACGCGGACGTGCTGGTCGACGCGCTCGCGGTTCGGCCGGGCGGGACGTACGTCGCCATCGCTTCGGCCGGAGACAACGCGCTCGCGATGCTCGCCGCCGGGCCGGCGCGCGTGATCGCACTGGACCGCGAGCCTGCGCAGCTCGCCGCGCTCGCGCTGCGGGTTGCCGCGTACCGAACGCTCGCGCACCAGGAGCTGCTCGCGCTCGTCGGTTCGCGCGCGCACGACGACCGTCTTGCGCTGTACGCGCGCTGCCGCGCCGTGCTGGACGAGGACGCGCGCACGTATTGGGATGCGCGCCAGGACGCGGTCCGCGCGGGGATCGGCAGCGCCGGCCGCTTCGAGCGCTATCTGGCCCTGTTCCGCACCGTTGTGCTGCCGCTGATCCACTCGCGCGGTACCGTGCGCGAGCTGCTCGACTGCGACGATGCCGAGCGCGCGCGCTTCTACGACGAGCGCTGGGACACGCTGCGCTGGCGGCTGACGTTCCGCGCGTTCTTCGCGCGGCCCACGATGAGCGCGCTCGGCCGCGACCCGCGCTTCTTCGCGCACGCCGACGGCCCCGTCTCACAGCGCCTGCTCGGCCGGATCGCGCGCTCGCTGCGCGACGGCGACGCGGGCGCGAACCCGTACGTCCGCTGGATCCTCACCGGCGGGCACGGTGACGTTCTGCCGCTTGCGCTGCGCCCGGAGTCGTTCGACGCGATCCGCGCGAACCTCGACCGCCTGGACGTGCGCCGCTGCTCGCTCGAGGAGTTCGTCGACACCTACGCCGGCGATCCGGTCGACGGCTGGAATCTGTCGGACGTCTTTGAGTACATGGACGATGCGGCGTACGCGTCGCTGCTGGCGCGAATCGCCGCGAACTCGGCGCCGCGCGCTCGGCTGGCGTACTGGAACATGCTCGTCCCGCGACGGCGGCCCGATGCGCTCGCGAGTTTCCTCGCCGAGCGCGAGGACGTCGCGGCGCCGCTTCGTGCGCGCGACCGCGTCCCGTTCTACGGCGACTTCGTGGTGGAGGAAGCGCGATGATCGCCGCATTGGCCGCAGCGCCGCTCGTCGCCGCGGCGCTCGTCGCCGCCGTGCTCGCGCTGATCGTCGGTGGCACCGGCGCGCTTGCACGGCGCTTCGCGTGGGAGCCGGAAGCTGCACGCAAGGTTTCACACGTCGCGGTCGGGCTCGCTGTGCTGCCCCTCCCATGGCTCTTCGCTCACGATGCGCCCGTGATCGTGTTGGCGCTGGTCGCGTGCGCGGGGCTTCTGGCGCTGCGCATGGTTCCGGCGCTGCGCGCGCGTTTCGGCTGCGCGCTGCACGGGATCTCCCGGCCTTCGATCGGCGAGTTCGCGTTCGTCGGCGGCGTCGCGCTCGCGTTTGCGCTGGCGCACGACCATCCGGCCGCGTACGTCGCGGCGATCCTCACGCTCGCGTTCGGCGATGCGGCCGCCGCGCTCATCGGCCGTCGCTTCGGCCGGCATCCCTACGCCGTCGGTCACGCGCGCAAATCGTTCGAAGGATCGTGCGCGTTCTTCGCCGTCGCGGCTGTCGTCTGCGCGCTGCTTCCCGGCGCCGGCAGCATCGCCGCGGTCGCGGCGTTCGCGCTGGCGACCACGCTCGCCGAGGCGTTCGCCGGCGATGGCTTCGACAATGCCGCCATACCGCTCGCGGGTCTGCTCGCACTGCGTCTCTTCACGGGAGTCTCGACGTGACCACACCGCTCACCGGCGCCTCCGATCGGAGCGCGGCGCGGCCGGCGCTCGATCCACACGCACAGCCGGCGGCACCCGCACGCGTGTCCGAACCTGACGACATACTAGAATGGCACGTTCGTGGAATGCTGCGTGCCCGTTGCTCGCTGTGGTGGCGCGATACGCCTGCGCACGGCGGCCGGCGCACCGGGTTCATCGGCTGTACGGAGTCCGACGACGCTGATGCGCTCGCCGCGCTGCTGACGCGCGCGGCGGCGCGGCTGAGCGAGATGCGATGCGACCTCGCCGTCGGGCCGGTGGACGGCGACACGTGGCATCGCTACCGTCTCGTCACCTTCACGGACGGCACGCCGCCGTTCGCGCTCGAACCCTACTCGGCGCTTGACGCCATCGTACCGTGGCAGCATGCCGGGTTCACGCCGCTGGAGACCTACGCGTCATACCGCGACGACGCACTTGCCGAACGCGACGCACGCGTTGCGGCGCTCGAAGCGCGACTGAAGGACGCGGGCGTGACGCTGCGGCAGCTCGACCTCGCGTGCTTTGACCGCGAGCTCGAGCAAATCCATGCGGTCGCGCTGCGCGGCTTTCGCGATGCGCCGCTGTTCGCGCCGATCGGCTTCCCGGCGTTCGCGGAACTGTACCGGCCGCTCGCGCCGCTGCTGGACCCGCGTCTGTGCCCCGTCGCGGAGTGCGACGGCCGCATCGTGGGCGTGCTGTTCGCGCTGCGCGATCCGCGCGCGCCGCACACGGTCGTGCTCAAGACGGTCGTTCGCGACAACGATCGCCGCCTCGCGGGACTCGGCTTCGTCCTCACCGGCCGCGCGCGCGCCGCGGCGCACGCGCTCGGCGCGACGCGCGCGATCTCCGCGCTGCAGCATGACGGCAGCGTCGCGCGCTCGCTCGCCGCGCAAGCGGTCGTTTTCCGCCGCTATGCCGTCCTCGCCAAGGAGCTGTCATGAACGTTACCGAGATCCTGCGCGCGCGTGTCGCGGCACACCCCGACCGCATCGCGCTCGTCGACGCGGCAACCCGTCGCACGCTGACGTATGGGGAGCTGGACGCCGGGACCGCGCGCGTCGCGGCAGCGCTTCGCGCGCACGGCATGCGTCCCGGGGACACGGTGCTCATCGTGCATCCGGTCTCGCTGGATTTGTACGTAGCGCTGATCGGCATGCTGCGCGCCGGGCTCGTGCCCGCGATCCCGCCGCCCGGCGCCGGACTTGCAGCGCTGGCGCGCTGCGCGCGCAGGCACCCTCCGCACGCGGTGCTCGCCGGGGGCATCGGTTGGGCCGCGCTCGCGGTCGCAGCGGAGCTTCGCCATGCGCTGCGCCTATCGACGATCGCAACGCCGTTCGCGTACGACGTCCTGCGATTACACGACGCCCCTCGCGAGCGCAACGGCACGCATCTCGGCGCGGACGAAAAATTCGGCGCAATCGAAGCGTGTGGCGATGACGCGCCCGCCATGCTCACGTTCACGTCCGGCAGCACGGGCGAGCCGAAGGCGCTGATTCGCTCGCACGGCGTCGCGCGCGCGCAAGTCGAAGCGCTCGGGAAAGCGCTCGCGCTCGACGGTGCGACGTCGCTGTGCACGATGCCGATCGTGCTGCTCGCCGAGCTCGCGGCGGGCGCGACGTGCCTGCTCCCGGGCCTCGATCTGCGCCGTCCCGCGCGCGCCGACGCCGCGCTGCTCGCCGAGCGCATGCGCACGTATGAGGTCGCGCGAATCGTCGCGTCGCCCGCTCTGCTTGCGAACCTTGCAGCGGCGCTGCGGACCCACGGCCAGACGTTGCCGGCGCTGCGGCTCATCGCATCCGGCGGCGCACCCGTCATGCCGCCGCTTGCGAACGCGCTGTGTGCCGTCGCGCCGAACGCGCGCGTGCTCGCGGTGTACGGCAGCACCGAGGCCGAACCGATCGCGCTGCTCGATGCGGCGGACGTCGCACCGGCCGATCACGACGCGATGCGCACCGGCGCAGGGCTGCTCGCCGGCGTCCCGTGCGCGCGCGGCACGGTCGCGATCGTAGCGACCCGGCGCGCCGCGGTGCACGGCCCGTTCCCGGATGACCGCGCGGTCGAGCGACAAACGCTGCCGCCGCATGCGGTCGGCGAGATCGTCGTCACCGGATCGCACGTCGTGCCCAACTATCTCGATAGCGGGGACGACGCCGCAACGAAGATTCGCGCGGGCGCGCGCATCTGGCACCGCACCGGCGACCTCGGGTACTTCGATGAACGCGGCCGCCTGTGGCTGGCCGGGCGGGCCAACGCCGCGATCGACGATGCGCGCGGTACGGTCGAGCCGCTGCGCGTCGAGTGCGCGCTCGCGTATTTTGCGGGGATCGTGCGCAGCGCACTCGCTTCGGCGGACGGCGCGCGCGTGCTCGTGATCGAGCCGGTCCCCGGCGCGCGCATCGACGAGCGCGCCGTGCGCGCGGCGGTCGCGTTCGCGCACATCGACCACATCATCGTCGCGGCAGTTCCGGTCGATCCACGCCACAACGCGAAGGTCGATTATGCAGCGCTGCACCGCCTCGTCCGCCGGTACGCGCGTGCAGCCTGACACGCACATAATCGGCGGCGCGGACGCACGCTATCACGAGGCGGCTCGGCGCTGTGGCGAGCTCGTGCGGCGTGACGACGCGACGATCCACGCGCGCGGCGGCACGATGTTCTTGGGCCACGGCGGCCCGACGGAGCGCGTCGTGCTGTTGCTGCACGGGCTTACGGCTAGCCCGATGCAGTGCGACGGCCTCGCGCGGCGGCTGCACCAAAGCGGTGACACCGTGCTGATCCCGCGGCTCCCGGGCCACGGTGCGCACGACCGCCTGACCACGCAGCTGCGCGAGCTGCGCGCGCGGCACCTCATCGACGCAGCGGAGGACGCGCTGTCGATCGCGCGCGGGCTCGGCACGTCGGTGATCGTCGCGGGCTTCTCGCTCGGCGGCCTGTTGACGGCCTGGCTCGCACAACACCACCATGTGGATCATGCGGTCGCGATATCACCGTTTCTCGGCGTGTCGTGCGTTCCGCGCCAGGCGACATCGGCGTTCGCGGCGGCGCTGCACGCGCTCCCGAACATGTTCCTGTGGTGGGATCCGGTCCGGCGCGAGCGCCTCATGCCCGATCACGGATACCCACGGTATCCGACGCACGCGATCGCCGAAGCGCTCGGCATCGCGACCACGCTCAGCGGCCTCGCGCGCATGACGGCGCCGGTGACGCGCCGCATCACGATCGTCACCAACGCCAGCGAGACGGCCGTCAACAACGCCGCGGCGCGCGAGCTCGCGCGCGCCTGGAACTCCCACGGCGGCGATGCCGCGCAACTGCACAGCATCACCGGCTTGCCGCCGTCACACGACGTGATCGAGCCGCTGCGCCCGGGCACGCACGCACGCCGCGCCTACCGCACGCTGCTGCCGATCCTCCACAGCACGACCCCAGACGCCGTTCCGGGCGCATCGCCGTAGGTTGCTGTCCGGCGCGTATGGCTTTCCGCCTTGACGCACGATCCGTCCTTGACGCCGATGCAGGGAGCAGTGATGACGTAAGCCATGTCGACGGTCCTCTCAGCTCGTTACACGCGCTCTACGAACGATGCTACGCGCTCCAGCACGGCGTCGGGCGCGTCGCGGTGCGGGCTGTGGCCCGCGCCCGGGACGAGAACCGTCTCGCTCTGCGGTGCGCGCGCCGCGATCGCGTCCAGCTGTGCCGTCGTGCCGTATTCGTCCGCGTCGCCTTGGATCAGCAGCACCGGGCAGCGCACGCGGTCCGCGTACGCCTCGATGTTCCAGTCGCGAAAGCGCGGGTCGAGCCAGATGTCGTTCCAGCCGTAGAACGACGCGTCAGGATCGGCGTGGTGGCGCGCGAGCTTCTTCGGCAGGCCGGTCGTCGCGTACGCCGTCTTCGCTTCGGCGATGCTGCGAACGCTGACGTCCTCGACGAACACGTGCGGCGCCTCCAGCACCAGCGCGCGCACTATTTCGGGATGGGCGCCCGCGCAGATCAGCGCGATCGATGCGCCGTCGCTGTGCCCGAACAGCACCGGCCGCTCGATCCCGAGCTCCGCGAGCAGCGCCGGCAGCACGACTTCACCTTCGCGGTGCATGTAGTCCGGCTCGCGCTTCTCGCGCAGCACGTCCGAGCGCCCATAGCCGTAGCGCGAGTATGCAACGACCGTGCCGCCCGTGCGCTCGCACAGCCGCTGCGGAACGTCGCGCCACAGCGACACCGAGCCGAGGCCTTCGTGCAGCATGACGATGACCGGGCGCGCCGGATCGCCGTCCCAGCGCACGGTCTCGAGGCGCTTGCCGTCAACGACAACCTCGCGTGCGACCGGCTCGCGTGTCACTTCGCTTCGCGTGCGCGCAGGACGTGGCGCTGGATCTTTCCCGTTGCCGTCTTCGGCAGCTCGGTGACGAACTCGATCCAGCGCGGGTACTTGTACGGCGCGAGGCGGCTCTTGACGTGCGCCTTCAGCACTTCAGCGAGCTCGTCGCTGGACTGCACGCCGGGCTTGAGCACGACGAACGCTTTCGGTTTGACGAGCTCCTGCTCGTCCTCGACGCCGATCACGGCCGCTTCGAGCACGTCCTCGTGCGCGACGAGCGCCGACTCCACCTCGCTCGGCGACACCCAGATGCCGCTCACTTTGAGCATGTCGTCGACGCGCCCGCAGTAGACGAAATATCCGTCGTCGTCCTGGCGGTATTTGTCGCCGGTGCGCGTCCACTCGCCGCAGAACGTGCGGCGCGACTTCTCGCGGTTGTTCCAATAGTGCGTCGCCGACGTCTCGCCGCACACTTCCAACTCGCCGAGCTCGCCGGGCGCCACCTCGCGGCCGTCTTCGCCGACGATGCGCACGCGGTAGCCCGGCACCGGCAATCCCGTCGTGCCGTACTTCACCGCGCCGGGGCGGTTCGAGACGAAGATGTGCAGCATCTCGGTCGAGCCGATGCCGTCGACGATCTCCACGCCGAAGCGCGCCGTCCAGTTCTTTCCGATCTCTTCGGGCAGCGGCTCGCCGGCGGACGTGCACAGCCGCAGCGCGACTTCATCGCGCGCCGGCAAACCCGGGTGCACGAGCAGCGCGCCGAACAGCGTCGGAACGCCGCAGAAGATCGTCGCGCCGCGCCCGCGCAGGATCGCGCTCACCGCGTCGGGCGTCGCGCGCGACGAATGCAGCACTGCCGTCGCGCCGACCGACATCGGAAACGACAGCGCGTTGCCGAGCCCGTATGCGAAGAACAATTTCGCCGCCGAGAACACGACGTCGTCCTCGCGCATGCCGAGCACGCCTTGCGCGAACAGCTCGGCGGTGCGGATCATACTCGTGTGCACGTGCAGCGTGCCCTTCGGCTTACCGGTCGAGCCGGATGAATAGAGCCAGAAGCACACGTCGTCGGGATGCGTCGGCGCCGCCTCCGCGACCGGCGTCGCGCGTTCCATCAGCGCCGCAAGTGTCGGATAGCGCGAATCCGTCAGCGTGCCGCGCGGATCGGAGACGATGAGTCGTCCCGTCCAGCTCGCGAGGCGCGCCGCTTCTTCATATGCGGGCAGCAGTTCCGCCGACACGATCGCCGCTTTGGCGCGGCTGTCTGCCAGGATGAACGCGTAGTCCGGCGGTTGGAAGAGCGTGTTCACCGGGATCGGCACGATGCCGGCTTTTATCGCGCCGAGGAACGCCGTCGGGAAGTCGATCGTGTCGAGCAGGCCCAGGACGACGCGGTGCTCGGCATCCAGCCCGAGCGCCCGCAGCGCGCCCGCGCACCGGTCAACGCGCCGCGCCAGCTCGGCGTACGTATACACGCCCTGCTCGTCGATGAACGCGGTCTTTTCCGCGCGCCCGGGCAGGTTGCGTTCGATCAGATCGGCGGCGGCGTTGTAGACTCCGGGCGCGGCGCTCGTCACCGGCGCGCTTGCTCGATGGAGTATTCGACCGGTGCCGTCGCGTGCATGAGGGTGCTTACGACGGTTCCGCCCGACCTGCCCGCTTGTGGGGCAGGCGGCGCGAACACCGCACCGGGAATGCGGCGTGGTGCACCGGGGCGACACATGAGCGGACGGAACGAGATCTTGGGCTCGACCGCGTGGGACAATCTTCTGCGCTCCAGACACTCGCGCTGGAGCGACGGCGGCGGCCGGACCGGCGGCGATCCGGGAACGGCGCACGCGCGAATCGCCGCCGGCATAGCGCTTCCCGTCGTGACGCCGAAGTTTCAGCTGCGCACGAACGACGTGTACTTCTGCATCGGCTCGTGCTTCGCGCGAAACATCGAAGACCACTTGCTCTACCGCCGGCTTCCCACCCTCAGCCGCCAGGTACCGTTCGCGGAATGCTCCGGCAGGCTCAACAGCAGCGTCGACAAGTTCACCACCGCGTCGGTCCTCAACGAGCTGCGCTGGTCGCTCGCCGGCGTACCGTTTCCGGAAGACTCGCTGGTCGAAGAAAACGGCGCATGGCGCGATCTGCATCTCGCTGCGTGCGCGCCGGCCTTATCGCTCGCCGAGGTGCGCGAACGGCGCGCGCAGACGCTGCAGTATTTCGGCCGCGTGCGGAACGCCTCCGTCGTCATCATCACGCTCGGATCGGTGGAGGCTTGGCATGATGCGCAGGCCGGCGTGATGCTCAACGCCGCGCCCACGCCGGGGCTGATCGGCCGCTTCCCGGGACGGTACAGCGTCGTGGTGAGCGACTATGCCGAGAACGTGCGGTTGCTGCGCGAGACGTACGACGTCCTCAACGCGTTCGCCGGCGACGTTCGGATCATCGTGACGGTCTCGCCCGTGCCGATGGGCGAGACGTTCACCGGCCGCGACGTGATCGTCGCGAACACGTACGCCAAAGCGACGCTGCGCGCGGCCGCCGAAGACTCGGCGCGAGCGTATGCGAACGCCGACTACTACCCGAGCTACGACGCCATCACGGTGTCGCATCGTGCGCTGGCGTACAACCCGCTGGACAACCGTCACGTGCTCGACACGGCCGTTCAGGCCGTCGCCGCTCAGTTTCTCACGGATTACGGCGCAGGCGGTGACGTGGAGCACCCGGAGTTCGTCGAGCTGGATTATCTGAACGCCAATTCCGACGTGCGCGCAGCGGTCGTCAACAAGCAGCTCGCATCCGGCTACGACCATTGGCTAGCATTCGGCCGTGACGAGGGCCGGCCGCTCAGCGTCGCGCAACGCAGCTTCGAGCTCGAGCTGCTCGTCGGTCCGCGCCGGTCCGTCTCCACCAGACCCTTTGACACGCTCGACGGCACGCTCGCTCGTGCCGAGGCGGCGATCGCCGCCGGCGAGCTCGAAGCGGCGCTTCGTCTGATACGCTCGCAGGTCGAAGCATGGTTTTCGGCCAGCGCGCTGACGCGAAATGCGCTTTGGGGCAGTCGCGAGCTCGACGCGCTGGCGGTCCAGCTCGGCCGCATCATCGCGGACCTTCCGGCAGATGCGAGCGATCTCACCCTGCCGCGCATCGACGACGCGCGCCCGCTCGACGTCTATCTCTTCACCCGAACCGAGGTCGGCGCGCACGTCGCCGTAGCGGGCGACCTCGTCCGCGCGACGCCGGATCGAACGAACGTCGTCGTCCTCACGGAACAGCCCGCCGAACCCGTGCCGGCCGAGTTTGCGGAACGGTTCGCAACGCCTCCGGAACGCATCGTGTGCCTGCCGCGCGGATCGCTGCTCGAACGAACGCGCGCGCTGATCGCGCTCTTGAAGCGGCTGCGGCCGGATCGCACCTTTCTTTTCAACCATCACCACGACGTTTCGATCATCGCGGCGGCCGGCTCGGGCGTTCTCGAGACGCCGCCGTATTACGTCCATCACGCCGACCATCTGCCCGCTCTCGGCACGTTCATGGCGGACGCCGCGCACATCGATCTTACGCCGCGGGCCCACACGTTTTGCAGCACCGTCCTCGGGCTGCCGTCGGCGTACGTGCCTCTCGTCGCCGACGACCGTGGCCGGCGGACGCCATCGACCGCGACATCGGGTGCGCGAGTTCTCGCGACGAGCGGGAGCCCCGCGAAATACGACCTCAGCTATCGGCATCCGTATCACAAAGTCGTCGCAGCGCTGCTCGCGCGCACGGGCGCGACGTTGTACCACATCGGCCCGCTCTTCGACGAGCAGGTATCGGCCATTCGCGGCGCTCTCACCGAAGCGGGAGCCGACGAGGCGCGGTGGCGTCACATCGCGTTCGTCCCGTCGGTGTGGCAAGCGATGGACGACCTCGCGGTCGACCTCTACATCAATAGCTTTCCGCAGCGCGGCGGCCGCGTCGCCGTCGAAGTGATGGGCTCCGGGACGCCCGCCGTGTGGCATGCGAGCGGGCCGCGGTACCAATCCGTCGACTTGCATCTCGCGTACCCGGAAGCGGAGGCGTGGGCGGATGCGGGCGAGCTGATCGAGATCGTACGACGCATCGACGCGCCGTGGTTCGAGGCGCAAGCGAACGCGGCGCGCTCCCACTACGAAAAGGTGCACCATCCCGCACTGCTGGTGCAGACCGCGGCCGCCGGCTTCCGCGGCGCGCCGTTGCCCGCATCATCTCACGAGCGGTTGTACGCCTTCGAGTTCGAGCACTTGGAACGGAGCTGGCACGGCCTCACGAAATTGATACCGCCGCAGGACGCGAGCTCGTAGCGCTGCGCACGGAGGCGACCACGCGCGCGATCTCCTCGTCCGTATGAAACGGATCGAGCGGCAGGCTCAGCTGCGCCGCCGCGCGCCGCTCGCTGACCGGAAAGTCGCCGTGACGCCATCCGCCATCGGCGTAACACGGCTGCAAGTGAACGGGCACCGGGTAGTGCACGTTCGTCTCGATACCGTCATCGGCGAGCCGGCGCCGCACCGCGTCGCGCGCGCCGCCGTGCACGCACACGGGGAACGCGTACCACACCGGCTGTGCCCACGAGCGAACGCCCGGAAGCGTGACCCCGGGAACGCCTGCGAGCTCCGAGAGATACATCCGTGCGACCGTGCGCCGGCGCTCATTCCATGCGTCCAAATGCACGAGCTTCCAGTTCAGGATCGCCGCCTGCAGCGGATCGAGCCGGCTCGTGTAGCCCTTTTCGACGTGAACGTACTCTTGCGTCAAGCCGCAAGCGCGCAGCGTGCGCAGCCGCTCGGCGAGCTGCGGATCGTCGGTGGTGACGCATCCGGCGTCGCCGACCGCCCCGAGGTTCTTTGTCGGATAGAAGCTGAACGCAGCGGCATCGGCGAGGCCGCCGCACCGGCGTCCGCGATAGCGAGCGCCGTGCGCGTGCGCGGCGTCCTCGAGCAGGTGCACGCCGGCCCGAGCTACGATCGTCCGCAGGCGGTCGACATCGGCTGGATGGCCGTACATATGCACCGGAACGATCGCTCGCGTCGCGGACGTCAGCGCCGCTTCGACGCCGGCCGGGTCGATGAGGCCGGTGTCGCTCTCGACGTCCACCAACACGACCCGCGCGCCGGTGTGCGTGACTGCTAGCGCGGTCTGCACGGCGGTGTTCGCCGGCACGATGACCTCCGCGCCCGCTCCGACATTCCACGCGCGCAAGGTGAGCTCGATCGCTTCCGTACCGTTCGCCACGCCGACCGCAAAACGCGTGCCGCAGTACGCGGCGAACGACCGCTCGAACTCCGCGAGCGCCGGTCCGCCGATGTACACGCCGGATCGGAGCACGGTGGAGACGACGTCCTGCAGCTGCTCCGCGTACGCATCGGCGAAGCGCGCGAAGTTGACGTAGCGAACGCCGCTCACTCCTCGCCGGCCTCCCACCGCTCAAACGCGGCACGGTCGCGGATGTAGTCGTCCTCGTTGAACGCGTGCTCGCAAACGACGGCCAGCAGCGCATCGTCGGAAAAGTTCACGAGGTCGCGCCAATAGCCGGCGGGCAAGAACAACGCGCGCCCGGGCCGGGCCAGCGGGATAACGGTCACGGTGCCGCGAGACTGGACGCGCACGTCGACGCTGCCTTGGACGCAAATGACGTACTCGGCTTGCTCTTTGTGCGCATGACCGCCGCGGCGTTCGCCCGGCGGCACGCCGGCGAGAAAAAAGATGCGGTCGAACGACCCGCTGCCGCGGCGCGCGAGCTCGGCGACGTACAGAATTCCGCGCTCGTCGGCGATCCGCTCGAGGTCGAAAACGGCGAACGGAACCGTTGCGCGCAGGGTGGCGCTTGCCGGAGCCGTCGATGACCGCGATACCATTATCAATCCGACAGTACGACACGGCCACGCGTGCCGCCTAGCCGCTTCTCGCGGGCAAACAAACAGTTAACCGGTATGCTTAATCCTCAGCCAGAGCTGGCTGTCGCAGTCGACGCCTTCAAGCTCGTCGCACGTCAGCCCGCGTCGCAGGCATTGCTCTTTTATCCAGCGGAGCGAGTGCTGCACCACGCCGGGCGTGTCGGACTCGTGGCTCGTTCCGACCCACCGGTCGCCGTCGTAACCATCGGGACCCGATTGCGCCGGAAACCGCGCGTTCAAGAACGCTTGATATGCGGCGTCGGAGGATTCCGTCGGCAAGTAGGATGCTAAAAACACGGCCGTGGGCTTCGCATTGCGAACGAACGAATCGAGCATCGCTTCGATCTGCCGTTTGCCGGCATGGGTCCAGATCGATCGCGCCAGGAAGAAGTCGAATCGCGTACCGAACGCCGATGCGTCGAACTCCGCGTTAAAATCAAACCGCGGCTGCTTCGCCCGTACGTCTTCCGGCGTGAACAGGTACTCGAGCCCGAGCTCGATCCGCCGGCGCGCCGGCTCGATGCCGCAGTAGCAGCCCGGATCCAGAAAACGCACGAGCCAGTATGCGATCCGCAAACAGCCGCAGCCGAACTCGAGCACCGTCGACTCGGGATTCAAACCTTCGCGCAACAGGTCGGCAAGCTGTTCGCGCCCTGCTTGCTCGAACGTCTCGACGGGCACGCCTAAGAAGCCGTGCTGGGCCATCATCGCCGCGGCCCGGTCCTGGACTCGAGAGATTAGCGTTCTCCTTCACAAGCCTGCGACGGATCGTGCGGTGATCCGGGCGGGATTCCCGAGCACCTTCGCGTGCGGCGGCACATCGGCGACAACGACCGAGCCTGCGCCGACGATCGCATGCGCGCCGACGCGCACCTTCGGCAGCAGCACCGCTCCCGCACCGATCATCGCGCCCTGTCCGATCTCGACCCACCCGCCGACGACCGCGCTCGGTCCGAGCGAGCTGAACGCGCCGACTTCGACGTGATGACCGAGCGTCACGCCTCGATTGAGAACGACGTGCTCGGCACAAAGCACCTGGGCACCGACGATGCAACCCGCGTTGACGAAGCTGCCCGCGCCGAACCGGGATGAGCTCGCCACGATGGCGGTCGGATCGATCAGCGCTTCGGCGAACCCGAATCCCGCCGCGCGGGCTTCTTCGGCAGCGACCAAGCGGTTGTGCGGGGTGAAGATCGGGCACACGCACGGCACGCGGAGCAGCTGCGGCGGGATCGAGGCGGCATCGACGATCGTGCCCTCATCGTGGAAGTACGCGGGCCCGGGCCGGTTGCGAATGCCGGCGACCGCGATGCCGAGGCGCTTACAGGTCTCCTCGTACTCGACGACGATCGACGAGCCGATCCCGAACAGGACGACGCCTGCCGGCTCAGCGGCAATCATGGTAAACTCTCCGGGGTTGTCGAAGGCTATCTGAAGCATTATAGTGCATGCGAGTGGTTTCGCAAGGGTGATAGTGCATTCTGGGGCCGACGACGACGGCGCGTTCCTCGCTGCGGTCGGCGACCGCGTGCGCCAGCTGCGCGCGCGGCGCGGAATGACCCGCAAGATCCTCGCCAAGGACTCCGGGGTGTCGGAGCGTTACCTGGCCCAGCTCGAGACGGGTCAGGGCAACGCGTCGCTGTCGATCCTCCGCCGCCTCGCGCGGGCGCTGGACGTGCCGATCGGCGCTCTGATATCGGACGCCCCTGAACCGCCGGTCGAGCTCACCCGCACGATCGAGCTTTTGCGGCGGCTCGAGCCGGAGCAGCTCTCCGACGCGCTGGGACTGCTTGTGGGCGCGTTCGGGGACGCCGATGCGGCCGGCCGGGCGCGGCGAATCGCGCTGATCGGGCTGCGCGGCGCGGGCAAGACCACGCTGGGCGCGCTCCTGGCCGAGCGGCTCGGCGTCCCGTTCGTCGAGCTCGACCGCGAGATCGAGCGCGAGAGCGGCGTGTCGCTCGCGACGATCTTCGACTTCTACGGCCAGGCCGGGTTCCGCCGAATGGAGCGCCGCTGCCTCGACCGCGTCATCGAGGAGCACCCGGCGTTCGTGCTCGCAACCGGCGGCAGCATCGTATCGGAGCCGTCGACGTTCGAACGGCTGCTCGCCGCCTGCCGCACGGTGTGGCTGAAAGCCGCGCCCGCCGAGCACATGGAGCGCGTGGTGGCTCAGGGCGACATGCGGCCGATGTCCGGCAACCGCGAGTCGATGGCGGACCTGCAGCGGATCCTCGCCGGCCGCGAGCCGCTCTACCGCCGCGCGGACGCCGAGGTGGACACGAGCGGCAAACCGATCCCGGCGGCGGTCGACGAGCTGCTCGCCGCGGTGTCGTCACCCGCCGAGGCGAACGCGGTATAAGCCCGCATGCCCGAATTCACTGGCGCGCCAAGCGCGCGCAAACGGTCTTCCGGTTCTCTCCACGCCCGAGGTGGACTCCGATCTGCGCGATCCGTTCATGGACGGTTTGCTCTGGTTCTTCGGCAGCGAGCTGCTGTTTTGGATCGTGCTTGGAGCGCTCTTCCTGCTATTCGGGAGCCGGCTCACCTGACGGACCGCTCGTGATCTTGGGACATGCTCGGCATGTCGCATGCCAACGGCTGACCAGGCTCGTCCCCACGCGAGAAACAGCATCATAATGCTTGCCTTGGGGCATCGATATGCATTATAGTTCACGAACGATGCTCACCGCCGATGCCCCGGCCGACGCCGGCCTCGTCACCTTCGACACCTCGCCGGAACGCTATCGGCACTGGAAGCTGACCGTCGACGGCCGGGTAGCGACGCTCGCGCTCGACGTCGATGAGGACGCCGGGATCCGGCCCGGCTACAAGCTGAAGCTCAACTCGTACGACCTCGGGGTCGACATCGAGTTCCACGACGCGCTGAACCGGATTCGCTTCGAGCATCCGGCGGTCGCGTGCGTCGTCGTGACGAGCGCGAAGGAACGCTCGTTCTGCGCCGGCGCGAACATCTACATGCTCGGCACGTCGTCGCACCAGTGGAAAGTGAACTTCTGCAAGTTCACCAACGAGACGCGCAACGGCATGGAAGACTCCAGCCGTCACGACGGGCTGCGCTTCGTCGCGGCGGTGAACGGCGCGTGCGCGGGCGGCGGCTACGAGATCGCGCTTGCGTGCGACGAGATCCTGATGATCGACGACCGCTCCACCGTGGTGAGCCTGCCGGAAGTTCCGCTGCTCGGCGTGCTGCCGGGTACCGGCGGTCTGACGCGCGTCATCGACAAGCGCCGCGTTCGACGCGACGTCGCCGACCTGTTCTGCACCAATGCCGACGGCGTGCGCGCCGAGCGCGCGAAAGCGTGGAAGCTGGTCGACGCGATCGCTGCGCCGTCCGAGTTTGAGGCGCTCGTGCGCGAGCGGACTGCGGCACACGCCGCCGCGTCGCCGCGTCCGGCGAACGCACACGGGATCGCGCTGCGCCCGCTGCAGCGCACGATCGATGAGCGCGGCTATCACTACGACAACGTAGACGTTTTGTTCGACCGCGCGCAGCGCACCGCGACGATCACCGTGCGCGCGCCGCGGAGCGCGCAGCCAGGTATGCCGGAAGCGATCGTCGCGGCCGGCGATGCGTGGTGGCCGCTGGCGCTCGCGCGCGAGCTGGACGACGCGATCCTGATGCTGCGCACCAACGAGCCCGAGCTCGGACTGCTGCTGCTGCGCACGCAAGGCGATCCCGACGCCGTGCTCGCCGTCGACCAAACCCTGCTCGCGCACGGCGAGCACTGGCTCGTGCGCGAAACGATCGGCCTGCTGCGACGCGCGCTCGCGCGCCTCGACGTCACCTCGCGCTCGCTTTACGCGATCGTCGACCGCGGCTCGTGCTTCGCCGGAACGCTGCTCGAGCTCGCGCTCGCCGCGGACCGTATCTACATGCTGGCGCTTCCCGACGACGAAGAGAACGCGCCGACGATCGCGCTGTCCGCGGTGAACTTCGGGACGTATCCTGTCGTGAATGGGCTCTCGCGCATGGACACCCGTTTCGACGGCGACCAGAACGCGCTCGCCGCGGCGAAGGCCGCGACGGGCTACCGCTACCGCGCGCAAGACGCGCTCGAAGCCGGCGTCATCACCGTCGCACCGGACGATCTCGACTGGGACGACGAGATGCGTCTCGCGATCGAAGAGCGCGCATCGCTGTCGCCCGACGCGCTGACTGCAATGGAGGCGAACCTGCGCTTCCCCGGCCCCGAGACGCTGGAGACGAAAATCTTCGGCCGCCTCTCGGCCTGGCAGAACTGGGTGTTCTACCGCCCCAACTCCACCGGCGAGCGCGGCGCGCTCAAGATCTTCGGCACCGGCTCACGCCCTGAATTCGACGAGAAGCGAGTATAAGCACAGTGTCCATCGACTACGCGGAACGCATCCCCAACAACGTCGAGCTCTCGACGAACCGCACGCTGCAGCGCGCGCTCGAGCAGTGGCAGCCCGCCTTTCTCGACTGGTGGAAGGAGATGGGTCC
>JAQBPK010000167.1 GCA_028287565.1 Vulcanimicrobiota bacterium
TCGGCATCGACGAGACGGTCGTGCCGAAAGACATCGGCTACGAGCTGCGCAGCGCAAAGCCGATCCCGTTCGACGCGGAGTACACGCGCACGCTGGGCTACGGCGCGGTGCGCTACCTGCTCGGCGGCGGCAGCGGCGCGCTGATCGCGCTCGCCGGCGGCCGCATCGTCCCGGTAACACTAGAAGAAATGCTCGATCCTGCCACGGGCCGCATTCGCGTGCGTTTGGTGGACGTGACGACCGAATCATACGAAGTAGCGCGCAAGTACATGATCCGCTTGGAAGAGCAAGACCTCACCGAACCGCGCCTCTCACGGCTCTCGGCACAGACGAATCTAGACCCGGAAGCGTTCGAGGGACGCTTTCGCCGGCTTTTCGCACGGACCGCGGCGACGGCGTAGAGTGCGGTTAGCGGCGCGTCGGCGTCGGTATCGACGAGACGCGTTGCTCTAACTTTGTCAGACGGTTTTCTAACAGGTTCAGCCGTTCGGTGACGCTGAAGCCTTCGCCGAGCGCGAGGTAAAAGGGGTCGACGGTCAATCGATCTGCGATTCGAAGGCCGAGCGCAAAGCTCGGACTCTTGACGTTGCCGGCTTCGAGTTGCCGAATCGTGCTCTCGGACACCCCGACTGCGGAGGCAAGATCCGGGACGCTGAAACCTTTGGATTCGCGGACGCGGCGAAGGCGCTCTCCGAATGTTTCGCTCACGCTGCCGATTGCGTCCCACGGTAGTAGACTGATCCCCGCTCGCCGGAGGGATTCAGTCGACCCGAGTCGTAGAATACTGTCGTGTTGAGCGCCAGAATGTGCTTGCGCATCCCGCTGCTGTGTGGTACGCTCGGTGCACGCCCGCGGCTGGCGGGAGTCGTGTGAAGCGAGGTACTGCATGAACCGAAGTGTGGCGTCGAGCGTGAGATTTGCCTCAAGCGCGCACGACGAAGCGACGGAGCATGTCCACGTGGAGCATGAGAGCATTCGGCATCGCCGTCCGAGACCCCCCAAACGCCAAGCGTGCCCTGCAAAGGACTCCACTCGGTGTCGCAGTTGGAGCATCACCGGCGCATTGACGCTGCAGCTCCATCTTTTGATTCGGTTCCGGAACTGACGCCATACGCGCTGGGTGCTTTGGGCCAATGCGATTTGCAACAAAGACACGGCGTGTATGCTGAAGCACTCGCTGCGTTTGAGGGAATACCGCAGCCTGGGTGATTTTGGCACACGTGTGCGACGTGATCGTAGCGCGCTACACGCCGCTCGGATACGTCTCGGGAGCTCATTGTCGGCGGAGGCCGGTTTGAATGCGTCCAGGGGGTTGAAGCGCGCGGGTGCGGTCGAGGTGCACGACAACGTCGAACTGGTTCGCGAGGTTTACGGTGAAGTAGTGGTTGCGCAGCTCCGTTTGCGGGCGGTTTCGACCTCGTAAAGCCGTGTCTTGTGCGCCTTGAATTCATCCTCACTCATAATGTTGAAATCATAAACGCGCCGGATGCCTACTGTATGGCACGCCGGGAAACCGTTCTGCGCGACGAGCCGCCTCGTCGATCCCACCGCATGTCCGGCCCGCGCCGCAGCGCCGCGGATCGCAAGAAGTCCGCGAAAAAAGTCGCCGTGACGCGCAAGAAGCGCGGTACCGGCACGGGATCGACGCCCGCGCGCAAACGCGGCGCAAAGCGTGCGGCTACGACACGAAAGACGGCGAAGAAGAAGACGTCATCATCAACGCGCAGAAAGAAATCGTCGTGAACGGAGCCGGTGCGCTACGCCCCAGTAGCCGGTCCGAACCAGGTGGTTAGCGCGTCAGGAAGCCCCACGGAGTCGCGGTCTCCCACCCAGGCGACATGTCCGTCGGGCCGGATCAACACGGCAGTAGGAGCGGTGACCGCGCCGAGTGCCGGCAGTTCCCACACACCGTCGTATCTCGCGTCGATCAGCTGCACCCGATCCGCCCACGGAGCGATGTCGAAACCGCCTGGCTCACCGAGGTTGAGCAGCACCGGCCGCGCATCGTGCATCAACGTGAATACCCGCAGCGGGCCGTTGTCGGTGACCAGGTCGAGATCGGGCATGCGGCGTCCAACCAACGGATGTCGCTCGCCGAGATCGTAGTGAATGTCCAGACCGGACATTATCGCGGCGAATCGTTTGCGCGGCTCGTCCATGCCGAGCAACTCGGACATTGTGTCGCGGAGCGCCGTCGTGCGGTCGTCCGGGCGGCGAAGCGCGACTGCGGCCATCGTATTACGCAACACGCGGGCAGCGACCGGGTGGCGCTCGGCATGATAGGTATCCAAGAGGCTCTCCGGTGATGTCTGCATCACCACCTGGGCTAGCTTCCAGCCCAAATTCACCGCATCTTGGACACCAACGTTGAGCCCCTGGCCACCATCCGGGGCGTGCACGTGTGCGGCGTCGCCGGCGATCAGTACGCGCCCCTTGCGGTAGGCCGTGGCCTGCCGCGTCATGTCGGTGAACCTGGAAATCCAGATGGGACTATGCATTCCGTAATCGGTTCCGCACACGGCGATGAGCGCTTCGCTGAGATCGCGCAGGGTAGGTTCCGTCGCGGGTCCGACGCGCTGTTCGGTCACCATGACCCCCACCGGCCCACCTTCCCCGTAGACCGCCTCGCCGTCGTGGATCTCGTACTCCACCTTGCCGAAGGAATGGATGCCGAAGGCGTTGCGGTGAATGCCCAATGGCGGCTCCTCCGCCATCTCGACCTCGGCGATCAAGTTGCTGGTTGTCGGATCCCACCCGGCGAACTCAATGTCGGCAGCCTTACGGATCAGACTGCGGCCTCCATCGCACCCGACGAGATATTTCGCCCGCAACGACTGACCGTCGCCCAGCTTGACGTCAACACCGCTGTCGTCCTGCACGAAATCGGTCACTTCACGTCCGCGATAGATCGGCACCGCGAACTCGCCGACCCAGCCGGCCAATATGCGCTCGATGTGCTTCTGCCATAGCCCGAGCCCGTAATTGTGCCGCGTAGGAAAATCGCTGATATCCAACGAGGTTCCGGCGAACCGCGCAACCTGAGCCACCTGCCCCTCCGAGAGGAACCGGTCGGCGATTCCGCGTTGATCGAGAATCTCGATGGTGCGTGAATGCAGACCGCCGGCGCGCGAGCCGGCGAGATCCTGGCTGGCGCGCCGTTCGACAATGGCAACGTCGACGCTCGCCAATGCCAACTCGCCCGCCAACATCAGGCCGGTCGGGCCCGCGCCCACAATGATGACGCTTGCGTCCATACTGGCTACTCTCCTCACGGTATTTGTGCGCGTCGCCGCGCGATCGAAAAGTCGTCCGGCCATTATGCGGCACGCAGGGGGACTTGCCGCAAGCCCCCCGGCGCGGTGTATAATGAAAGTGGAAGGGCCGGTTACGCGATTTTCGGCGCGTCAATCCTTCCGAGGGCCGTTATCGTACGCAGATTACGTGAACGAATCAGCTCCGGAACGCGATCATCTAGCAGTCAGGCGCCGGCGAAGTGAAGCTCCGTTTTCCACGCCATTCCATCCGCCGGAGATGACCAAGAACCGGCGAGTCGTCGTTCTGACGCCACGCAACCGGGCGCGCATTCAGGAGACGCTGGTCGTTGTCCCGCTAAGCACGCAGCCACCGATCGTGAGTGAACCTCACCACTATGCACTTCGAACTCAGTACGTTTTTGCACAAGACCAAGAAGATTTGGGTGAAGGGCGACATGGTCCGGCACGTGAGCGTGCGGCGGCTGCGTCCGTTCTTACGCCACAACGTAGCCAAGGCGCGTTTCTAACGGCGGAAGACCTCGATGGCACGCGGCGCGCGGTTGCGGCCGGGCTCGGAATCAGAACTTGCCCAAATTAGTCCCCACGATCCCGGCCGCCGTGCTTGACACCGTTCGTCAACGGACATATGATATCGAAGTCTCCCGTTCGTCGGGCAAGGGGCCGCGCTTGTGGCCCGATCAAATGAAGAGCCTGCGCAAGCGGGCTTTTCACTTTCTAGGACTTTGCACCGGCCTGCACGTAGCGTGGCCCGGCCGCCTTGGCGATTCCACCGTGCCGGAAAGAACTCGGCCGCGAACCGAGCACGGGGCGCACCGCCGCGGATCGCAAAGAGTCCGCGACGAAAGCCGCCGCAACGCAGAAAGCGCGGAACCGGCACGGGAACGGCGCCTGCGCGCAAACGCGGCGCAACGCGTGCCGCGACGACGCAAGAGACAGCGAAGAAGAAAACATCATCATCGCACGCGGAAAGAAATCATGGTAGGTCGCGGTGCAACCGGCGACGGCAATTTCAAGTCGGCGCCCGCGGACCGCATCCCATCCCTCGGCCGAGTCGCGCGGCTCGCGCCGCCACGGAGCGACGAACGAATGAAGAACGTCGTTCCGTTTAAAGCGCCCGAACCGTTCGAGCGGCTCGGCATCGACTGGACGCGAGAAGCCGCAAACGACCGCGAGCGAGGCCTGCGCGAGGCCTTCCTGACCTACGAAAGCTCATGCGGGACCTTTCCGACAACGATCTTTCCGCATACCGGTGGATAGCGGATCGCTGGCGATCGTGGGATGTCGTGAGCGATGTCTTGCTAAGCACCGGTGCTGACCTAGAGCGCGCCCGGATGCACGCTGCTGGAGCGCCGCGTAAAGAATAGCGCACTCGACCGGTACGGCGGATCCATCGCGCGTGTTGCAATTACCAAGCCACGCTCAGTCTGACGTAACCGCGATCGCCTGGATTTCGAGCCGCAACCGTGGATCGGTCGCGAGTCGCTTCACCTCCACCGTCGTGCTCGTTGGCAGATGGCCGCCGAAGAACGCGCCCTGAACGGCGTTGATCGCGTCCTGGTCCTCCGCGATGTGGGTGAGATAGCGCGTCAGCGACACCACGTCGGCAGGAACGCAGCCGGCCGCCGTAAGCGCTTGTGCAAGGTGCTCATATGCGAGGCGGGCTTGCGACGCGGCGTCGGGTGGGATCGAGTCGAATACCTCCGGACGGTGCGGATGGTCGTGGTATACCGGTGCTCCGGTGACGCCCGAGATGAACACCAGTCGCCCGGACGCCACTTTGATTGCTGGGACGAAGAGAGAGTTGATCGCCGGATCGTAGCCATCATGGTGGACGATCTCGAGATGGGTCATGTCGCGCCGGTCTTTGCGAGCGTGAAGTCGCGCTCCAGCGTCGCCGTGCCCGACGCGTCGCCGTGCCGGAACTCCTCGATCAGCGATGTGCGCACGCCGAATACTGCGTCCGACGCCAAGTACGGATCGCCGGCGGCGTAGATCGCGGTCGTCAACGGTGCGAAGCCCTCTGCGGTGATGCGGAAATGCAGATGCGCCGGGCGGAACGTGTGCCGTCCCAAGCGCTGCAGCATCGCGCCGACCGGGCCGTCCGTCGGGATCGAATAGCTTTGCGGCACGACCGTCTTGAACGCAAAGCTCCCGTCTTCCGTTGTCCGCACTCGGCCGCGGCAGTCAACGACGTGTTCGGAGTGCTGCGAATCGTACAGCCCGTCCCCGTCCGTTCCCCACACGTCGAGCGCCGCGCCCGCTATCCCGGCTCCATCAGCGTCGCGCACGTGACCGCGCACGTCGAGCGGCACACCGCATCCCGGGGCTGCGATGCTTTCACCGTGCGCCACCCCCGGCGGGTTCTCCGTATAAAACGGCCCCAGCACCGACGACTCGCTCGCGCCGGTGCTCGCGCGATGTGCGATCTCGTCCACCAGCGACGTCACGCCGAGCGTATCCGACAGCATCATGAACTCTTGCCGGTACTCGTCGCACTTGTGGCCCGTCGCGGTCAGGAACCGGACCCCCTCAAGCCACTCGTCTGACGTCAGCTCGACCTCTTCGACGAACGCATGCAGATGCCGCACCAAGGTCTCGAATACGAACCGCAGCCGCGCGTCATCGCACGCTGCGGCGCTCGCGACGACGTCATCGGTCAGAGTCGAGACGCCCTCGGCCGGCACCGTCGCAGCCGAAGCGGTCGCTACTGAGCCGTTCTCGCCCGGCACGCTCACCGCGACGACCACGCCGGGAACGGCACCAGCGGCTTCCCGTGCGCGACGTTCCCGGGATACACGATCACCTGCTTGCCGTTCTGCCACTGGAGGATGTACGACGTATATCCGAGCTGGATCCCAGTCCGCGGATCGACGCGCCAGTTTCCGATCAGCGTCTTCACGTGGGTCGTCGCGATCGCGTCGCGCAGCTTCTCGCGGTCCAGCGATCCGGCGCGCTTAAGCGCCGCCGCCAGTACCTCCAGCGACGAGTAGTTGCTGGCGCTGTGATAATCCGGCTCGCGCTTGAACTCCGCGCGATAGCTCGTCTTGAAGCTCTCGTTCTCGGGCGTGCGCGCGTCCGGATCCCACGCGGTCACCGAAAACACCCCGTTCACGTCCTTCCCCGCGCTCTCGACGAAGCGCGGGTCCGACGCCCCGACCGCTTCATAGAACATCTTCGGCGCGTAGTTCGACTGCTTCAGCTGGCGCAGCACCCCGATCGCATCATTGGGAAACGCCATCGCGAGCACGACGTCCGGGCTCGCCGCCTTCACCTTTTCGATCACCGACGCGAAATCGCTCGCCCGCGCCGGATAGAACTCCGTAAACACGATCCCCTGCCCGAACCCGCGCGCCACCTCGGGCACCGCGTTCACCAGCGCATGCGAGAACGCCGTATCCGGTCCGATCAGCGCCAGCTTCTTGAACCCATGGTCCTTAGCGATCTGCAGAACGCCGTACAGATACGTCTGCACCGGCCCGAGCCCCTGAAAGATGTACTTGAACCCGCGCTGGAACATCACCACGTCCGCCGTCTCCGGGCAGATCATCGGCATCTTGTAGCGCTCGGCCACGTTCGCCGCCGGCGCCGTGATCGCGGTGCCGTACGGCCCCATGATGATGTCGACTTTGTCTTCGTTGATCAGCCGCTCGTACAAACGCACGCCGGTCGCCGGTTCGCTCTGATCGTCGTAGAACTTGAGCGCGATCTGCCGCCCGAGCACGCCGCCCTTCGCGTTCTGCTGCTTGATCCACAGCTGATAGCCCTCGAGCGAGTACTTTCCGCCGTCGGCGAAGATGCCGGTCAGCGAAAGCGACGCCCCGATCGTGATCGGTGCGCCTTGCGCCTGCGCGGGGACGGCGGTCGCGAGCGCCGGCGTCACCGCCGCCGCGGAGACCGTGCGGATGAATCGACTTCTCTGCATCATACTTCTCCCATGAAACGGCGTTTGACGTCGGCATTGCCGCGGATCGCCGCGGCGGTTCCTTCCATGACGGTTCGTCCTTCGGTCAGGACGTAAGCGCGCGCGGCGAGCTCCAGCGCCTGGACCACGTTCTGTTCGACCAGCACCACCGCGACCCCGGCGCGGTTGATCTCGCGCACCACCCCGAAGATTTCCAGCGTCGTCTTCGGCGCCAGCCCCAGCGACGGTTCGTCCATCAGCAGCACCCGCGGCTCGGACATCAGCGCCCGCCCGATCGCAACGACCTGCTGCTGCCCGCCCGAGAGCGTCCCCGCCGCCCGCCGGCGCAGCGGCTGCAGCATCGGAAACCGTGCGTACACCTCGCCGAGCCGCGCGGCCGCGCGCCCGCGAACGCGCCGCACGTGCGCGCCGACCAGCAAATTCTCCTCGACCGTCATCTCGCGAAACAAATTGCGTCCTTCCGGCACCAACGCGAGCCCGCGCTCGACGATCTCGCGCGGCGCACGCCCGTCGATCCGCTCCCCGTCGAACACGATCTCGCCCGCACCCGGCCGCACGATCCCCATCACGCTCTTGAGCGCGGTCGTCTTCCCGGCACCGTTCGCGCCGATCACGCTGACGATCTCGCCCGCCTCGACGGCGAACGACACGCCGTGCAGCGCGCGAAAATCACCGTACGCCGCCTCGAGCGCGGTCACCGTGAGCAGGCTCATTGTCCGAGCTCGGACGCTGTGGCGGTGCGCAGCCTCATCGTCTGACCCCGAACTCCGTGGCGATGCGTACTCTCATCCCGCGCCCGCCAGCGGCGCGCCGAGGTACGCCTCAATCACCGCGGGATCTGTCTGAATCGCCGCGGGATCGCCCTCGGCGATACGCCGTCCCGCGTCGAGCACGACGATGCGGTGCGAGATGCGCATCACGAGCCGCATCACATGCTCGATCCCCGCAATGGCCGCAATGCCGCGCTCGCTCAGATGCTGCACGAACTCCGCCATCCCGTCCATCTCGGTCGGCGTCAATCCGGCCATCACTTCGTCAAGCAACAGCAGCTTCGGCCGCAGCGCGAGCGCCCGCGCGACTTCGAGCCGTTTGCGCTGCGTGAGCGTGAGCGAAGAAGCAGGCCGGTCGGCATACGCCCCGAGCCCGACGAAACCGACGACATCCCGCGCGTCATTACGCGCCTGACCGATCGTACGCGCATGCACGAGCGCTCCCACCGCGACGTTGTCGACCACACTGAGCCGCCCGAACGGCCGCACGATCTGATACGTCCGCGCAACGCCGGCCCGCGCAATCCGATGCGGCGCCCAGCCCAGGATCGACCGCCCCGCAAACCGCACGTCGCCGCCATCGGGCCGCAGCACGCCGCTGATCACGTTGAACAGCGTCGTCTTGCCGGCCCCGTTCGGCCCGATCAGCGCGAATATCTCGCCCTCGCGCACTTCCAAAGAGACACCGTTCAGCGCCTGCACGCCACCAAACGCCAACGAAACATCCTCGACCACGAGCAGCGGCGCGCTCATGTGCCACGCCTGCAAGACGACACGCCGACGTTTCCGCATCTGCGGCATGGCGCGCTCACGCGCCGCTCCTGCGTGCGAACCGCGCCGCGAGCGCCGGAACGATGCCGCGCGGCAGCGCGATCAGCAGCACGACGAGCAGCCCGCCGAAGATCATCAAGTAGATCTGCGGAAAGCGCGCCCACAGCGCCTCGGAAATTTGCGTCATCACGAGCCCACCGATCAGCGGCCCCCACACCGTGCCGAGCCCGCCAAGGATCGCCATGACGATCGACTGCAAATCGAGCCGCGACGAGAACACGGCATCCGGCTCGATGTAGGTCAAGAAGAGCGCGTACCCACCGCCGAGCAGCCCCGGAATCAGCGCGCTCAGTCCGAACGCCGTGATCTTCGCGCGCGTCGTCTCAACACCGAGCGTCGCGGCGACCTGCTCGTCCTCACGCAGCGCCTGCAACCGAAGCCCAAACGCACTGCGGTCGATCCACACGGTCAGCGCAATCGCACCGAGACAAATCGCGAGCGTCCAGTAATACACCTCGGTAATCCCGGACCCGGGCGGAAGAAACAGCCCCGACCCCGACCCGGTAGCGGGAACCGCCGTCACCAGCACGCGCACCATCTGCGCCATCCCGAACATGCCCATCGCGAAGAACGGCCCGCGCAGCCGCAGCATCACATACCCGAGCGGAATCGCAAGCGCCAGCGCGAGCACCCCGCCGGCGAGCGCAGCCGCCATCCAATACCAGTGCAGGTTCACAACGATCAGCGCGGTGGCATACGCGCCGACGCCGAAGAACGCGATCTGCCCGAACGAAAAGTACCCCGCATACCCGGAGATGATGTTCCACCCGTACGCGAGCGCGATCGAAAGAACGGTTACGTACAGCAGGTTGATGGCGTACCCGTTGAGCCGCAACGGCGCCAGGAGCAGAGCGATGATGGCGAGCACGGCCAGCGGGACAGCGGCGCGTTTCATGAAGCGCACGTTACGCCGCGCCGCTCCACACGGGCGCTGTCCGCGAAGTCCGCCCCGCGGAACGGCTCACGCGGCGCGCCGTCCGCGGAGACCGCCGGGGGCGAACAGCAGCACGAGGATGAACAGCAAGTACGGCGCCGCCTCGGCCAGCGTCGCACCCATAAAGTAGCTCGCGAACGATTCGGTGAGTCCGAGGATCAGCGCGCCGATCACGGCGCCCGTGTAGTTGCCGAGCCCGCCGATCACCACGACGGCAAACGCGTTCACCGTGAACAGCACGCCTTGCTGTGCATTCAGATTGTACAGAAAGCTCATCAGCGTCCCGGCAGCCGTGGCGACCGCGGTCCCGATCGCGAACGCAAGCGTCCGCACGCGGTCGACGTCCACGCCGCATGCGAGGGCGCCGTCGAGGTTCTGGCTGGTTGCACGGATCGCGCGCCCGAGCGCCGTCGACCGAAGCAGCAACGCGAACCCGAGCGACAGCACCACGGCGACGACGAACGCGAGCAGCCGCGCCTGCGGAACGGACACCTCGCCGACTCGAAACGCCCCAGTGAGGTACGGCACCGAAACGAAGCGCCCACCGAACGCCGCGAGCCCGGCCCCGGTCAGAAAATACGACAGCCCAAACGTAAGCGTCAGCGAAGACGCTTCAGCAGAGGCGACCTCGCCCGGCAAGCGCCGCAGCAAGACGTGATGGATCAGCGCCCCCGCGGCAAACCCCGCAACGATCGTGAGCGGAAGAAGAAGCAGCGGGTTGACTCCGAACTGCGCGAACCCGAACGCGGCAAACACCGCCGCCAGCACGACGAAATCGCCATGCGCGAGATTGACGACACGCATCACACCGAACACGATGTTGAACCCGAGCGCGGACAGCGCAAGGACTCCGCCGAGCAACACACCGTTGATCGCGAGCTGAAGAAGAATCATCCGTGCGGTGGCGTAGCGGCTTCGTCCATCGCGCTATGCGCGCTCAAAACCGGCCATGCGCGCCAGCCCGTGAAACAGCGCGGCGAAGTCCTCCTCGCCGTAGCCGAGCGCTCGCGTCGCGGTCAGCACCTCGCGCGTCGCTGCGGTCGTCGGAAGCGGCACGCGCAGCTCACGACCAAGTTCCAGCGCCAGATCCATGTCTTTCTGCATCATCGCGCACGGAAACCACGCATAGTCCGGCGGATCGAGCGCAAACGGCGCGCGGTACTGCAGCATCGGCGAGGCGATCACGCTGTGCAGAAACGTCTCGAACGCAACCCGCCGGTCGACGCCCGTCCGTTCGGCGAGCAACACGCCTTCGCTGAACGCAAGCATCTGCACGGCAAGCGAGAGGTTCACGCCGATCTTGAGCGCCTTCGCCTGGCCGACTTCGCCGACGAGCCGCACCTTCGGCCCGATCGCAAGCAGAATGGGCTCGGCTCGTTCGAACGCCGCGCGGTCGCCGCCGACCATGATCAACAGCTTCCCCTCGCGCAATGTCAAAATGCTGCCCGAAACCGGCGCATCGAGCAGCACACCACCTGTCGCGGCGACCCGCTCCGCAAGCGCACGCACGAGCGCCGGAGCGGTCGTGCTCATCTCAGCGAAGATCTTCCCGGTGCCGAGCCCGGCCAGAATCCCATCAGGCCCGTCGCACACGGCTGCGAGCGCGGCATTGTCGGTCACCATCGTGATGACGAGCTCGCTCGCGCTCGCCACCGCCCGCGGCGAATCCAGCACACGCAGCCCCTTCGGCGCAAGCCGTTCCGCCTTAGCACGCGTCCGGTTCCACCCGTACACGTCGTGCCCGGCCGCCAGCAGCCGTTCCGCCATCCCGCTCCCCATATCGCCGAGCCCAACAACACCAACGGCACTCACCGCGGTTTGCTTCCGAAGTCGTACGGATTGGTCACGAACAGTTCCTCAGCGGGGAACCGCGTGATGATGCTGGGCCCGGATTCGGTCACGACGATCTCTTCCTCGATCCGCGCCGCCGAGTACCCATCACTTGCCGGACAGTATGTCTCAAGCGCAAACACCATTCCCGCCTTGATCTCCATGGGATGCTCCAGCGAGTTGAGCCGCGAGATCACCGGCCGCTCGTGCAGCGCAAGCCCGAGCCCATGCCCGAACTGCAGCCCGAACGCCTCCATCTCACTGGAGAACCCAAAATCCCCGGCCTTCGGCCAAGCGCGCGCAACCGTATCCGTGGTAACCCCCGGCCGAATCAGCGCGATCGACGCGTCGATCCACTCCCGGCACTGCTTGTACGCATCCCGCTGCGCCGGCGTGGCGTACCCGACGCTGAATGTGCGGTAATAGCACGTGCGATAACCGTTGAACGCCGACATGATGTCGAAGAACGCCTGATCGCCCGGCCGAATGAGCCGGTCGGAAAAATTGTGCGGGTGCGGATTGCAGCGCTCGCCCGACACCGCGTTGATCGATTCGACGTCGTCCGACCCCAGCTCGTAGAGCTTCTTGGTCGCCAGCGCGACGATCTGGTTCTCGCGAATCCCCGGCTTGAGCGCCTCGACGATATCCTGGTACGCGCCGTCGACCAGCGCCGCGGACGTCGACAGCAGCAGAATCTCATCGTGCGACTTGATCTCGCGCGCGTCGTGCATCGTCTGCTGCCCGTCACGCACGGTGATCCCGTGCTTCTGCAGCTCGAACAGCAGCGGCGGCTCCACGATGTCCAGCCCGAGCGGCATCTTCTCGACGCCCGCCGCTTTCAGCAGCGACGCGATCTCGGCCGCGGCGCCTTCGAACAGCCCGACGGCCGGCGAGATCGCGCCGCGCAGCCCCAGCAGTCCGGCCTTGCAGTCGTGCGGCGCGAGCCACGGCGCGTAGAGCCGGTGGTGCTTCGCCGCCGATCCGAAATCCCACACGACGGGATCGCCGCCGCGCGTCAGCAGACAGTACCGCGTCATCTTGTCGCGCGACCACTCGCCGATCATCGTCGAACTCACGTAGCGAATGTTGTTCACGTCGAACAGCAGCAGCGCGCCCAGCTCGCTCGCATCGAGCGCGGCCCGCGCCCGCGCGAGGCGGTACGCCCGCAGCCGGCCAAAATCGACGCGCTCTTCGAAGTCGACGCCCATCGGACCGGGTGCCGGAATGGGACGGCTGTCGGCGAGGACCGGGGTCTGCATGCGATGAACGGCCTCTCTCAAAATCGATTGCAGTGAGGCCGAGTATACTCGGTAAAACGCCGATGGCAAGCAGGATACGGTTCATCGCAGGCGCGACCGCAACCATGGTCGCGGCAAGCACCGCCACGCGCGCCGCCGCGCAATCCCCGCAGGTACGCGTCGCGTACTTTCCGGGAGTCTCAGCGCTCCCGCTGCTGATCGCGGCCCGCTCCGGTTCGTTCGCCCGCGAGGGAATCGACGCGCGCATCGCGCCGACCACATCGTCGGCCGACCTCTTTGCGCAGCTCGACGCGGGCACGCTCGAGCTCGCGCACACGTCGATCGACAACCCGATCGCATACGACGTCGGCGCGGGTCCGGCGCAGCTCGCGCACCGCGACTTCGTCGCGTTCCTCGGCGTGGACGACGGCCTCTTGCGCCTCGTCGCGCGGCCCGGGATCACGCGCATCGCCGATCTGCGCGGCAAGACGCTCGCGGTGGACGCGCTCACGACCGGTTACGCCTTCGCGCTGCGCGCGATGCTGGCGACGGCAGGCCTCGGCGAACACGACATCACCCTGGTCGGAAAAGGCGGCACGCAACAGCGCGCCGCCGGACTGCTCGCGGGAGCATTCGACGCAACGCTCTTGACACCGCCGTTCGATCTCACCGCAAACGCCGCAGGCTTCGTCACCCTGGGCCGCGCGACGGACCTCCTCGGACCGTATCAGGGAATCGCGGTCGTCGCGCGCCGCTCGTGGCTGGCCGCCAACCGCGACGTCGCGCTGCGCTACAGCCGCGCATACGTGAGCGCACTCGACGTCGCGGTGCGCGATCGCACGAACGCGGTAGCCGTTCTCGCATCCGCGCTGGCCGTCTCCGACACGATCGCGGCGGCGAGCTACGACGCCGCTTTCTCGTCCAGCGGCGGCATCCAGCGCAACGCAGCGGTCGACCTCGACGGCGTGCGCACCGTGCTGCGCCTGCGCGAGCGATACGCGCCGCCGGGCGCGGGCGACGATCCGGGACCGTACGTCGACTCGACGATCCGCGCCGTGACGACGCGTCGTGAGTCGTAAGAACGTGTATGCGGCCGAGCCGATGTTCCCGGAGCTAAAGGACACCCGCACCGGACATTGTAGGAAGCCGCGTGCGCGATAAGATTGCGATCGTCACCGGTTCATCGGACGGAATCGGGCTCGCCACGGCGCGCTGCCTGGCAAAGCTTGGCGCGGCAGTCGTCGTGAACTCGCGCTCGCAGGAGCGAGCGGACGACGTCGCAAGCGCGCTCCGCGACGACGGCTTGCGCGCCACGGGCATCGGCGCCGATCTCGCCACGCCCGCCGGCGTCGAACACCTCATCGCACAAACGCTAGCGGAATACGGCACAGTCGACATCCTAGTGAACAACGCCGGCCGCCCGAGCGTCACGCCGGCCGAGGACTTGGACCTCGACGCTTGGCGCGCCGTCATCGACTTGAACCTCACGGCGCCGTTCTTGTGCGCACAGCGCGCGGGACGGATCATGCTCGCGAAAGGCAAAGGCGTCATCATCAACGTCGGCTCGGTGTTCTCGCGTCTCGGAATGCCGGGCCGCGTCGCGTACGCCGCGAGCAAGCACGGCTTGGACGGACTCACGTCGACGCTGGGCGCGGAATGGGGCCCGCGCGGCGTGCGTGTCGTCTCGGTGAACGCGGGCTACACGGCGACCGGTCTCGTGCAGCGCGCGATGTCGATCGGCGGCTTTGCGGAAGAAGACATCGCGCGCCGCACGCCGCTCGGGCGCCTCGCAACGCCGGAAGAGATCGCGGAGGTAATCGCCTTCGTCGCATCCGACGCCGCCTCGTACGTCAACGGAACGCACATCTACGTGGACGGCGGCTGGACGGGCTACGGCGGCTGGTGACCATCGCGATTCAGCTCCGCACGCCGTTTGATCACCCGCAGCATCTCCGACCCCCGCAGAGCCCACACCTTTTCCAAAACGACGGAAGTCCTCGTCATTCGCGTCCGATCTTGCCATAATGAAGCAAATATCAGCGTCAGGAACGGGTCGTATGAAAGAAGTAGACACCCGCCGGCAGTTGATCGGCATACTGCGCAGCGCGTACTCGGGCGAGCTGGCTGCGGCGCTGGCCTATCGGGCGCATTGGCGAGCTTTGTCGAGCGCGGACGAGCGCGCAGCGATCGCCAAGATCGAAGACGAGGAGTGGACGCACCGCGCGGCGGTCGGCGCCCTCCTCAAACGATTAGGCGCAGAACCAACACGGCGGCGCGAGCTACTTATGACACTGATCGGAGCCGCGGCAGGCATCAGCTGTCACCTCGGAAGCTGGATCGTGCCGATGTACTTCGCCGGCCGCTTGGAGCACTCGAACATCGAGGAATACGAGATCGGAGCGGTTTACGCGCGACAACTCGGTCTATTCGACTTCGAACAGGCACTCCGCGAAATGGCGACGGTCGAACGACGACACGAAGCGTACTTCCTACAAACCGTCGCGGCACACCCATGGCTCCCGGTACTCAAACGAATGTTTGCCTGGGGTTGACGCTTCCTCTGCCGCTCAGCAAGGGCCCGGCGAAAATTGGAATATGAGCAAGCGCCGTGGGCACCACATCTATCGTGAGACCTCGTGCTGCATTCCTCTTTGGCGTCACGCGGCCGCGAGTTCCGACCAATGTCGAGCGAGGCGGCATTTGCGCCTCTCGTATTCTATTGGGTAAGGTTCCGATTGACAACGAGCCGCCCGATGCGCTAAGATCCGAACAACACCCCCGCCGTCATGACCTGCCGGCGGGCTTTTCTTTTTCGTGCTCTCAACGCCGGAGACTCGGGTGGCGCGCGTCGTAGTGCTCATGGATGGCTCCAATATCATCGGAGCAATGGGTCGCGCGGGTCTGGGATACCCTGCATTGGAGCCGCTCCTGAGATGCGTCGTTCAGGACGATCACTTGGTGGCTGCACGCTTCTACGGGAACCCGCCGCCCACCGAACCGTGGGCTGGCCGGTGGAAGGCTTTCATGTCGGCCAATCGTCAAGTGAGCGGTCTTGATTGGTTCCAGGGCTACCGCCAAAAGGTAACGCGCGAAGAAAAGGCGGTTGATGTAGCGATCGTCGCTGATCTGTTTCATGCGCACATTACCGGTAAGGCCGAAAAAGCGATCATCATCGGCGGGGACGGAGACCACCTCTATGCATTACAGATTGCGCAACGTTGTATTCCGATTCACGTCTGCTTGATCGAAACGCAACCCACCAAGCTGCTTGCGCAGATGAAGATACCGTTTACCGTTTTGATTGCGGACGATATCGTGTCTGCCGGAATTTGCGATCGACCGATAGGCGCTCGCGTGCCCAGCGCGTTCATCGCTCCAATCGGAACTCCGTGGCGTACGCCGATCCGGACAGGGGCCGCGGGGGTCGTGTCAATCCCGCCATCGATCCCTCCCAGGAACTTCTAAGGCCGCATCCGTAGCGTTGCCATAAGCCGCGCGCGCGAAATGACGAGGGACCACATGGCGATTGAGCTACCCTCCAAACCCGACGTTCTCGACGAGCGTCTCACGTTGCTCGAGGATCCGTCCCTTGCGGAACGGTTGTTCCGCGAGAACCCGGCGCTCTTCGCACACGAGCCGCCGCGCACGGAGCGCGAGGTCCTGGCTTGGACGACGCGCCGCTTCGGCACCGCGCTGCTCGCCGTGACGGCCGCGCTATCGGTTACCGCCGGCTATTTCGGATACAACCTGTCGCGCGACCGCGCCGCCGCGCCGCAAGCCGCGCCTCATGCCGCCGCCGTAACGGTTCCCGTCCGCCACGCACCGCCCGCGGTGCGTCACGCCGTGTCGACACGACCGCCGGCACACGGCGCGCAGCACGCCGCCGTTGTCAGCCCACAGATACGGCAGGCACAGCACCACGCAACCGCACCGGTACAACAACACGCGACGGCGTCGGCAACGCAGCACGCGAGCGCGCCGGTTCAACACCATACGAGCGTGCCGGTCGCGGTCTACCACGCCACGCCGGTTCGGGTAGCGCACACTGTGCCGGCTCCAGCAACGCACCGCAACGCCGCGCTCCCCTCGCACGTCACACCGCCCGCTCGCGTCGTCCAGCCTGCGCGCATTCCGGCACCGGTCGCCGCCCCGCAGACCGCAGCTGCGCAGCTCGCAGCCTGGGAAGCGACGCACCCCGCCACGCACGCGCGCCCGCGAACCGACACGGCGACCGACCCGGCAGCGCGCACGCAGCCGCGCACGGAGCCGGCGGCGGCGACCCAAACCGCGACGACCACCGCGACGACGACCGAACCCACCGGTGCGGTCTCGGTGCCGGCCGGCGTCCCCGACCAAGGCCCGAGCGGCGGCGTGAAGACGCCTCCGACGAGCCCCGGAGGGATTTGGACGGAACGTCCCCCGGTGGGCGGCGTGCTCGGCGACGGACACGGTCCGATCATCGGCGCCCCGCGCGATCCGTGCACGCCGCGCGGCGGCCGCACCGGAATCGTGATGCAGGCGATCTCGATCCTAGCCTCGGGCCGCCACTAACCGCACGAATCGCGCCGCGCGCTAACCGCGCTGCACGCACCGAAATCCGAGATGGCTCATCCCGGTATCGATCATCTGCGGCATCCGCGCCGCCGGCCGGAACCGCAGGCAGTAGTTCGGCGCGCACAGATGTGACCCGCCCTTGAGCACTTTGCGCGGAATGCGAATCTCCGGCGCACCCGCATCGTAGCTCCGCTCTTCCGGGGAACAGCACGGGCTCGACGGCGCGTCGTCATGCGCACCGTACCAGTCGCACGTCCACTCCCACGCGTTGCCGGCCATGTCGTACAGCCCGTAACCGTTCGGCGGGAACGCACCGGCGGGCGACGTGCGCTCGTATCCGTCGCGCTTCGTGTTCTGCCACGGAAACTCGCCCTGCCACGTGTTCGCCATGATCGTTCCGCCGGGCTCGAGCTCGTCGCCCCACGTGAAGTGTTTGCGATCGAGACCGCCGCGCGCGGCGAACTCCCATTCCGCTTCGGTCGGCAGCGCCTTCCCGGCCCAACGTGCGTACGCATCGGCATCTTCGTACGCGACGTGCACGACCGGATGATCGCCAATCCCGTCGAGCGAGCTGTCGGGACCCTGCGGATGCCGCCACTGCGCGCCGGGCACGTACACCCACCAGTTGTGCGAATCACCGAGATCCACCGGACCGTCAGCTTGCCGGAACACGAGCGAACCCGCGGGATACTTCTGCACCGGCGCGCCCGCAACGCCGCCGAGCTCGAGCGGACGCTCCGCAACGGTGACATATCCGGTCGCGTCGACGAACCGCGCGAACTCGTCGTTGGTGACGTGATGGCGGTCGATCGAAAACGGCTCCACGCGCACGCGCCGCACCGGCCGCTCCTCGGGATAGAACGACTCCGATCCCATCCAAAACTCGCCGCCCGCGATCTCGACCATGCCGTCGTCCATAACCACCTCGACCACAAAAGAAAACGGCATGCATCTTGCCGCTTCCTCCCCACCCAAGCTGCGCCGCCGCGCGGAGCGCAACGTATCCGGGACCGCGGCGCTCCGGCGCCGTAGAGGCAAACCTATGAGATCGTCGTTCATCGCCGGCATCGCGCTCGCCGTCCTCGCCGCGGGTCCGGCCGTCGCCGCGAAGCAAGACTCCGTCATCGTCTTCGCCGCAGCGTCTCTGCGTGAAGCGTTCGAGGCGGCGGCGCCTGCCTTCGCAAAGAAGACCGGCGTCACGGTGACGTTTTCTTTCGGCGGCTCGGACGCGCTGGTAACGCAACTCAAGCAAGGCGCGCCGGCCGATGTCTACGCGTCGGCGAACGAGGCGCAGATGAAGGTCGCCGCCGACGCCGGCCTGCTCGCCGCGCCGGCGCAGACGTTCGCGCGCAACCACCTCGTCGCGATCGTCCGGAAAGACAGTTCCGCGAAGATCGCGGCACTCGCGGATATCGCAAAACCCGGCGTCAAAGTCGTCCTCGCCGCGGCAACCGTCCCGGCCGGAACCTACGCCCGCGCTGCGTTTCGGAAACTGAACGCGAAGAACGGGTACCCGGCACATTTCAGTGATTTGGTCGAGCGCAACGTGGCGTCGAACGAGCTCGACGTCAAAGCGGTCGCGACGAAGATCTCACTCGGTGAGGGCGACGTAGGCGTCGTCTACACGACCGACGTCACGCCCGCAATCGCCGAGCGCGTGAAGACAATCCCGTTCCCGCCGGGCAGCTCAACGGCCGCAATCTACCCGATTGCCGTGCTCAAGGCCGCGCCGAATCCGACCGGGGCGCGCGCATTCGTCGACTTCATCCTCTCGCCGGCGGGCCAAGCGTTCCTCAAGGCGCGCGGGTTCTCGTGATCGTCTTTTCGTGAGCTAAGGACGCTTTCGGAGCGCAACGAGCGCGAGAGCGCCCCCGCGGCGCTGTGCGCTGGCTCAAGACTCCGTACGGAACCGTACCGAACGCGTCAAAACGTGGTATACTCTCAGACCCGCACTCGCCGCTCGTTACGGCTCGGTGCAGCCGAAGGAGACACCATGAGGGCAACGCCCTTGCCTGTGGTTGTACTCCACACCGACTTCGGCGCCTTTGGCGAGACGCCATGACGACCGTTGCGTTCACCTCCGGGAACCGCGTGCTCGATGCGTTGCCGCCGCGCGATCTCGCGGGCATCGAGGACGACCTCGAGATCGTAACCCTCGCCGCGCACCAGTTCACGCACTCGGTCGGCGGCACGATGCATCACGTCGACTTTCCGATCGATGCGGTACTGTCCGTCGTCGCGACGCTCGCGAACGGCGACAGCGTTGAAGTCGGCACGGTCGGCTGTGAGAGCTTCGTCGAAGCCGATGCCGCGCTCGCTTCGGCCGTCTCTTCGCGGACGTCGTTCTGCCAGGTGCGCGGGCGGGTGGGGCGGATGCGGATCGACCGCTTCGAGCAGCGCATGGCGACGAGCGTTCCGTTCGCGCGCCTCATCCGCCACAACGTTCGTGCGACGCTCTTCAGCGCGCAGCAGTTCGTTGCGTGCAACGTGAAGCATTCCGTGCTCCAGCGGTGCGCGCGCTGGTTCGCGATGACCGCGGATCGCGTCGGAAGCCCGCAGTTCACGCTGACGCACGACTTCTTGGCGATCATGCTCGGTGTTCGCCGCGCCGGCGTCTCGGAGGCGGCCGACGCGCTGTCGCGCCTCGGAGCGATCGAGTACCGCCGCGGCGTCGTAACGGTGCTCGACAGGCAGATCCTCGAGAGCGCGGCATGTGAGTGCTACGACGCTTGCCGGCGCGCGTTCGCCATGTCGTTGTCGAGTTGAACGCCGTACCGCCGCCCGACCGCCGCCGGCGCGCAGGCGACGTCAAACTGCAGGCGGAGCTGCGGCACATCGTCGAGAGCATCTACGGTCCGCCGGTCCGCCGCCTGCCGGGGCTTGATATCGGGCGCGCGTATCTCGGCGCCGCCAACGAGGGGTTCCCGTACGGCGGGGATCTCGTCGACGTCTTCCACTACGGCAACGGCCTCACGTCGTTCGCGATGGTCGACATCACCGGGCACGGAATCCATGCCGCGATGCACGCGGGCTTGGCCAAGCACGCGCTGCGCGCGTACGCCTCGCGCGGCTTCAGCGCGGTGGAGTCGGTTCGCGCGCTGAACCGCCTGTGCATCGAGAACAGCGCGTTCGAGGCGGACGACGAGTTCTTCGCGACCGTGTTCTTCGGCATCGTGGACGCGCAGCGGCGGACGATGCAGTACGTTTCGGCCGGGCACGAAGCGGCGTACGTGGTCGCATCGAACGCAGCCATGATGCTCGCCGCCACGGGCCCGATCGTCGGCCTGTTCGACGACGACAGCGCCTTCGAGCAGGGCATCGTGCGCCTGTCGGACGGCAGCATCCTCGCCGCCGTCACCGACGGGTTCTCGGAGGCGCGCAATGCCAGCCTCGAGTTTCTCGGTCCCGCGGCGCTGGTGGACGTCGTCGAGCGCAACCGCTGGTGCGAGGCCGAACGGCAAGCCGAGGCGCTCACGCGACATGCCTACGAATACGCGAACCAGCAGCTCCACGACGACGTTGCCGCGCTGGTCGTCAAAGTCGAGACCGACCGAGCCGCCTGACCCAACGATCCCGTGTTTGACCGCCTCTACCGTACAGAATGCTGGCCCTCAAGACCGTTGACCAAGGACTCGTTCTTAAAGCAGCAGCCGGCGATGCGGGCAGCGCGGAAGCGCTGCTGGCGGAAATCTGGCCGGCGGCGTATCGCAGTGCGGTCGCGTTGTGCGGCGGCGACGCCGCCACGGCGCAAGACGCCGTTCAAAACGCCTGTCTTTCGTGTCTGGACGGTCTTCCGAAGCTTCGCGAACCGGAGAAGTTCATCGCCTGGTTCATGCGCATCCTCACGCGCGCGGCGCGCAAGGAGCTCAAACGCAACGCGCGCTGGCGTTCGGCGTCCCAATCCGACTGCACGCAAATTTTCCCCGGCGACGAGAGCTGGAGCTTCCTAAGAACCTGCGTCCTCGAATTGCCCAAAGCGCTGCGTGAAGCGCTGATCCTGACAACCATCGTTGGGTACTCGAGCGACGAAGTCGCGGCAATATTGCGCGTGCCGGCCGGCACGGTGCGCTACCGCGTGCACGAAGCCCGCAAGCGTCTCAACGTACTTTTGGACCGGAGCGAGCGCGACACGAATCGGCGCCTGGCCGGAATCTTGACCGATGGAGCGTCCAATGGCTGACAACTTCGAGCGCCGCGCCGGCGCAACGCGTGAAGCGCTTTCCGATCTCGTATGCCCGCCCATGTCAGAGATCTTCGGTCCCGGTTTCGCGCGCGCCGCATCGCGCCGGTCCGGTCGATCCTGGCCGCTCGCCGCTCCGGTGCTTGCCGCGGTCTTCGTTGCGGCGCTGGGTCTCAGCGCCATCGCTGCCGTGTCGGACGGAAATCCGCGGCAGCTCGTGCGCGCATTGTCCGCGTCGCTGTCGGAGGCGATGGGACGGCGCGTGGACTTCGGCAATCTGCGTGCCGTCGCGTCACCGTCGACCGATACGCGCACGCGCGCATTGTGGACCAGCGTGAACGCGCTGCAGCACGCGCAACGCGCGTGGGCCGTCGGCACTTCGGACGCCGTCGTGCTCCGCGGTTCAGCGAAGACAGGACCGTTCTACATCACGGCGGTGCCCCGCGCAGCACCCGCGGGAGGGCCGGCGATTTTGATTCCTGATGATCCGGCGCCCGCACATCCGCGCACGAAACTGTTCACGACGCGCGCTACGCAACTGATGCTGCTGTATCCCGCCGAAATGTCTGTCAGCGAGCGCGATGCGCTCATCGAGCGAATCAGGTTGTCGATGCCGTGAGAAGCGCGCGGTACGTTGCGCAGTACCGCGACGTGGCGCTGTGCGGCTGCGAATCCTCAGAAGATGCTGTGGAGAGGCTGGCAAACGGTCTTGTGAATCTCCGAGGGATGGTGGGAACGCAATGGAGGTCCTACTTCCAGAGCGTGGCTCTGCAGAACCAGGGAGCTGAACATGCCTCGATTCCTCATCGGCCTCGTCGCCGGGCTGGGTCTCGCCGCAACGGCAATCGTACCGGCCGCGGCGCAGACCATTCCGTCGGGCTCGTACCAACAGTCGTGTACCAACATCCGCGTGCGCGGTGATCAGCTGATCGCTCGCTGCACGAACCCGCAGGGCGCCACCGTCCGCTCGTCCATTTCGCTGGACAGCTGCCGCCGGGGCGACATCGTCAACTCGAACGGCCAGCTCGCGTGCAACCGCACCGGCTACGGCCGCCGCAACGGCAGCTACAACAACGGCGGCTATAACAACGGCGGCTATAACAACGGCAACAGCGGTGGCTACAATAACGGCAACAACGGCGGCTACAACAACGGCCGCTACGGGTACGGAGCGCCCGGCGGATCCTATCAGAGCAGCTGCACGAACGTGCAGACGAACGGTTCGGTGCTAACCGCGACGTGCACGGCCGCGAACGGCGCGAACGTCACGTCCTCGATCAACACCGCGCGCTGCCGCGGCGGCGACATCGCAAACGTCAACGGCCGCCTGGAGTGCCGCTGACCCGGGCGCACGACTGACTAGCCCGAAATGACGCGCACCGGCCGGCGAGGATCTACCTCGCCGGCCGGCGTGCGCGAAACCCAACGTTTCGCTACGGTACGCGGGCCGCTGTAACGCTTTGACCTGTACCGGGTGCCACCACGGGTGTCGGCGGATGCGCCTTCGTCGCCCAGAACTTGCGGACGTACGTGAACACGTAGCCGCTCGTTCCCGGCGCCGGCGCCAGCGCTTGCAGCTGGTAGTTCACGGGGCCGTCCGGTGCGAACGGCGTCGCGCCGCCGATCGTGCGGCTCTGCGTGCCCGCGTTGAACAGGGTGAGCTGCATCGACGACGCGTCGTCGAAGTTCCTTGCCAGCGCGAAGCTCTGCTGCTGGCCCGCCGCGGTGCTCGCGTTCGAGAACGACGCCTGGAGGTTCTTGCCCAGCATGCGCGTCGCGCTTGCCGAGAAGCCGCCGGTCAGGCCCGCGTTGAGGTTGAACGTGGAGAACCCGAGCGCTTGTCCCAGCGAGCTCGAGAACGGCTGGAAGAGCGTCTGCGTGAAGCGCTGGTCGATGTACCCGACCGCCATGCCTTGTAGCGCGTTGCCGCCGCTGGTTTGCATGGGCGACGTGCGCGCGACGCCGGACACCGCGCCCAGATTCTGCGCGCCGACAAGCAGCCCGACGATCTGTCCGCGGTCGTAGTTCGGCTGCGATGCGAAGTCGATCGCAAGGCCGGTCGCCGGACCGTGAACGTGCAGCAGCACGTCGGTCGACGGGTCGGGGACGTGCGTCGTCGCGGTGGCGTCGAGATCGGGAATGATGCCGCTGGCCGGATCGAACGCGACGTGCGCGCTTTGCAGCACGAACGTGCGGTAGAAGCTCAGCGTGCCGTCGGTGGAATCCATGGCGCCGCTGAGCGCCGGGTGCGCGAGCGTTCCGCTCACCGCGACGTTGCCTTTCGCACCGACGTCGACCGCGGGGCCTTGCACGCGGTCGTCCGTCGTCGCCGCGACGTTGAGGGCGAATGCGACGGGCAGCGCCGGCCCGGACGGCGTCGCGCTCGAGTTGGACGGCATCAGCGCGCTCAGCGGGATGCGCGCGTGCGCGACGGTGAGATCGCCGGCGACCAGAACGGGCGCGCCGGCGGTGCGGCTGAGCGCGAGCGTGCCGTCGATCTTGCCGCGGAAGAGCTTGGGCAGATCGAGCCCGACGTTCTTTTCGCGCGTCTCGACGTTGAACGCGAGCGTCCCGATTGCATTGCGCAGGTCACCCACGTGCACGGTGCCGGCGCCGTCGACCGCGCCGCCACCGATGTCGGCATGGAGCGCCGAGAGGCGCGCATCGTGGCCCGCGAACGCGAGCTGCAGCGTGCCGTTGTGGACTTGCGATGCGAGCTGCGGCGAAACGTACGTGCCCTTCGCCAGGCCCAGGCCGCCGCTGAGCAGCGGATCGCGCAACGTGCCCGCGACCGCGACGTCTCCGTTCACGACGCCGCCGATCTTCGTGTCTTTCGGCAGCAGCTGCGCGAACTGCCCGATGTCGACGCGATCGGCGATCAGCCGCGCGGTCACCGGCGCGTTGCGGCGGTCGACGAACGGCGGGGCCAATGTCGCGGGAACGCTGCCGCTCAGCGCGACGCGGCCCGCGATCAGATCGAGCGACGCGTCCCGCAGCGTGAGCCGTCCGTTCGCGTATGCGATATCGCTGTGCGCATGCGTCGCTCTGGTGCGCTCGTAGCGCGGGTTGTCGATGTCGGCGAGGGCCCGGACGACGGGCGCGCGGCGCGTGCCGGCGATCGTCAGCGTCGTGTCGAGCGCGCCGGACGCGTCGAGCGTCTTGCCGGTCGCGCGCGTCGCGAACGCACCGATGTCGGGCGATGTCGCGTGCAGCGCGAACAGCACCGGGTCGTTCGCGCGCAGCCCGAACGTGCCGCTCCCGTCCGCGATCAGGTTGAGCGCTTCGAGGTGCGCCGACGTGATGCGCGTGCGGCCACGGTCACCGCTGGCGGCGACGTCCAGACGCGTGACGGGAATGCGGCCGACGTTGCCGTCGTGCAGCGATGCGTTGCCCGCGAGCGCGAGCTGCGGCGCGACGCCGCGCACGCTCATCGCCCCGTCGACGCGCCCGGTGACCGGCGCGATGATCCCGGCGGCGGGGAGCCAGGTGGTAAGGTCGACGCCGGCGAGCGTCGCGCGAGCGTCGATCGCGCTCGAGCGAATACGCGTCAGCGGATCGCGCGCGGGCACGGTCGCGGAGCCGTTTGCGATCAGACGGCCGTGCGGTCCGCCGACGTTGGCGGTACCGGCGATCGTGCGGCCGTTCGAGGACCAGCGCGCCGCGATGTCGCCGATCGGCAAACGCCGGTAGCGCGCGTCGGCGAGCGCGACGTCGCCGCTGGTCGAAAGCGTGCTGCGCCCGGTCGCAAACGACACGGCGAGGCGGCCGCGTCCGGCCAGCGTGTCGGCGGCGTCGAAATAGTCGTTGAAGTCGGCGAGATCGACGCGGTCGGAACGCACCGAGCCGCTCGCGCCCGCGCGCGACGCGATCCCGTCGAAGCGCACCGTGGTGGAGCCGACCGTCGCGCGCCCGCCGCGCACGCCGACCGCGGCGAGATCGCCGCTGAGCGGCAGCACGACGTCGCGGAAGTTCAGCCCGTTGATGGAGCCGGCGGCGATGCGCGCATCCCCGGCGATGGACGGTGCGGCAAGCGCGCCGCGAACGCGCAGGTCCGCATCGACCGCGGCGTCCGGGTAGCGCAGCGGGACGTTGAAGCGGTGCGCGAACGATGCGACGTCCGCGCCGCGCACGTGCGCCGCGACGTCCACGCGCGGCCGCGCGGAAACGCTCGATACGGTACCGCTCGCGTCGGCGATCATGCCGTCGTACGCGACGTTCGCGCGGTCCAGCGAAAGATTGCCGCCGGCGTACGCGCCCGACGCGGTTGCCGCCAGCGGCGCGCCGCCGTAGCTCGCACCGCTCAGCGCCACGCCCGCTTGCGCGCGCGGATCGCGCTGCGAGCCGCTGACGGTGGCGACCGCGGCGAGACGCCCGCC
>JAQBPK010000120.1 GCA_028287565.1 Vulcanimicrobiota bacterium
AACTAAACTGCAGCGGCCGCCGCGAAGCGCTGCCAATCGCAACGGCCGCCGGCTGGGTGAGCGTCAGAACGACTAGTCCGCGGCAGCGGCGAACGGAGGATTCATGGAACCGCTCGATCTCGAATCAAAACCGCCGCGTGGGCCGCGCGAGAAGCTGGCCGGCGTCTATTTTCTCCCGCGCACGATCGACAAGATGCGCGCCGAGCTGCCGGGCGGCAAGCCCGGCGACTACATCGTGACCGGCGAGAGCAGCATGAGCGCGTACGTGCTGCACAAGCTGCGCATCGACGTCGACGAGATGCGCGCGGTCGTCGCGCGCGCGGCCGACGAGGCGGAAGTCGAGGCGTGGCTGCGCGAGCGGATCGATCCGGCCGTGGTGGAACCGCTCAACGCGAAGCTCGAGAGCTCGCGCATGGACGCCACACCGCCCGACAAGCTCGAGATGGTGCACGCGCGGTATCCGATCCTCGCGATGCGCCCCGACATCGTCGATGCGTTCGGCCTGCTCGAAGCCGACGACGCCCACACCTTCGCGGAGCGCTAGCGCGCGACGCTTCCCGCCGGGCGCCCCGCGCTAGGCCTCCACGGTTCCCATCAGCTCGCCCAGCGCGATCACGTGGCCCGCGATCGCGTCGAGGAGGCGGCCTTTGGTCGGCGGCTGGTCGAAGCGCGGCTCGAAGTCGACCGCCATCAGCGTGAAGACGTAGCGGTGCGGGCCGTGGCCCGGAATCGGCGCGGGTGCGACGTAGCCGCGCCCGCCGCCGCCGTCGTAGCCCATCGTCACGTGCTTGCCGTCGAGCGCGCCCGCTTCGAGCGACGTCGTCGCCGGATCGATGTCGTACGCGAGCGCGTGCGTGAGCGGGCGCGGCAGCGGCACGTCGACGTCCTGCATCACCAGCGCGAGCATCTTCGTGCGCGGCGGGACGCCGGTCCATTCCAGCGGCGGGGACTCCTTGGTCGCCGGCATCGGCTCGCCGAACGCGAACGCCGGGCTGCGCAGCTGCAGCGTGCGCGGCACCGAGGAGAACCGGATGTCCTCGCCCACGCGCCATTCGGAACCCGCGCGCCACTTGCGCATGCGCCGCCCGAAGAACCGCCCGAACAGGCGCATCATCGAGCGATCGCCCCCGCGCGCGACGCGGCCCGAAGCGGCCTGCGGCTTAGTTCGGGACGAACTGGATCGTGATGTACGCGCCGGTCTGTGCGGCGAGCGTCGACCGTGCGCCGGCCGCGAGGTTCACCTGGACGTCCTGCGCGCCGTACATCGCCACGACCGCGCCGCCGCTGACCGTCGGGAGCGCGGTCGAAAGCATGCCGAGCACGGTGCCCGACGGCGAGTAGTATTCGAGCCCGGGCGTGCCGGGGTTGCCCGGCGTGGCGCCGGCGGTGGACGCGCCGCCCGTGCCGGCCGGGATGATGCTGCCGCCTGCGGCGCAGCTCGTCAGCACCGTGCCGGTGAACGTGCCCGCGGCCGGGTTGCCGTTGCGCGCGGAGGCGGCCACGGGCGCGACGGCAGGCGTGAGCGGAAACGACGCGCCGCCGTTGGGGAACGCGCAGATGCCGACGCCGCTGGTCGGCGCCGCGTCGAGGTACTCGTTGACCACGAAGCCGCTCGCGTCGTCCGTTTGGACCGAGACCGCGAGCGCGTTCTTGTAGAGGCACGCGGTCGAGACGTTCGTGCGCGGGCTGAGCGCGCCGAACGTCAGCGTGAAGTTCGCCTCGGTGCCGGCCGCCGTGCACACGCCCGCGACGCTGGGCAGCAGCGTCGGAAGGGCGTTGCCCTGCGTGAACGTGGTGCTGTACTGCGTCACGATCGACAGCGTCGCGGTGGCCGCCGCCGTCCACTGGATCTGCGCGTTTGCCTGCTGGTTGGACGCCGCGTGCGCAACCGAGGCCGACGCTGCTGCAAGCGATACGGCGAAGGCGGACGCGGCGAGAAGGCGTTTCACGATGAAGGCAAATCCTTTGCATCCGAGGCGCGGCGCAAGCACCGAACCCGGCATCGCCATCCTGGCGAACCGAGAGATCAGACTCTTTCGGATATCGGGCGGCCATGGCGACCAGTTTAGCGGCCTAGTCCGCGGCCGCCCCCGCCGCCGGCGCGGTGGCCGCAGGCTGCGCGCTTGCGTTGCGCGCTTGGAGCAGTCCCATCACGAAGGCGAGCGACACCAAGCCGATCATGATCGCGGCCGCCGGCGCCACGCCGAACGCGCCCAGCACGCCGGTCACGATCGGCGGCATCACGAAGCCGGCCAGGCTGTCGAGCCCCGACACGACGCCCAGGACCGTCCCGCGCCGGTCGTCCGGCGACAGGTCCGACGCCAGCGCCGGAAACGACGAGTTCTCGATGCTCAGCCCGCAGCCGAACAGCACCAGCAGCACGACGGCCAGCCAGAATGATGTCGCGAACGGCACCAGCAGGAACGCGGCCAGGCACAGCCCCAGCCCGAGGTTCACTGCCACCCGGTTGCCCAGCGCGTCGACCACGCGCCCCACCACGGCGAGCTGCAAGATGACCTGCAGGACGCCGAACGCGGCGAACACGTACGACGTCTGCGCGACGTCCCAGCCGAGCTGCGCGTGCAGCACCAGCGTCATCGCCGAGAACCAGCCGTACATCGCGAACGTGTAGACGAGCCGTAGCCAGAGCACCGGCGCGACGGCGCGGTCGGTGAGCGAGCGCCCGATGTCGCGCAAGCCGACCGCCGTCTGCGCGTCGCGCGCGGCCTTGCCGCGCGACTCCGGCAGCATGAAGATCGTCAGCAGCAGCGTGAGCACCTGCAGCCCCGCCGCGACCAGGAACGGGACCGCGAAGCCGTAGCGCTCGGCCAGCCAGCCGCCGGTCGCGGGGCCGAACACGAAGCCGGCGCTGAACGCGGCGCCGACGTACGCGAACGCCTCGCCGCGCCGTTTGGGCTCGACGAGATCGCCGACGTACGCCTGCGTCACGCCGATGTTTCCGCCCGAAAACCCTTCGATCGCGCGCGAGAAGAGCACCCACGGAATCGAGGTCGCGAACGCGAGCATCGTCCACGATATCGTCGAGCCGACCTGCGACACGATCAGCACCATCTTGCGCCCGATGCGATCGCTGACGTTGCCCCAGAGCGGGCCCGCGATGAGCTGGCACAGCGAGTACGAAGCGAACACAACGCCGACCATGACGTCCGGCGCGTCGAACTTCTTCACCAGGAACGGCAGCAGCGGGATCAGGATGCTGAAGCCGAGGATGTCGATGAACGTGATGCCGAGGATCGGCAGCAGCCGCAGGATCAAACGGGCACGATGAACGCGAACCAGAGCGCGCCCGCCGCCGCACCGCCGCACAGGCTGTAGACGGCCCACTCGGCGAGGCGGCGCGTGGGTCCGGGCACGACCTCGTCGAGGGTGACGGCCGGCGGCGCGGGGACGATCGGCGCGAAGGTGAGATAGCGGCGGCCGCGGCGATCGGTCAGGAGGCCGTCCGCGCGCGTCGTGAAGCGGAAGTCGGTGATGGCAACGTCGCGCGGGCGGCCGAGGTCGGCGTTCTCGCGCGCGAACGCGCGCAGCCGCGCCGCGGGACCGCTGAACCGCGCCGGCATGCCGGCCAGCAGCTCGTTCACCGCGGCGACGAGCCGCGCCCAGTGACGCTCGCGCTCGGCGGGCGGAGCCGCTAGCGCCAGGTCGACGCGGCGCTCGATCTCGGCGACGGACGCGGGCGCGCGGCCCGCGGCACAGCGCCGGACGTCCGCGACGAAACGCGACTGGAAGAGGGCCTCGTCCGTCACGTCAGGACACCAGCGGTGAGCAGGACCGGCCGCAGGCCGGCCGTTCCGGCGGGAATGAGCGCACGATCCATGGGTTCTCCGGCTTCCATCTCCCTCTTTGCATACTCGAACAGCACGATCGCATGGTTGGTGACGATCCCGCCCAAACTCGAGATTCCGACCAAAGAGCCGCTCGGGTCGCGCTCCCGCAGCGGCGCCGGTAGCGGAGCACCCGGGAACCCCGCGCTCGCCTTCACCCCGGGGACGCCTCGCATTCGGGGCAATGGTACTGTAGCTCCCGGGGACCCAAGACCGCCTTCATCCGGTGACCGCGCCAACAGGTCGGCGCGTCGGGCTTCGCAACCACCTTTGATCGCCGGGGACGGCTTTTGCCGCTTCTCGCACGTCGCATGCCCTAGCGTTCGACGCATGAAACCGGAGCGCCCAGCTAGAGCAGGTGGATTATGGGCATGGCGCGCGCAAATTTCAGACAGTCGAGATAAGCGAGCGCTCTTGATCGTCAATCGGAAGAAGTGTTAGCATGGCCACCGCACTCGTTACCGGGGCGTCGTCCGGCATCGGCGAAACTTTCGCGCACGCCCTTGCCGGCCGAGGCCAGAATCTCGTCCTCGTCGCTCGTTCGGCGGCGCGCCTGGACGCGCTTGCCGCCGGCCTGACCACTAAGCACCGTATCCGTGCCGACGTGATCATTGCGGATCTCGCCGATGCCGGCGCCACGGACGCAATCGTCGCCGAGCTCGGTTCGCGCGGGATCGTCGTGGACACGCTGATCAACAACGCGGGCTTCGGCACGCACGGCGAGTTTGCGGCGCTCGATCCAAAGCGCGAGCTCGACGAGATCATGGTGAACTGCTACGCACTTGTCGCTCTGACGCGCGCCCTGCTTCCCGGCATGATCGCGCGCAAAAGCGGCGCGGTGATCAACGTCGGGTCGACCGCTTCGTTCCAGCCCGTGCCGTACATGGCAACCTACGGCGCGACCAAAGCGTTCGTGCTCTCGTTCAGCGAGGCGCTCGCGGAGGAAGTGCGCGCGCAGGGCGTGCGCGTCGTGGCGCTGTGCCCGGGGCAGACCGAGACGGCGTTCTTCAGCAACATCGAGGAGGCGCGCGTCGGGCGCGCGCGTACCCCGAAGCAAGTCGTAACGACCGCGCTGCGAGCGCTCGACCGCGGCGCCGTCGTTGCGATCGACGGCTTGTCCAACTACGCGCTCGCGAACTCGAATCGTTTCGCGCCGCGCCGTCTGGTCGCGCGCATTGCGGCCAAAATCGAACGCCCGAAGTCGCTCAAATCCAAATAGCCCGCGAAGCATTAGCGCGATTACAGCTGCGATGCCGTGCGTTGCTCGTGCTGTTTGCGCCAGCCGTACGGCGTCCAGCCGCGCGGTTTGGACGTTGAGAGCGCGGTCGCTACGAGCAGGACGAGTAGCGCGGCCCCGGCATAGGCCACGAGCTGCACTCGCAGCGCGCTCAAATCGGCAGGCGATAATGTCGTCTGCGCGGCTGCGCCCGCCATACGGCTGATGGGCTGCATGTGCAGCAGCGGAAGAGCGATGGCGGGAAGCGTCATAACGATTTTCACTGCGACCCAATAGTGCCGGAACAGCCCCCACGTGGTGCCCAGCGACATCACGATCCCGGTCAGCAGCGATGCGAGACTTAACGGGACGATCGCGAACCAGCCGGTGAGTCCCATTGCGATATAGCAGGCGCGCACGACCTGCGGATCCGCGTGCATCAGGCCCGCAACGGCGAGAACGAGGAAGCCGGCTACGGCGCCAAACCACCCGACCGAGGTGATGACGTGCGCGGTGAGCGCGAACTTGTGCAGGCCGGGTGTCATGGTCATCCGTGCACGTGGTTCCCCATGCCGCCGCCGGTGAGGTGGCGGAGGAGAAAAACCACCACCACCGCTACAGCGATGAGCCCGAAGACATACACCCAGCGCGGTGTGCCCGGGTAGGGAGGCAATTCAGGCATCTTCTCTGACCTCGTCACGCGTTGGTATGCACGGCAGTGTACCAGCGAGTACGGCACGGCTCCGCTATATGTTCCGGCCGAGCGTGTCGTGTAATTCAGGCCATGCCGCCGGAAGGAACCGCATAGCCCCGTTATCCAATCCCACACGGCCCACATCATGGAAGATGCGCCCTTGAAGGAAAAGCCGCGCCGGAAATACCGGCACAGGAAAAAGCACGCTTCGGTGCGGTACGCCGCATGCGATCGGGCGGACCGGGCCGCGATAGGCGGCACGACGCACGTAACGTCTGCGGTCGAAATACTCGCCGACGGCAAGGCGCGCGATGCTGAAGACATTCTGCGTGAAGGCCTCAAGCGCGGGGTCTATACCGCCGGAATGACGCGGGATTCGCTGTATAACAATCTTGCCTCGTATATCGAGCGGGAGATTTTTCAAGGGCGTAAGCCCATGATCGTCCAGGACGAGAGGGACCGCCACTTCCGGATCAATCATCCGATGGATGATTGGCCGGACGTCTCTCTGCCGCCCCGGCCGCGAAACTGCACCAGCGAGGAGCTGGACACGATTTCCGCCCGGCTCCACGCGCTGTCTACCGGCCACGATCCGGCGGCGTTCGAGCAAGCCGTTTGCGATGCGTTTGCTATGCTCGGTTTCATCACGCGGCATATCGGTGGAATGAACGCGCCGGATGGCACGCTCGATGCGCCGCTCGGCCCGTTGGGATATCGCGCGATGCTCGAGTGCAAGACCGCGCAAAGCGGTGTCGCCCACAAGCCGCATCCGGAAGAGGCCGCGAAGTTTCGGGAGCTGTTCGGTGGCAGCTTCGCCATTCTCATCGGCCCGGCGTTCGGGCAAGATGCAACCCAGCTCAGCGAGCTCACGATGCATGCCGTCTCGAGATGGACCGTCGCCGACTTGGTCACTGCGATCGCAAACGACGTCGACGTGTTTGAATGCAAGGATCTTTTCGCGCCTGGCCCGGTCGGCGACCGCTTGGGGGAGCTCGTCTGGTACCGCTGGCACGGCAACGAGAAGCGGCGTACGGTCGTGCGCGATACGCTTCAGCGCGCGGGATACGCGCTGCAGCGTGAGATGGTAGGCCAAGAAACGTGGGCGGACTCGCCGGTCGTGACGCTCGACGTCGGCACGGTCATCGTAGAGCAGGCATTGCGTCAAGCAGGTGCCGCTAACGGTCCGACTCGCGACGAGATTCGCGCCGCGATGGACGAATTGGTTCGGTGCGAAGCAGCCGTCACGGTTCCCGGTCGGGACGGCATCGTCATACGGAGCGCCGGAGCGCCCGCACGCTCACGCTGACCTGACGCACGCGAACCAACCACCGCGCGTCTAAACCCAGCCATTCCGGCGACCGAGAGCAGCGTTTCGGCGCGTAATGCGCGTCTGCTCGTGTGCGCCTTGCGGCCGGTCCTGGACGCCGCTCGCGGCGCGCGCGAGGACGCCGGATGCCGACGGCCCAACGGACCCCGGACCGGGCCATTCCGGGCGTTCGGCCCCTTAGCGGCCTCTTTGCGTCGCGATGGACCGTTCCACATGGCCCGGTCCACCGCATCCGCCAGAGAGGTCGTTCACCATGTCCATCGTCATTGCGGCGCTCGCCGCACTCGCGCTCCTTGCCTCTTCGCCGTCGGCGTCGTCGAAGGCGACCGGCGTCACCGCGCCTATCCCGGGACCCGTCGTCTACGACGCGGTCATTCCCATCGGCTTGTAGCCGCCGTGCGGGCCGGGCGGATCGTCCCGACCCGCGCAGAATGAACGGTTCCGATCCGCGGCGGGGCGTCTCCGGGCGTTTCGCCGCGTATGCCTCTTCCGGTGTGGAGGTTCGGGATGCCGAGCGAAAACCGAACGCGTGCGCGCGTCACGCTCTCGGGCGTGCGCGATGCGTATTTTCGTGGCGAGTTCGAGCACGTGCTAGACATGGTCGACGCGCTCCCGCGGCGAGACCCCGTGGACATCGTCGAGCTCGAATTGCTGCGCGCCCGCGCGCTGCTCGCGCTCGATCGCGCCGACGAGTCTTTGCGGGTCCTGCGCGGGCTCCGGCTCGTCGAGCGCCCGCGCGACGAGTATCTCACCGCGCAGATGCTGATCGGCGCGTCGCTCGTGCGGCTCGGCCAGACGGAGCGCGCCGTAGAGATTCTGTCCGAGACGTACGCGTCCGCGTCGTCCGCGCACCGCACCGTGCGCGCGGAGGTCTCGCTACATCTGGGCATCGCGCACTTCCGCCATCGGGAGTACGACAAGGCGCGACTATATCTCGAAACGGTGCCGCGCGACGCCGACATTGTGTACGCGCAGGCGCTGGAACACCGCGGCTGGACCGCGTATGCCGCCGGCGAATACGGCGCGGCGGCGGACCTCTTCGACGAGGCGCTGGCGGCGATACGCTCTTGCCGCCACTACGACCGCTTCGTCGAGGCGAAGTCGCTGTTCGGTCTCGCGGCGCTCGCGGCCGAACTGCCGCGCCTCGACCGCTGGCCGCAACTGCACGCGCGTATCGCGGCATTCGACTGGACTGCGAGCGGCTTGCGCGTTCCGCACTTCTGGCTCGCGGTATTAGCGTCGCTCATCACCGAGATGCTGGGCGACCGCGCGGCGGCGGAACGCTGGGCGTCGGAGGCTGAGGAGGCCGCGCCGAGCGACGCGTCGCGCATCGTCGCGCTGTGCCGCTTGGCGGCGGTCGTCGGGCGCTACGGCGAGACCGCGGGCCACGCGCACTTCGTGCGCAAAGCGCGCGGCCTCTACCAGTCGCTAAAGAGCGACGACGTGCTGCGCGTGGAACGCTCGCTTCCGCTCGCGCTGGCCGAGGAGATCGTGTACGGCAGCGCCCCCGACGATGCGGAACCGCTCGTCATCTACTACGCCGAGGCGCTCGCGCCGCTCGTGCGCAAGGGGCCGGAGCACGGCATGCTAACCGCGCTGCGCCACAGCGTCGAAGCGGGGCTCGAAGTTGGGCGCGGCAACCGCGCGAAGGCGGCCCGGCTGTATGCTCGGGCATTTGCAGAGTACGCGCGGATCGGATACGGCCGGCGCGGCTCTGTCGTAGCGTTCCGGCTTGCGGAACTGACGGGTGACGCGCGCTACCGCGATTACGCGCTTGACGCGCTGCGCGACGCCGGTGAGACGTACTGGGTGAAGGCCGGGTTCAAGCGGCTCGGGGTCGGAGAGGTGCGCCTCGGGGAACGGCATCTCGCGGTGCTCCGGCTGGTGGCCGAGGGAAAGACCAACAAGGAGATCGGCGCGGCGCGCGGCATCTCGGCGCTCACCGCGCGCAACGTCGTGCGTGAACTGCTGCGCCGTTTCGGCGCAACGAACCGTACGGAACTCGGGCGTATGGCGCGCGAGCACGGCATCGTGTAGGTTCCACCGTAGTCCACCCGTACGGGTCCATCCGACAGGCTAGACGCGCGGTTCGTCATCCCGTCATGATCGCGGCGAGCCTCGGACTTGCCCAACGGGAGGGCGCGGTTGAGCTACGGATGGACGTGTCGTGCGGAGATGGCGGCGGAACGGTGTTCCGGCTGCGGCCATCGCGTCACGTCCCACTGCGAGACCGGTTGCGGACACCATTCAGCCGGAACGAGGGACGAGCGTCCTCGCGCGTGCGGATGCCGTCGGACGGACACCGAGCTACGTCTCGGCCGTACGACGTGTCGCACGCCGTGAGGCGGCCTCGCCGCCGACCGTCTCTGCGAGCCGCGCTTCTGCCACACCGGAGCGGCGGCTTGCCTACACCCCGGAGACGGTCGGCGGCGGCGGCTCTTCCGCGCGCGATGCGCTAGTCTGCGAGATGTCTCGTAGCGTCATCGGACGATGACGACGACGAGGAACGCGTGGCGCGATGGAACTGGATTGTCGGCGTCATGTTTTGCGTGTGCGGGCACGACATACACGACCACATCGGCCGCGACAATGCATGTCGCTTCTGCAAGCGATGCAAGTCCTATCTGCCGGTGGTTCGCTGCGGATGAGTACGATGATGCACGGTGATGTATTGACGTGCCGTTTACGCCGCGTCGCGAAGCCGAAACGAGAGCGATATTTTTTTCTCGAACGGGTGTTCGCATCCCGTGATTTCTGCTATAATGTTTAAGAGCCGACGCAGATGCGTCGACTTTTTAACAACAATACGAAGCGGCCCGATCGGTGCTGAAACACCGACCGGGCCCGTCACCCGATGAGGTCAAACATCGAATGACAGCCCACCCGTTCGACGCGCTTGCGTCGACCCCCCGGCACGTGTCCTGGTACCGCACGCTGCGCCTTCGCTCGCAGCTCGAGGCCGCATAGATGGACCGTCAGAAAAGAAACGTCGTCCCCTTCAAGGCTCCGGCGACGTTCGCGCGGTTCGGCATCGATTGGACGAAGGATGCGGCGAGCGAGCGCGAGCGCTCGCTGCGCGAGACATATCTGACGTACGAGACGTCTTGCGGCCCGGACGGTCTCGTCTCCGTCCTACTCCTAGCCACCGTGTCGCGGCGCCAGGGTGCCGTTGCCGAAGATCTTCAGCACGCCGGTGACTTCGCGGAAATTTTGCTGACGATGAAGATGCGAACGCATCAGGATCACGTGTTGGACGCCGTTCACTCGTATCTCGACGGGGGCGGCACGGTTTGGTCGTAACGACCGGCGTCATGGCGCAGCTCGTTGCCGGTGCGTTCGCTTAGCGCTCCGCCTGCAGAATCATCGCCAGCCCGCCTGCGCCGTGCTCTTCGGCGTTATTGTTCGTCGTGTGGTGGGGAATGTGGCAGTGAACGAGCCACTTTCCCGGCTCATGCGCCGTCCCGATGACGTCGTACCGGTTCGCCTGGACCGACGCTGTTCTCGTCGCCGGTGCACACGCATGCGATGGTCGCGATCGGCCCCAAGTACGGTGCGAGCGGCGAGACGGCACATCATGCCGTGTTCGCGCGACTCGTCCGGGACCTCGAAAAAGTCTGATCCCAGCTACGTCATGGACACGAACGAGCCCGCCGGACACCCTCTCCGGCGGGCTCGATTCGTCACCAGCTGAGCGCCCGAAGGCGCATCGCGCTAGTACGTCTGGACGCAGCTCAGCGTGGCGTTGCTCCACAGCGGCTGGGTGGGGTATCCGCCCGCGTTGGGGTTGTTGATCAGGTTGACCCACGCGCACTTGTCGCCGTTCTCGGCGCCGCTGCTGTCGAGCCAGCCCGAGTTCGGGAACGGATCGGTCTCCGTCTCGCCCTGCTCGTGGCCGAACACGATCGAGACGCCGTCGAGCACACCGGGGTTGACCGAGCCGGCGCCGCATGAGCTGCCGACGTCGGGGAGGTACGGATCGTTCGTCCACGCGATCGTGTGACCGGCCGCGGTGGTCGAGCTGTGGTACGCGCAATACTGCGTGCCGAAGCCCGACGGCTTGATGTTGTGCGGAAGCGCGACGATGTAGACGGCGTTCGAGGTGTAGTTGCCGTAGATCGCGGCGGCCTTCGCCGCTTCGGCGGCCATCTGCGTCTGCGTCGGACGGCTCGGCGGCGAGGTCGTGGTGTCGACGTACGAGCCGACGAGGCTGCCGGTCTGGTTGCCGACGTGCTGGCCGTCGCTCTGCGTGTACTGCGTCGTGCTGTTGTTCCAGCCGCTGCCGCCGACGATCCCGAGGAACGCCAGCATGCGCGACTTCACACCTTGCGGATCGCCGGTGCTGTTGTTCCACGACGAGCCCCAGAACACGATGTACATCTTCGGATTGGTTTGGATCGGTCCGCCGTGATACGTCAAGTTGTTCACGGCCAACGTGTCGCGCTGACCGGCTTGCGTCAGGCGGAACGCATCGACCACTTCACGCGTGGGGTAGATGCGGACTTTGTCGCCCGTGCTTGAGTTCTGCGCTTCGA
>JAQBPK010000179.1 GCA_028287565.1 Vulcanimicrobiota bacterium
TCGACGAGGCGCGCTGGTTCGAGATCAAGGCCGCCAAGAAGTCGCTCAAGTACGTCAACGAGAAGCGCCTGGTCGACCTCGGGCTGGAATGGCTCGAGCAGGAAGGCAGCGGCATCTTCGAGCCGGACACGGTCACCGCGGCACGCTCCGTAGGAGACACGAGCGCTTAACTTGATCCCAGTCGCGACCCTGAACGTCTCCGTCGACGTCTTCGACGGCCCGTTAGACCTGCTGCTGAGCCTCGTCAAAGAGCGCCAGCTCGACATCGCAACGGTGCCGCTGGCGGCGGTCGCCGACCAGTACCTGGCCTACATCCAGGCGATGGAGGCGCTTGACGTCGAGCTCGCCGCGGATTACCTGGTCGTCGCGTCGACCTTGGTGTTCCTCAAGTCGAAGGCGCTGCTGCCGCCGATCCCGATCGAGTTCGCGGGCGATCCCGAGGAGTCGGCCGAGGCCATCGAGGCGCGGCTGCGCGACCGGCTCATCGCGTACTCGAAGTACCGCGACGCGGGCACCGAGCTCAAGGCACGCGCCGCCGAGGCCTCGGCGTACTACCTGCGCGCCGACGGCGGCGATGCGACCGCCGACTTCGTGCAGCGCTACAAGATCGATGCCGCCAAGCTGGCGGGCGCGCTCGCCGCAGCGCTGCGCGCCGCGAAGCCCGAGAAGCGGACGATCGTGCGGGAACGCGTCTCGCTCAACGAGCAGATGGACCTGGTGGTGCGCGCGGTCCGCCGCGACGGCAAGGCGTCGTTCTTCGGCCTGTGCGCCGGGCTGGACCGCCTCGCGATCATCGTGACCTTCCTCGCCGTCCTCGAGCTCGTTCGCCGCGAGCGCATCCGCGTCGCCCAGGACGAGGCCTTCGGCGACATCGACCTCCTCCCCCAAGAGACGCATGCAGCCTGAGCTCCTCGACACCGGCCACCTCCAGCGCAACATCGAAGCGCTGCTCTTCGTCGCCTCGGAGGCGCTCTCGATCAAGGAGCTCGCGAAGCTGACCGGCGCCGAGCAGAGCGAGATCACCGTCGCGCTGCAGAAGATCGACGAGGAGTTCGCCCACCGCGGCATCGTGCTGCGCGAGATCGCCGGCGGCTACCGCCTGGCCAGCGCGCCCGACGCCCGCGAGGCGGTCGAGGCGTACCTGATGCCGCCCAAGACGAACCTCTCGCCGGCGGCGCTCGAAACGCTCGCCATCGTGGCCTATACGCAGCCCACCACCAAGGGCGAGATCGAGGACATCCGCGGGGTGTCGGCCGACTCCGTGATCGCCACCCTGGTCGACCGCCGGTTCCTCACCGAGTCCGGCCGCAAGGACACGCCCGGTCGGCCGATGCTCTACAAGACGACCGCCGACTTCCTGGAGGCCTTCGGCCTGAAATCGCTCGACGATCTGCCCCGGATGGACGTTGACGGGGCGACCTCGCTCGAATTGGCGCTACCGATCCCGACGCTCCTGGCGGCTCGGGAAGCGGCCGGGCCGGTCCCGCACGAGGGCGAGACCGCGGGTGCGCCTGACGAAAGCCTGACCGAAGAAATACGGTCGGAGGAAACCCCTGCCACGGCGAACGGGGTCCAAGCCAGCGATACGACAGAGTCCGAGACGGACGAAAAGAACAGCATGCCCGACGAGCAGCCCGCCGAAGCGGTCGCCGTCGACGAGGCGCCGGTCGAGACGACCGCCGCCGAACGAGAAACGGAGCCTACGCCATCAGCGGTCTAACCGCATCACCCGAGACCCTCGTGCCCGCCGATGTGTGGGCGACGGTCGACCAGAATTGCCAGCGCGTCGCGCTGATCCACGAGCTCATTCAACCCGGTGAGACCTTCCAGCTCACCGGCGACCAGCGCAAAGCGGTCGACGCCATCACCGCCGGCCTCGACGACGGGACGTTCGAGTACCTGCTCAAGGCCCCGACCGGGTCCGGCAAGACGGAAGTCATGCTGCGCGTCGCGGTCGACACAATCCTCAAGACCGACGGCTACGTCGTGATCCTCGCGCCCACGCGCGACCTGATCCGCCAGCACGTCACCTACTTCACCGAGCGCCTCGAAGGCACCGGAATCGGCGTCGGCCAGATCCACGGCGGAGCCGCTCCCGGCGAGCGCCGCGCGGTCGAAGCCGGGATCGAGAACGGCACGATTCACGTCGTCGTCGGCTCGGCGATGATGCTCACGATCGACCGCCACTGGGAGATCATCGACAAGAGCGACCTGCTGTTCGTCGACGACGTGAACGCGTTCGACGAGCGCGAGCACTTGCGGCTGCTCGAAGCTCTCGACTGCCCGATGCTCTTCGCGACCGCGACGCCCGACGAGCTGCGGCGCTTCCTCGACCGCATCGGCGCGATGAAGAACGTCATCTCCATGAAGAAGATGCCCTTCGACGTGCTGCCGACCAAGATCCACAAGGTCGAAGGCGTGTGGGGCGAACCGCCGGCCGAGCAATTATCGCGGGCTCATGGGCTGATCGAAGAACACCTTGCGCGCGGCTCGCGCGTGTTCGTCATCGGCCGCACGCGCGGCGACGTTCCGCGCCTGGCGGAACGGCTCGAGCAGACGTACGGGATCGACGTCGAGCAGCTGCGCGGCGACATGGTCGACACGCAGGAGCAGGGCCGCCGCCACCGCCGCAAAGGCGTCAAGGTGAACGAGGTCGGCACGCGCGTCGAGATGATGAACAGCTTCCGCGGCAAGTCGCCGGCCGTGCTGGCCGCGACCAACCTGATCGGAAGCGGCATCGACATCCCGGCCGCCGATTTGATCGTCATCACCGATTCCGACGCGTTCGGTGAGTCCGAGGTGGAACAGCTCATCGGCCGGGTCGGCCGCCGCGAGCGCCCGTCGGACGCCGTGCTGCTGACCGGAACCACGTTCGAGAAGAACCCGTCGCGCGCGATGGCCTCGCCGCGGGCGAAGAGCTTCATGCCCACCGGCATGCGCGCTCGCCAGTTCAACTTCGGACGCCGCCGCTAAACGATCGGGAATGCGACTCGGCACCCACATTCGTGTCACCGGCGGCTATGACGACGCGCTCGCGTACGCGCAGAAGCTCGCCTGCACGGGCGTGCAGTTCTTCGGCGGCAACCCGAAGACGTATCGCGTCGGCGCGATCGACGTGCCCGCGCTGCGGCGCTTCGCCTCGGCGCGCGCGGCCGCCGGCATCGATCCGGCCGCGATCCACACGTCCTATCTGATCAACCTCGCGAGCGAAGACCGCAAGACCGTCGTGAACTCGCTGCGGCTGCTCAAGAACGATCTGAAGATTGCGGCGGCAGGTGATATCGCGTACGTCAACACGCACTTGGGCTCGTACGGCAAGCGCGACCGCAAGGACGGCTTCGCGTCCGTGGTCGCGTCGCTTGAAGACGCGCTGGATGATATCGACCCGAACGTCTATCTCGTCATGGAGAATAGCGCCGGTGCGGGCCAGCTCTGCGGCGGAACGATGGAGGAGCTGGGCGAGTTCGTGCGCGCGATCGGCCATCCGAACTTGCGTGTATGCCTGGACACCGCGCACTCCTGGGCGGCCGGGTACGAGATCAACTCGCGCGATGGTGTGGAGCGGTTCTTCGATCTCGTCGAGCGCGAGATGGGGCTGGACCGCGTCGTGATGTTTCATTTCAACGACACGCAGATCGAGCTGGGCGGGCACCGCGACCGCCACTGGCACATCGGCGAAGGAAACATCGGGATCGCGGGGTTCCGCGCGATCGTGTCCCATCCGGGGGTGCAGGGAAAGCTCGCGATCCTCGAAACGCCCGGTGAGGAAGAAGACGACGCGCGCAACATCGCGACGATGCGCACCGTCCTGGAGGGCGTCGCCGCATGACGTGGGAGGGAGCATCTTGAGCGAAAAGCCCGAGCGCAGCGAAGCCGCCGAGCGGAGCGAAGCGCCCGAGCGGCGGAACGCGAAGCGCATCGCGATCCGGCTTCCCGTGGTCTACCGCGGCCCGGACGGCACGCCCAAGCATGGTACGACGGAAAACGTCTCGCGCCGCGGGATGCTGCTGGTCGCGCAGGAGCAGGCCGCCGAAGGGACGCGCCTGCGCGTCGCGGTGACCGGCCTGGACGGGCGCGAGCGCGAGATCGTCGCCGAGGTCGTGCGCTCGACGCCGGAAGGTCGCGTCGCGGTCTCCATCGCGGAAAGCGACGCTGCGAAGATCGACGCGATCGTCGACTCGGACCCGGAGACGCCGCCGGCGAAGTAGGCGCTCATGGCGCGTGCGCGGCCGGTACGTCCCGGCGCAATCCCGTAGGATGATCGTACACTTCGATTTAGATGCATTCTACGCGTCGGTCGCGCAGCGTGACGATCCGTCGCTGCGCGGCGTGCCGCTCGCGATATCCGGCAGCTCGCGGCGCGCCGTCGTGCTGACCGCGTCGTATGAAGCGCGGCCGTTCGGCGTGCGTTCCGCGATGCCGCTCTACCGCGCGCTCGAGCTGTGCCCGCATCTGACGGTGGTACCACCGAACTTCACCGCGTACCGCGAGAGCTCGCACCGTGTGTTCGGAATCTTCGCGGACGGCGCGCGCGCGGTCGAAGGATTGTCGCTCGACGAAGCGTTCGTCGACGTGCCGACGGACGATCTCGACGAGACGATCGCGTTCGCGCAGCGCGTGCGCGCGCGCATCCGCGAGGAAGTCGGGCTCACGGCCAGCGCGGGCGTCGCGACGGTGAAGATGGTCGCGAAGATCGCAAGCGACGCCAACAAGCCCGACGGCTTGACCGTCGTGCCGCCCGGCACGGAAGCGGCGTACCTCGCGCCGATGCCCGTGGGGCGCTTGTGGGGCATCGGTCCGAAGACGCAGCCGCGGCTGGAGCGCGCGGGAATTCGCACCATCGCGGACGTCGCGGCGCTCGACGACTCGCGCCTGTACGATCTGTTCGGCCGCGCCGGAACGTTCTACCGCGATCTGGCGCGCGGCATCGACGACCGCGAGGTCGACCCGTCGCGCGAGCGCAAGTCGCTGTCCACCGAAGAGACGTTCGAGTACGACGAGCGCGACGAGTCGCGCATCCTCGCGCTGCTGCGCGTGCAGGCCGACGAGCTCGCGCGCGACCTGCAGAAAGAACAGCTGCGCGGCGCAACGGTCGGCGTGAAGATCAAGAAAGCCGACCACACGGTCACGGGCCGCCAAACATCGCTCGCCGTCGCGACGAACGACGCCGACGCGATCCACGACGCCGCGGTGTGGTGCTGGCACCGCTCGGGCATGCGCGGCGTCCCGATCCGCCTGCTGGGCACGCGCATCGCCTCGCTCACCGACGAAGAAGCACGCGAGATCAGGCTGTTCTGATCGGCGCGGCGAGCATCATGGCGTGGAGCGCACGGCGGGAGCACCAGCACCGGTCATTCATTGACTCCCTGCGCCTGCGTCACCATGAACGACGCGGCGCCATGCGCGGTCTGCCCGAACGTTAGGACCGTGATTGCAACGGCGCGTCCCGGGGCCCAAGGCGTACCGTTCGCGTCATTGTTCGGCCAGGTGAAGCTGATCGTCGTGTCGCCCCAGACCATGCTCGCGCTCGGGCCCCAGTACGGCCGGTTGTCGAGGAAGATGCTGCCGGCCACGGTTCCGAAGTCGACGCCCTGCAGGACGACGGTCGTGCCGGGCGGCCCCGAAAGCGGCGTCACGCTGGTCATGCGCGGCAGGTCGGCTTGGGTCATCTTCCCGCCCAGATACGTGCCGTGCGAGAGGCCCATCAGCACCATCAGTACCGTGTCGATGTTCGGCAGGGCCAAGCAGTTCAGATCGTGGCCTCCGGCTCCCGCGGACCCCGTGCAGTTGAGCGACGCGAAATAATGCGCGAGCGCGCCGTTCGTCAGCGACACGTACACGACGACGCTGACCAGCGTCCAGAACAGCAGCTGCACCTTGTTGAGATCCGGACTGCGGTCGTCGCCGGAGACGAGATCGGCCAGACTGGCGGAGCCGGGCGCCTTGTCCGTTTTTTGAATCTGGTTCGTGCTGATCTTGCTGACGGTAATCGCTTTCGCGCCCACCGCGCTCGCGGCGCTGATTCCGAGCACGATCAGAACGTTTTGCGGGACGCTCTCGATCGGGTGCTGGTCGTGCGCTTGGAAAGCACGCGCGGCATAGAGCGTGACGTACGAGTACGCGACCGTCGCGGTCCAGACGGCAACCTGCGTTTTCGACACGCTCAATCGGCCGTCTTCGCCTTCGACGAGCTTGCTCAACGAGAACCGCCCCGAGAACACCGTCGCGATGGCGAACAGCACGCCGACCGCGTAGAGGCCCCACAGCTGGTACGGCTGATCCCCGCCGTTTTGGGTTCGCGCGTACAGCAGCCAGCCCACCAACGCGAAAGCCGCGAAGACCACGAGCCCGGTCCAGAAGCTGCCGCGGTGGACGAACGGCGGACCGGCAGCGGCTACGGGGCTCACCGGACGCGCCGGCGCTAGCGGTGCTACCGGCGTCGGTGGTGCTGCATTCAGATCGGTGCTCTGGTGGTCCGGCACGGCGGCTCCTCCGACTGGCGCAGGTTGGCGCTCCGGGCGGTCCGAACGCGCGACGCTGCTCTTCACCGTTGGTGACGCTTGCCCTAGTTGACGACGAGACGACGCCCTGATCGTCAGATATGGTCGGTGCTCCAGCACGGGTCCGCGTTCTCGCGGTGTTCGGTCCGCCCGGCGCGGAAGGCGGCGCGAAACGCCGCGCTCAGCGGCAGCACCATCGCGATCGAGTCCGTGCGCGGGCGAACCGCGCCGCGCGGCAGCGCTTCGCGCGCGACCGCGGGCGGAAGCCAGCCGCGGATCGTTCGCAGATCGCCCGCGGCGGCGCGCAGCAGCGGCGCCACGCAGCGCGCGTCCTCGTCGCGCGCGAACGCGAGCTCGTCCAGCACGAACGCGTCGGCGGCCGGAATGCGGCGGCCGGTGACGTACGCCGCGAGCGCGCGGCCGCGCCGCACGCCTAGGCTGATCACGCCGCCGCCGTGCTCGCGCGAGGACGCGCGCAGCCGCTGCCATTCCCAGTCGAGCGGCGTGCGCGCGAACGCGAACGGGCGCCGCGCGTCGAGCGCGCCGAACACGCGCCGCACGGCGGTCGCGTC
>JAQBPK010000211.1 GCA_028287565.1 Vulcanimicrobiota bacterium
AAGCGGGCGGTCTGCGGAAATAGGGGATAAGTGCCCGGCTAGGTGGGTAAGCAAGAAGCCCGCGGACCGCGGAACTAAATTTCCCTGGCTGGGATGCCGATAGGCTAAGGACTACCCATGCAGGACCAGCACGCACCGCCCACTGACGTGGATCGGACGCAGCCCGAATTCGACCGGCGCCGCGGCCCCCGGCGTGCTGACGCGGCCGACGTCCCGTTCGAGGAGCGCCGCCAAGGCGACCGCCGCAAGAGAAAGCCGGGCTTCGCCGGCCTGTGGGGCGCGCTGTTCGGCACCGGCAACAAGGACGACGAGGCCGGAACCTAGCCCCGGGACCTAGACCAAGAAAACGAGAACGCGGGCCCTCGAGCTGCTCTCGGGGGATCGACTATGCCCGCGTCGCCGAACATCATTCTCTACGGTTCCGGCCTTTTTGGTCGGAATGTCTCGTCGATCAACAGCGTTCAGCTCGCCCAGGTGCAGAGCTCCGGATTCACGACGGTGATCCTGTGGGCGCTGCATATCGATGAGCAAGGGTTTCTGTACTACAATGACACGCTGATCGCATCGAACGGCGTTTTTTCGGCCACGTACGCTTACTTGCCCGATCTGCTCAACGCGCTCAAGGAATCATCGTCGTCGGTGACGACGATTCTCTTTTCGATCGGAGGATGGGGTGTCGGCGACTTCGAGAACGCGAAAACGCTGCTCGCGACCCCGGACGGAAAACAGGCGCTTTGGCGGAACTTTCAGGCACTCACCGCCGCATTGCCGATCGACGGGTTCGACTTCGACATGGAGCAGACGTACGACGTCACGACGCTCGTCACGTTGACGCGGTTCCTGTCATACAACGGCATGATCGTTACCTACTGTCCCTACACGGAGCAGGACGACGTCTGGAACCCGGCGCTCACGCAGGTCTATACGTGGGACCAGCAGCAGGAAACGCCTCAGCCGCAAACCGTCCAGTGGTGGAATCTGCAGTGCTACGCCGGAGGCGGCGGAAACATTCCGGCGACTTGGGTCGCGGACATCCCGGCTCAAACGACGTCCGGAGTCGCCGACCCGGCAGCGTTTGTCATCCCGGGTTACGACGCGGGCCAAGGTGCCGCGAGCATCCAGAACACGTTCGCCGGGCTGGTTTCGAACGATAAGGGAATCAACGGCGGATTCATCTGGAACTCGAGCGAGATCTTCGATTCGGGGACCACGCCGCAGGAGTATGCACAGGCGATCATTCAAGGCCTGCAAGGAAAGACGACGAGCTGATCCACCGGTTTTCAGAGCTGCTTGGTCAGGTTGCCGCTTTTGCGCGGTGGTCATGCGGCGAGGTCATACGCGAAGATCGACTCGAGGATGTTCGAGATCGCGGGGTCGAGCGCGCGCAGGCGGGCGCGCGTCGCGCGCGGCCACGGCGAGCGCGGATCGTTCGCCTCTACCCATGCGCGCAATGACTCCGCAAAGTACTCGTCCAATCCGGACGCCGCGTACGGCGTGATGAACGCGCGTGCGGCCCGAAACGCGCGCCGTACGCGCGGATCGACGCCGCTCAAGTAAACGCCGCCGCCGAGCGCGCAGTCGAGCGCGTGCGCGAACTCGTGCGCCACCGTCATCGGCGAGGTCGAACGCAGGTACACCGTGCGCTCCTCCACGACGAACAATCCCGCCGGCGGCACGGGCCAGTCGTCGACGCCGCTCGCGAGCCTGCGCAACGCACGGGAGCGGTCACGGTATGCTTCGCTACCGCGAAGATGGACGAGACGGATGCCGGCGCTTGCCGCGACGCGCAGCGCGCCGGAGCCGAAGCGGTCGAGAATGGCGTCGATCGCGGCGCGGGCATCGGGATTCGCATCGACGGCTGGACGGTTGCGCATCCACCCCAGCGTAGCGATGCGGCGTTGCCGTCATGGTTCCGGAATGTTGCGCGAATATTCGGTTACTCGCTAGGTCGAGTCGAGATTCGTTCGCGACTGACGGAGGTTCATGACCGGATACGGCTTCCGCGAACCCATAGCGACGCTCGCCCCATCTTGCCGCGGCCGCGACAGAAGCGCCTCGGTGACTTGCATGCATACGGCGCGTAGCATGGGATCGTGGTCGTGCGCGGAACGTGCCGATACCGACCGCGCCTTCCGACCTGGGACCGAACGCATATGATCACGACGGCGCCCCTTCAGCTGCTGCTGTTTCGAGATCCCGGCGATACCGATGTGGTGCCGTACGAAGAGGCGATTGTGCGCGCATTCCAGGGCGGGAAACAGTCCGGCGGTTATCTCACCACGGGTGAGGACCTCGGTATCCAGCTCGAAGTGTTCGCGGCGGCGCCGCACCTCGCGCCGGCCCTGATGCTGGACGGCTTCTGCCACACGTTGACGGTCATGTTCGCCGATCATGACTTTATCCAGGGCATGGACCTAGCATTGTGCGATTGGCTCGCCGGCTGCTGGGAGCAAACGCGCACGTCGAACGGCCGCCATGCGATGCTCGTCGTTGCGCTCGACGAACGCGCCGGCGACCGTTTCATCGCCAAGTGTCCGGCGCTCGGAAGCCTGCAGCTGCTGCCGGTGACGACGCTGGGCGAACGCGCGATCAGGCCGGCGACACTCGCGCTGCGGCTGCTGCACGAATGCCGCGTCCTGCTCGCGGGTGCGCTCGCGCCGCCGGGCGAGGCCCAGCCCGGGCATTTGCGGCTGTTCATCAGCCACGCAAAAGCGGACGGGCTGCCGCTCGCGCTCGCGCTCAAGCATCTCATCGAGTCGATGAAATGGCTCAGCGCGTTCTACGACGTCGACGATCTGCCGCCCGGACGTGATTGGAAGGACGAGCTCGAGAAGGGCGTCGGCTCGTCGCTCATCGTCATGCTGCGTACCGAGGCGTACGACGGCCGGTACTGGTGCCAGCAAGAAGTGCTGTGGGCCGACGAGTACGCGACGCCGGCGGTGCTCGTCGATGCGCGGACCGAGTTGAACCATCCGGCCGGCGGACTTCCGTTCGACCGCGTCCCCACCGTGCGCATCCCGGACGGCAACCTCGTGCGCATCCTGTTTCTCGCGCTGCGGGAAGGCCTGCGGTTTCTGCATTTCGCGCGGCGCGTCGAGCAGATGAAGAAGAGCGGCGGCATCCCCGATCCGTCCGAGCTGCGTGTGTTCTCGTTCCAGCCGAGCATGGCGGCGCTCCTGCGCGCATGCCGGTCGCTGGCGCAGTCGCACGAGCCCGCGACGACGCCGCGTCTCATCATCTATCCCGATCCGACGCTGCGCGCGGGCGCGTACGAGGCTGCGCAGGCGCTCGTCAACGCATACGCGCCGGGCACGCGCGTCGTCACGCCGAACACGCTCGCAGCGACTGCGGGAGCGGCACCGTGAACTCGCTGCAGCGTCCTCTCGCAGGCACCGCCGTCGGCTTGTCGATCTCCGAGAGCGAGCACGCGTCCCTGCACGGTTTTCCCAAGTGGCAGGTGAACCGCATAACACTGCAAGTCGTGTCGGCACTATTCGGTCAGGGCGTCGCGGTCGTGTTCGGTCACGACTGGCGCGACGACGGCGTGATGGAAGCGGTGCACTCGTTCGCCCAGCAGGTTCAGCCGCCGGTTCCGCTCTCGCCCGCGGAGGCGGACGCCGTCCAGCAGCCGCTGCTGCGAAACATCCTCCCGTGGCCGGACTCGCCGCGCCTGGACGAAGCCGACCGCGAGCGCCTGTCGTCCACGCTGCGCATCTCGCCGGCCGGACTGCCCGACGAGCTCGCACGGTACGCGGACGAGGCGCTCGCCGCCGGCCGCGCGAGCAAAGAGTACCGCTACCTGCGCGCTCGCGGCCTGACGTATCTGCGCCGACAGCTCGACGACGCGTGCGATGCGCGCGTCTGCATCGGCGGGCGGCAGTCAGGGTATTCCGGCCGTCTTCCCGGCGTCGTCGAAGAAGCGCTCTTCGCGGTGCGCTCCGGCACGCCGCTCTATCTCGCCGGCATGCTGGGCGGCGCCGCGAAGGACGTGATCGACGCGGTGGAGGGCAAGACGATGCCGCCCGATTTCTGCAGCGATGAGAATGCGCGCGCGATGTACGCCAACCCGGCGATCGGGGAGCACGACCGGTCGACGCGCAACGACCGCGTGATGGACCCCAGCGAGACCTGGGCCGATTTCCGGCGGAGAGGCCGCTCGGCGATCGTGAACAGCAACATGCTCTCGGTCGAAGAGAACGATGAGCTGTGCCGGACGCCGGTCGTGGATCGCGTGGTCGAGCTCGTGCTCACCGGTCTCTCGCGCGTGAAGGCATCTCGATGAATTCTTCGGCGCGGCTGACCCCTCGGATGTTTCGATGACCGTTCAGCGCATCACCGGTCCCGGCGAAGCCGAGCTGCCGAAGTTCATAAGCTCGTACTACGAACGGCTCAAGGCGGATTACGACGCGGTGCAGATCCCGCTCGAGCGGTCGGCCGGGAAAAAGGAAGCGTCGGCGATTCGCTCGCTGTAAGCGCACCGCCCGGCTCTTTCGTCCATCCTCGGGGCTCAAGGCGGCTCTCCCGCATGCCGATCACTCGGATACCGCATCCAGGATGGAGGACGCACCGGTGATCATGGAGATCGTCGCGATGGGCCTCGGCGCCACAGCCGCCGCCGTCGCATCACAGCTCTACCGCACGCATCGCGATTCTGAGGCCGCCGCCGAGTGGATCCTCGTCGCGAACATGAACACGCTGCTTCGCCTCGATCTCGACCACCTGACGGGCGACGATGAGAACCACGGTCTGCGCGAGATGCGCGTGGCGCTCAAAGAGGCCGCGGAAAAGCGGCGGCCGAGCGAGCGCAAGCTGCTTGAGCGCTACAACGCGCTGGTCGGCGTCGCGATCACCTTCGGTGAGAAAGTGCACGATGCGGCCGGGAACGTCGACATGCGCGCCGTCGCCAACCGGCGCGCGCACCTGCAGAACGCGCTCGCGCTCGGCGACCGGATCGAAGCCGCGCTCGGCGGGATATCGGAGCTCGCGAACGACGGCCAGCTGTCGAGCCGGGACCAGATCGCGCAGAGGCCCGCGGGCGGCGCCGCAACGGTTGCGACCATCGCCGGCGGCCAACGGGCGCGTGCGCCGATCACCGCGCTGGCGGCGCCGGCCGGCAGCGCCGGGATGTAGGCGCCCGGTACCAAGCCTGCGGCCGCGGGAAGTACCGCAAACGTTAACCGGCGCACAAGCGCTTGCTCGCTACGGCGCTTTCGCGCCTTTTCGCCGATAACGATAGCAATGGAGGCCACCACCGCGCTGCTTCGGATCGCGGCCCGCATCGCGGGCGCATCGGCGGCGCTCGTCAGCCGGGACGGTGCGGATGCACCCGTGGCGGCGTGGGGCTGCGACGGGCCCGCGGCGACCGCGCTGCTTCGGGTGGTGCGGCGGGCCTCGCCGAACGGGGCGTGGTCGTTCCGCACGTTCCCGCTCACGCTCGCGGACGGCAGCGCCGGCGAGCTCTTCTTGCTCGCGCCCGTCGCGGACGTCGACCAGGCCGCGGAAGAAGCGCTCGCCGCCGAGATCGGCGCGGCGTGCCATCCGGGCCGTGCGATCACCGAGTCGTCCGGCACGATCGAGCGTCTGACCGAAAGCGTCGAACAGCTTGGTGAGGCGATCGCGATTCTCGGGACGCCGCTCACACCCGACGGCCCGAGCCACTTCCTGCACGTCAACGCAGGCTTCACGCAGCTGTTCGGGTTCACCGCCACGCAACTGGTTGGCCAAAGCGGCGAGAAAATATTGGGCCCGCTCACCGACCGTGACCGCATGGCCTGGCTGCGCTCGCGCGTTCGCGAGCGTGAAGCCGCGCGCGCGGTCGTCGTGCTCTACACCAAAGACGGCACGCCGCTGTGGACCGAGATCGGATCGACGCCGGTGCGGCACGAAGCGGACGCCGTGCATCACGTGGTGACGTTCCGCGACGTCACCTCGCGCAAGCAGTTCGAGGACGCGCTCGCGAGCGAGAAGCGCAAGCTGCAGACGACGCTCGCCGCAATTGCCGATGCGGTCGTGACGGTGCTCGCCGACGGGCGCGTCGAGTTCGTGAACGCCGCCGCACAGCGGCTGCTGGGCATCGACCTGATGGATGCATACGGCGCGCCCGTCGATGAAGTGCTGCGTCTCATCGACGGTGACGCCCGGCCGATCGACGTCGTCGCGCAGCGCAGCGGCGACGGTGTGCAGCGCGGCTTCGGACACTTGCGCACGAAGAACGGCACGGTCGACGTCGCATACGTCGCGTCGCACATTGACACCGAAGAGCACGGCACGGTCGTCGTTCTGCGCGACGTCACGGCCGAGAACCGGCTCGCGATGCGGCTCACGTTCGAGGCGTCACACGATCCGCTGACCGGCCTGCAGAACCGCCGGGCGTTCGGCAAGCACCTCGAGGAGGCGGTGCGCGGGACGCGCGAGCGCGGCGAGCACCACGTCGTCGGCTTCCTCGACCTCGACCGCTTCAAGATCGTCAACGATCGCTTCGGCCACGCCGTCGGGGACCGTTTGCTGCGCGAGATCGGTGACGTCATGGCGCGCGTGCTGCGCGGCGGCGACGTGCTGGCGCGCATCGGTGGCGACGAGTTCGCGCTGCTGCTGGCGAACTGCCGCATCGGCGACGCGCGCCGCGTCGCGGAGAAGATGCGCGCGGCCGTCGACGCCTACCGCATCGAGCATCACGGCGAGGTGCTCGACGTCGGCGTCTCGATCGGGCTCGCGCCGATCGAAGCGGACACGACCGGCGGGGCGCAAGCGCTCGCCGAGGCGGACGCAGCTTGCTACCAGGCCAAGGCCGCAGGCCGCAACGCAATCGCGGGCTGATCCGGCGGGTAGGATAGCGTCCATGGGACGCTCTCGCCGAATCGCATCGTTCGCCCTGGGTGCCGCGGCCGTCGCTGCGGGAGCCGCGCTGGCATCGCGCCGCGCGCATGTGTCCGATCGCGAACGTTTGCGCGACCGCGTCGTGCTCATCACCGGGGGATCGCGCGGCCTGGGCTTCGCGCTCGCGCAGGATCTCGCGCGCGGCGGCGCGCGCGTATGGATCACCGGCCGGGACGCGGAGACGGTGGAGCGCGCGCGCGAGCGGCTCGCGGCCGACGGCCTCGCCGTCGACGGCGTGCGCTGCGACGTCCGCAACCGTGAGGACGTCGAAGCGATGATCGCGCACGTCGAGGCGCACAGCGGTCCGGTGGACGTGCTCGTCAACGACGCCGGCGTGATCGAGGTCGGCTCGGTGTGGGATCAGTCGCTCGACGATTTCCGCGAGTCGGTGGAGACGCACGTGTTCGGGCCGCTGCACACGATGCGCGCCG
>JAQBPK010000232.1 GCA_028287565.1 Vulcanimicrobiota bacterium
CCGGCCAGCGGCAGCGTGTCGGTGGACCAGCGCTCGAACGCGCGGTACGAGCGCACGAACTTCTCGTCCCACATGTTCTCCCACAGTTGAATCTGACCGGCCAGGCGCGTCGCCGGGCGCAGCATCTCGAACGAGCTGAAGATGATCTCCGAGGGCACGTTGCCGGTCGCGTCCACCAGCTTGTCGACGTCGAAGTACCGCCGGTCCGACCACTTCGCGAACAGCTCCATGCGGCTGAAGTCGATCGGCGTTGTGAAGCACACGAGGTTCGCGATCTTCTCCTCGGGGTGCAGCGCCGCGTACATCACGGACAGCACGCCGCCCATGCAGTAGCCGATGACGGTCACGTCGCTCACGCCGCTGTCGTCGCGCACGCGCTGCACGCACTCGGGGATGAACCGCTGCGTGTAGTCCTCGAACCGCAGATTGCGGTCGGCCGCGAGCGGCGGGCTCCAGTCGATCAAGTAGACATCGTAACCTTGCTGCAGCAGGTACTCGACGAAGCTCTGGCCTGCGGCGAGGTCGAGGATGTAGCCGCGGTTGCTCGTCGCCATCACGATCAGCACCGGGATGCGGTAGAGCTCGCTCGCGACCGGGTGGTAGTGGTACAGGTGCAGCGTGCCCTGCTCGTAGATGACGTCTTTGGGCGTCGGACCGACCGCCGGCGCGGGCGAACCGAAGTATTCCAGCCCTTTGACGCTGCGCTGAATCGCGCGCTGGACTTCGCTCTGGATGCGCTCGGCGGTTGGGTTCACGCAGTCGGCTCGGCCGCCGGCGGGCTCTTCGTGCGCGGCGGCCTGGGTCGCGGCGCGGCAGCGGGTGCCGTTGTGGATTCGCCTGCGGGCGCGCCGTTCGCCGTTGTCTTCTGCGCGCTCGCGATCTGCTCGAGCAGCGTCGTGATGCGGTCGAGCCGCGCTTCCACCGCGCCGAGCCGCTCCGCGATAGCAAGCACCTCGGTGCGGCTGGGGACATTCGTCGCGGCGAGATACTGCGCCATGAAGTCGCGGATCGTCTCCTGCATCTTCAGCGTCATGCCCATGGCGCCGTTCATCTGGCTGCTGTACTCGTCCGACGCCATCGTGCGGTTCGCGAGCGCGTTGACGTTGGTCTCCCACTGCGAGAGCATGTCGCGCCACAGCGCGAGCGGGTCTTTGTCCTTGTCCGCCACGTCAGACCGTCGCCGTCTCGGCCGCGCTCGCGCGCCGCTTCGCTTCTTCCTCGTACAGCGCCGTCTTGAGGATCTTGCCGACCGGCGTCTTGGGCAGCGAGTCGCGGAACTCGATCACTTGCACCATCTCGTGCTTGCCGAGCTTGTCTTTGAGGAATTCCTTGATCTCTTCGATCGTGAACGGCGCCGCGCCGCTCTTGAGCGCGATGAACGCCTTGGGCGACTGGCCGCGGTACTCGTCGGGGATGCCGATCACGCTCACTTCGGCGACGGACGGATGCGTGTAGATCGCCTCCTCGATGTTGCGCGGGTAGACGTTGAAGCCGCCGCACAGCAGCATGTCCTTGATGCGGTCGACGATGAACACGAACCCGTCCTCGTCCATGTACGCCACGTCGCCCGTGCGCAAAAAGCCGTCGGGCGTCATCGCATCGGCCGTCGCTTCGGGGTTCTTCCAGTAGCCCTTCATTACGTTCGGGCCCTTGATGCAGATCTCGCCGCGCTCGCCGAGCGGAACGTACGTGTTCGGCTCCTGCACGCTCGCGAACTTCAGCGTCGCGCCGGGTACCGGAATCCCGCACGAGCCCGGCTTGCGCATCCCGCGCATCGGCGAGAACGTGCCGGACGGCGACGTCTCGGTCATCCCCCAGCCCTCGTTGAGCTCGGAGCCCGTGATCTCTTTGAACCGCTGCTGCACTTCGAGCGGAAGCGGCGCGCCGCCCGACGCCGTGTACTTCATCGACGTGAGGTCGAGCTCGCGCAGCCCCGGATACGACACCAGCGCGGTGAACATCGTCGGAACGCCCATGAAGACGGTGATCTTCTTCTCGGCGAGGTCTTTCATCACGGCTTCGAGCTCGAAGCGGATGTGGATGACCATCTCCGCGCCGAGCCGCACGCAGAGCAGCATGACCGCGGTGAGGGAGTAGATGTGGAACAGCGGCAGCACCAGCAGCGTGCGCTCCTCACCGGGGATCAGCACGGGCGGATCGACCTTCGTCGTCTCGATGTACTGGCTCGTCGCCGCCGTCAAGTTGCCGTGGGTGAGCATCGCACCTTTCGGCAATCCTGTCGTACCGCCGGTGTACTGCAGCACGGCGAGCGTCTCGGCGGGATCGCCGATCGGATACGGCGTGTACGCGCCGTCGTTCGCTAGCAGTGCGTCGAACGAGACGCGCCCGTTCGCGTCGGGCTTCGCATCTTCGTGCGGGCCTTCGAACTCCGGGAAGCGCGCGAGATCGGCGAGGCCGCCGACGACGAGCGTGCGCAGCGGGCCGTGTCCCACCAGCGGCTCCATCTGCGGCAACAGCATCGGGAGATCGAGCGTGACGAGGATCGACGTCTCGCTGTCCTCGACTTTGTGCGCGAGCACTTGCGCCGCATCGAGCGGCGAGTAGTTCACCACAACGCCGCCCGCTTTAAGCACGCCGAAGAACGCGACCAGATAATGCGGCGTGTTCGGCAAGAACAATCCTACATGGACGCCCGGGCGCACGCCGAGCTGCTGAAAGCCTTTGGCCGCGCGGTTCGCGAGCGCGTGCAGCTGGCGGTACGTTGCTCGCTTGCCCATAAACTCCACCGCGGGCCGGTCGCCGAACTGTGCCGCCGCCGTGTCGAGGATCTCGTACACCGGGCTCAGCGGGAGCGGGGCGTCCCAGCGAGCGGGCGCGGGATACGATTTGATCCAGGGAGCTTCCGGCATGGGTTCCTCCGGTCACGCGGGCGTTTGGGTGCGTGTCGTCTCGGCCTTCGCCGCGTGGTTGGCGATCGCGTCGATGATCCGCGGCCACACTTCTCGCGGAAACGAGTGGCCCATTCCTTCGATGAGGAGCAGGCCGGCGCCGGGGACGCTCTGCGCGAGGTCGGGGCCGGCCGCGACCGGGACGAGCGGATCGGCGGTGCCGTGGATCACGAGCGTGGGCACGCGCACGCCGCGCAACGCCTTCTTGCGATTCCCCGACGCGATGATCGCCATGAGCTGGCGCGCGACGCCGGGCGGGTTGATGCCCCGTTCGAAGCCGGCGGCGCCGTTGCGCAGCGTGCGCTCGACGTCGAACGGAAAATGATTCGCGGACAGCACCGACCACGTCGCGACGTACTCGCGCAGATAGCCGTCGCGGTCGAGCGGGACTTTCTTGCCGAGCCGCGCCAGCGCTCGCGGCTCGGGCTTGGGGAGCTTCGGATCGCCGGTGGACGACATGATCGACGTGATCGAGCGCAGCCGCTGCGGAAACGCGATCGCGAGCTCTTGCGCGATCGCCCCGCCCATCGATGCGCCGACGACGTGCGCGGTGCGGATGCCGAGCGCGTCGAGCAGTCCGATCGTGTCCTTGGCCATGTCATGCAGCGTGTACGGGACGCGAAAACGCAGGCGCGTCGCGTGTACGAACAGCATCTCGGCGAAACGCGGCGTGCGCGCCTTGTCGAACCGCGTCGACAGGCCGATGTCGCGGTTGTCGAACCGAATCACGTAGAAACCGCGCTCGGCGAGGCGCACGCAGAACTCGTCCTCCCACAAGATCATCTGCGCGGCGAGCCCCATGATGAGCACCATCGGCGGGTTCTTCGGATCGCCGAACGTCTCGTAGCACAGCCGGATGCCGTTCGCGGCGGCGAACGCGGGTGCGCTCACCGGCCCGCCGCGCTTTCGTCCGCCGTGAGCGCGAGCACCCAGCGAAACGTCGCGCCGTCGGCCTGCTCGACGTGAAATCCCGCGCGCTTGGCGAGGTGCTCGAACGCGTGGTTCTCGCGCAGCGCGCACGCGAGCAGGCGATGGAACCCGCGCTCTTTGAGGCACGCGATCAGCGCTTCGAGCAGCGCGACGCCGACGCCGAGATGGCGCGCGTTGCGCGCGACGACGATCGCGAGCTCCGCCGACTCCGCGTCGAGCCGCACCGCGTGCGCCGCGCCGAGGGGTACGGGTCCTTCGAACGCGATCATGCCGGCGATGTCCGGGTTCGTCTCCACGAAACGGTGCACTTCGGCCGGATCGAAGTGGTCGACGCGATGGAAGAAGCGGCAGTACCGGTCCTCCGCGGTGGTCGATTCCAGGATCGCGCGGTACGATTCTTCGTCGGACGGTTCGATCGACCGTACGAGCATGCTGCGGATTTCCGATCTTCGGCGCTCGGGTGGACCGGCGGACTTCGCCGGAGGTCTTCGCCGGACCGCCAGGCGGTCAGCGCGTGTAGCGCGCGATGAGCGGGCCGAGGTGAGGGTACGCCGCCGTCAGCATGGAGCGCGTCGTGAGATGGAAGTCGGCGAACTCGAATCCCGGCGCGACGTCGCATCCCACCAGCGCATACCCGTCGGCCGCGTCGACGTGCGCGGCAAAATGCGCGCCGCCGGCGATCGTCGTCTGCAGGACGTCGCCCGTGCCCAACGTGCGCGACTGGTGGCGGCCGCTCGCGTCGATCACCTCGATCGTGACCGCGTCGCCGCGGTAGAAGTGCCACGTCTCGTCGGATGACAGCCGGTGAAACGCCGAAAACGTCTCCGTCGTAAGCAGGAAATAGATCGACGTCGTCGCGCTGCGCACTGCGCCGCTCGACGTCGTGACGCGTTCGGCGCTGCGGTACGTCTCGCGGTACCAGCCGCCCTCCGGGTGCTGCTGCAGGCGGTACGCGGCGATCAGCCGCTGAGCTTCGGAATTCACGTACGACGCCTTCGCCGCGCGCGCCGCGGTACCGCCGCGCGATACGGATTGGCTCTGGCGAACGGACACCCGGGCCGCATAGACTCGATGCGCAATGAAGCGCTGGGCGGCGGCCGTGCTCGCGACGCTGTGGTGGCAGTGCTGCGCCGGGATCGCGCCGGCGGCCGGCGGCACCGTGGCAATCACGGCGAATGCCGACGGGCCGGGGATCGCTGCGAACGCCGGCGGAACGGCGACTGCGGACACTATCGCTGAGACGTCGCGCGCGCTCGTCACCGCGATGCAGCGCTTGGAAGCGGTGAAGCCGCGCATGTACGCCGAGCTCGGCGCGGAGGTAGCCGCGAATTTCCAGCGCCGGCTGTTCGACGATCTGGAGGCGCAGCACATGCCCGCGCCCGAGAAGTACACCGCTGCCGATTGGGCCGAGACGGTGGCGAGCATCGCGAAGCTCGATCTCGAAGCGGTCGATCAGCTCGTCAGCGGAACGCCCGCGCCGCTACGCGCGACACCAGGGCTGCACGAAGTGCTCGTTCCGTCGCGCGTCGACCACACGCTGCAGCTCGTCGCGGTGTACGTTCCGCCGACCGCCAAGCAGCAGCGCGCGCCGCTCGCCGTGGTGCTGCACGGCAACCCGCAGACGGAATCGGAATTGCTCGGGCAACCGTTCCTGCGGCGTCTCGCCGATCGCACCGGCACGATCGTCGTCGTCCCGTTCGGCCGCGGTCTCTACGATTACGCGGAACCCGCTGCGACCGACGTCTACGAGTTGCTCGCCGACGTGCAGAACGCGTTCGGCGCCGACCGCGGCCGCACATATCTCGCCGGCTACTCGATGGGCGGTTTCAGCGTGTTCATGATCGGCCCGCGCGGTGGCTACCGCTGGTCGGGCGTGCTCTGCATCTCCGGCGCAATTCTCAACAGCGGCGTGCGCCCGGTGTCGATCGCGTGGCACGAGATGCGCGTGTACGTCGTCACCGGCACGAACGACACGAGCATCCCGACGCGCTACAGCGAGCAGACCGCGGGCTATCTCGCGGGCATCGGCCTGCCGGTGAGCTTCTACCAAGAGCCGCAAGGAACGCACGCGCTGCGAACGCTCACGCCTTCGCTCGAGCGCGCGTGGGACGACATGCACGCCGGCCTCACACGCCCCGAAACCGTCCCGCTCGCGCGCAACGGCTTTGCGGTGCCCGTGGGCGCTCCGGCCGCCGTCACGAAACCCTATTGATTCCTGGACCGAGTCGACAAGCGCCGGGCGGCGACGTGGGCCCTCGCCGAGTGACGCGTTCGCCCACTAAGCTGGGCGAGCGGAAATAGACGACCGGCGCGCCAACCTGGCTGCATGCGTCTGGCCCAAACGTCATGCTTCGTCGCGATGCTCGTTCTCGCGCTGCCCATCGCGACAACCGCGGCCGCGCCGCCCGCCTCGCCGGCTGCGAGCCTCGACCTCGCGCCGGCGCCGGAAAAGATCGGCGCCGACTGCACGGCCGCGATCGCGGGCCTGAAGACGAAGATCGACGCCATCGCCGCGCTGCCGAAGTCGCAGCGAACGTTCGCGACGGTGCCGCTCGCGTACAACGAAGCTTCAGGCGCTGCGTACGACGCGATCGCAACCGACCTGTTCATGGGCGACGTCGGCCCAGCGAAGCCGCAGCGCGACGCGGCCGGACTGTGCAGCATCGCGCTCTCGAAGTTCATCTCCGAGCAAGGCGCGCGCCCCGATCTGTACGCGGCGCTCGCGGACGCCGACCGCAGTGGTACGGCGACGACGCCCGCGCAGAAGAAGCTGCTGTCCGACGCGCTGATCGATGCCAAACGCGCCGGCGCGGCGCTCACGCCGGCGCAGCGCGCGGAATATCTCGCACTCTCCGCGCGCATGACCGAGCTGCGCCGCAGCTACACGCAGAACGTCAACGAGACGCGCACGCAGCTGCGCTTCACCGCCGCGCAGCTCGCCGGTCTTTCGCCCGACCGCCTCGCCGCGTTCACGAAGGACGGCGACAGCTACATCGTCCCGGCGACGGAGGCCAACTACGCGGTCGTGACCGTCGAGGCGAAGAACGAAGCCACGCGCCACGAGCTCTACGCGATGCGCTTCAACCAGCTCACCGCAAAGAACGATCCGATCTTCGAAGAGGTCGTCGCGACGCGCGCGAAGATCGCGCACCTGCTCGGCTATCCGAACTGGGCCGCGTTCGTGCTGGAACGCCGCATGGCGAAGGCCCCGCAGAAGGTCGATGCGTTTCTCGCCGATCTCGACGCGAAGCTCTTGCCGCAAGCGCGCCGGGAAGCCGAGACGCTGCGCGCGCTAAAAGCCGCGGATACCGGCAACCCGCAGGCGCGCTTGGAAGCATGGGACACCGGCTATTACACCGCGGTGCTCAAGCGCACGAAGTACGCGCTCGACCCGAACGTCGTGCGCTCGTACTATCCCGTCGAGAAAACCGTGCCGGCGATCTTCGGCGTCTACTCGCAGCTGCTCGGCGTGACGTTCGCCAAGCGCGACGACGCGAAGACCTGGGCGCCGAACGTGCAGGCGTTCGCGGTGAGCGACACCGCGACGGGACGCTACCTCGGCGATCTCTATCTCGACCTCTTCCCGCGCGAGGGCAAGAACGCGCACTTCCACAGCGCCACGTTCTGGCGCCACCGGACGCTGCCCGACGGCACGATCCGCCCGGCGCTCAACGCGATCGTCGGCGAGTTTCCGCAACCCGCGCCCGGCCAGCCCGCGCTGCTCACGCAAGCCGAGGTCGAAACGTTCTTCCACGAGTTCGGCCACTCGATCGCGGCGCTCGTGAAGACGTCGCCGTACGGTCTGGACTTCACGTGGGACTTCGTCGAAGCGCCCTCGCAGATGCTGGAGAACTGGGTCTGGGATCCGACGATCCTGAAGCGCATCTCGTCCAATGTGACCACCGGCGCGCCGATGCCCGACGACCTCATCGCGAAGATGCGCGAAACGCGCCTGGTGGATCAGTCGGCGCTGTCGTGGACGCGCCAGATCGCGCTCGCGACGGCCGACATGACGTACCACGAGCACGACGCGGCGCCAAATGCCAACAAAACCTGGGCGGAGGTCTACAGCCGCACGACGCCGATCGCGTTCCCGGCGGACATCCACTTCGAAGCGAACTTCAACCACATCCTGGGCGGCGGCTACAGCGCGGGCTACTACGGCTACCTGTGGTCCAAGGTGTACGCGCAGGACATGTTCTCGCGCTTCGCGCGCGAAGGGCTGCTGAACCCGTCGACGGGCGCCGCATACCGCGAGATCCTGTCGAACGCCGGGCTCGACGATGCGGACGTGCAGGTGGCACGCTTCGTCGGCCATCCGCTCGACCCGGCCCCGTTCTACGCGACGCTCGGCATCGGAGCGAGCACGACGACGTCCGCGCGGTAGCGCATTCTTTCTGTGCGCCCTTCAGGAAGCCGGGACGTCGATATCCGGCTGCGAAGAGACGTCCGATGGCTGCGGCGCTGCATTTCGGTGACCTGGTCCGAGACGGCGAGACGCTGCTCCACCGCGGAGCGCGCTTGGCGGGCGGGCTATATCGCCTGGGCCTGCGTGAAGGTGACGTCGTCGCCGTGCTGCTGCGCAATGACCCCGTGTACGCGGACGTCATGCACGCTTGCCGTGCCGCCGGGATCTACTACTGCACCCTGAACTGGCATTTCACCGCCGCCGAGCTGGAGTTCATCCTCGCCGACTGCGGCGCGCGCGTCGTGCTCGCGCATGCCGACTTGCTGCAAGCCGCGACAGCGGCGCTTCCGGCCGGCGCACACGTCTTTGCGGTGGGCGCAGTGGATGCGGTCGCCGCCGCGGAGCGGATCGTCGCCCGCGGCACGGCCTGCACGTTCGCGGACTACGAGAGCTGGCTCGCATCGCAACAGCCGTACGCCGGCCCGGTCGTTGCGCCGCGCGGTCACATGGCGTACACCTCCGGCACGACGGGCCGGCCGAAAGGCGTGCGCCGCGCAGCCGTCCCGCTCGACGAGCTGCCCGCCCACCTGTCCGCACTGCGCGCGCTCGTTCGCGCCGTGTATGGCGTGGAAGACGGTTGCCGCGCGCTCGTCTCCGCGCCGCTCTATCACAGCGCGCCCGCGTCGATCGCGTCGAACACGCTGTTGTACGGCGAGCGCCTCGTGTTGATGGAACGGTTCGACGCCGAGCAAACGCTCGCGCTCATCGAACGCCACCGCATCGACATGGCTTATCTGACGCCGACGATGTACGTGCGCATGGTCCGCTTGCCTAATGCGGTGTGGGAACGCTACGACGTCTCGCCACTGCGCTTCGTGGCCTCGACGGGCGCCCCGTGCCCGCCCGACGTGAAGCGCGCGATCGTCGAACGGCTCGGCCCGGTGATCCACGAGACGTACGCGTCGACCGAAGCCGGCCTCATCACGCTGGCCTCCAGCGCCGACGCGCTCGCGCGTCCCGGAACGGCAGGCCGGCCGGTCGGATCGGCACAGCTTCGCATCCTCGATGACGGCGGCCGCGAATGCGCGCCCGGCGAGATCGGCACGATCTACGCGCGCCAGCCGGCCTATGCGGACTTCACGTATCACAACTTGCCGGACGCGCGCGGCGCGATCGAGCGCGACGGCCTCATCACGCTGGGCGACGTCGGCTACGTCGATGCCGACGGCTATTTGTTCGTCTGCGATCGCTCCGCCGACATGGTCCTCTCCGGCGGCGTTAACATCTATCCCGCCGAGATCGAGCACGCGCTGCTGCGGCTCCCCGGCGTGCAAGATTGCGCCGTCGTCGGCCTTCCGGATGCAGAGTTCGGCGAACGATTGCACGGGGTCGTCCAGCCGGAACCCGGGGCGGTGCTCGACGCCGCGGCGATGCAATCCGCACTGCGCGAAGTGCTCGCCGGATACAAAGTCCCGCGCACGTTCTCCACGACCGACGCGCTGCCGCGGGACGACAACGGAAAAGTCGCGCGCGCCCGCGTCCGCGCCGCGATGCTGAACGCCGTAGTGCCCGCCCGTTCGTTGGACACCTACTAGCGCTATGCCGCGCGCAGTCCGTTTCGCCGCGGTACAAGAGCCCTTCGGGGCGTGCTCCCGCGCGATGTGCAGCCAGTCCGGGATCGCCGCGTGGAGAGTCGCGAGCGACCCCGTCCTAGCTTGGGTCATCTTCGATCCGGAGCCGGCCCTCCCGATCGCCGCTTAGGGCGAGCGATGCGTTAAGGGATTGCGCTTGCGGCTGAGGCCGCCGCCGCTCGTCGGCGTCGTGAGCACCATGCCGTTCACTTGCACCGTGCTGCCGGCGCTGTTCCAGTTCGACGGTTCGTACGAGGTCTCCCAATAGAACATGTACGGACCGAAGTTCCACCAGCAGCCGACCGCGGCCGAGTCACATATCCCGGCGGCACTGTTGTCGTAGACTTGCGTGCCGTTTCTCACGGCGGTGACGTGACCGCCGTGGGTGTCGTACTGTGCGTCGATGTCGATCTGCCAGTTGTCCACCTCACCGTCGTACAAGTAATCCGATGAGTTGTAGATGTGGCCGCCGCTGTAGCCGTCGCTTGGGTCTGAGCACGTGCGGAACGACCATATCGGGTTCCCGGGCTCGTTGACCACGCCCCATTGCATGTCGCCGACGTTATACAGTTTCCGCGTGTTGCCGATCACCAACATGTCGCACGGACCCGTTCCCGGGTTCTCTCCCCAGCTGTGCGTCTGCCAAACGATCGCCGGGATGTCGACCGCGAATCCGCCGCCCGGATGGCCTCCGTAGACGGTGTTCCCGTTCAGCGTGACGACCGTCTGGAAGTGCCACGTATAGTGCGTTCCCATAGTGAACTGGAAGTTGTTGTTCGTGTACTGGTCGTAGGGATTGACCTGATTGCGATAACACGTGCTCCCGCCGGGGTAGGTCGGATTGTTCGTGTTGCGCAGCACGGTCATGCTGACGTTGTTACCGCTGAAAACGGGTGCAGGGCTCGCACATTGGCCGTCGTCCGGGCTCGGCGTAGCGTATTGCCCGAGGCTGCCGGCGCCCGTCTGCCACAGCGTGGTGAAATCGACGGGAGACCCGATGGTGAAAGTCACCGAACCGCTCGCGCCCGGCGTCCCCGGGAGCGACGTTCCCAACGCGGTCCACGTCGCGGTGACCTTTGCGGGGCCGAACGCATCGACGGTGGTCTTGTAGGCGTCTTGCCGGATGTATGGGTAGCCGTACTGCGGCGTGCCGAGCGTCACTCTGACGTACTGCGGCGTCGTGAAGTTACAGTTGGCGACGTACAACTGCGGCCCTTGTCCCGCCGGGAACGACAAGTTCTGCACCGCGTACGAGCCGGTGGTGAGGAGGAGCGTGTTGGGATTGCAACTACCGCTATACGTCGTATACGTGGCGTTATACGTCAGCGACGTGGTGCCGACCCCGCCCAGGCTCTGCGGCGCGCGGGCGCCGCTTTGTGCGGCGGGCCCGGGAGCCGGTGTGCTCGACCCGTGGCCGGAACAGCCTGCGAGGAGCGCGAGGAACATGATGACGAACGCGAACTTTCGCATCTGGAATTCACCCTTTTCAGCGCTCGGTGTGCTGCTGCGTCCCGAGGGAAGCTGATGTCGGACAGTGTACCATGCG
>JAQBPK010000244.1 GCA_028287565.1 Vulcanimicrobiota bacterium
GTGCGCGGCGACCAGCGTCGCGCGCGCGTCACAACCGTGCGGCGCGAGAGTCGCGAACGCGGCGAAGGGATCGTTCTCGAGCGCGTTCGCCAGCGCATCGAGCCAGCCGGCGCGCAGTACGGTCCGCGCATCGGCGAACGCCACGTAGCGGTCGCCGCGGTTCAGCAGCGCGCAATTCGCGACCGCGACCGCATCGGGGCCGTCCGCGTACATCACGTCGTCGAGCGGCAGCGCGTTTGCGCGCAGCGCGCGCTCGAATCCGTCGCGGTCGGCCGGGATTCCCGCGACAACAGCGATCGCGCGCGGCGCGGACTCGACCACGTGCACGTCGTTGCCGTACGGCGCGCGCACCGTGCGCCGCACGTTTCCGCTGACCGCGTCGGCGGCGAACGCCGCCCACGGCGGCGACGCATGCGCGAGCAGCGCGCTTTGCGCACCGGCGCGGCGCGGGTCGTCGCCGTCCTGCCGCACGGCGGCGCCTTCCATCCCGACGGTCACCGGCGCGATCGCGAGCACGACACCGCGGGTGCGCGCAGCGGCGGTCGCGGCGAGCCATGCATCCGCGCCGCACTCTTCCGGCGCGATCAGCCGCAGCGTCTCGGTGCGACCGGCCACGCAGCGGCCGTCGAGCGCATCGGGCGCCGGCGTCTCGCGCACGTTCTTCAGCTCAGCACCGCGCGCCACGGCATGCGCCACCGCGCGGCCACGAACGGGATCCGCGGCGAGCACCGTCCCGGCGCCGGCGACACAGCCACCGGCTTCGAGCAACACCGGAGCGACGGCCATGCCTGCCGCGGCGGCGTCGAGCAAGCTGCGCGCCGCGGCCGGGTGCAGCAGCACCGCCGGGTCGGCGACGATCGCGAACTCCGCCTCCACCGCGCGCAGCGCCGCGGCCGGCGACGGGTCGGCGAGCACGCCGTACGGTGCGGACGCCGCCGGCCCCGCGTAGCGGAACGGCACGTCCGGGAAGCGGGCGCGCAGCGCCGCGGCGGCACGAGGCCCGCCGCCGGCGCAGACGATCGCGAACGCCCCAGCTCCGGTCATCCTACCTGTGATCGGTTTCCCGCGGCTCGAACCTGAGGCAGCAGAGGCCGCCCGCCGCCGCCGCGCCGAAGTTATACACGGGATGACCCCGTACTACCGGCATTTCGGGTTGGAGCGCGATCCGTTTCTGGACACCGCGGATCCGCACTTCTACCGGACGACGCCGGCGCTGGCGCGTGCGCGCGACCGCCTGGTCGGCGGCGTGCTGGAATCGCGCGGCCTGCAGGTGGTCGTCGGCGACCCCGGTACCGGCAAGACCAGTCTCATGGCGCAGATCGAGCGCGAGCTGCTCGGCCGCGACGAGGTGCGCCTGGGCAAGATCCTCGACCCGTCGTTCGCGACCGAGACGGAGTTCTTGCTCGGCGTCGCGCGCTCGTTCGGCCTCGCCCTTCCGCCGCGCTCGCCGGCCGCCCTCAAGAACGCGCTCAAGAACTATCTGTACGATGCGTCGGTGCTCGACGGGCTCACGATCGCGCTGCTCGTCGATGAGGCGCAGAACGCGAGCGACGAGATCTTCGAGGTCCTGCGGCTGCTGATGAACTACGACGTCCCGCAGCGCAAGCTGCTCAACATCGTGCTGTTCGGGCAGAGCGAGCTGCGCCCGCGCGTCGAGGCGCGCCGCAACCTCGCCGACCGCGTGGACGAGTGGTACGAGCTGGGCGCGCTCGACCCGAACGAGGCGCGTGCGCTGATCGCCTACCGGATCGGCCGCGCGGGCGCCGGCGCCGACGCCGCCGCGCTGTTCGACGACGACGTGCTCGAAGCGATCGTCGGCGCCGCCGGCGGCACTCCGCGCCGCCTGCTGACGCTGACCCACGCGACGCTGCGCGAAGCCGCGGCGTACGGCCGCCCGCGAGCGACCCGGGTCGACGCCGAAGCAGCAGCACGGCTGCGCGGCATCACGGTACCGCGCACCGTCGCGCCTACGGCGCCGGCCGGGGCATCAAGCGCTGCCCAAGGCACCGCGGTCCAGAGCGCCGCGGTCAACGGCGGCGGTGATCGCAATTCGCTGGCCGGCACCGTGCCCTCGACCGGTGCAGGACCGGACGGCGCTCCGTCGGCGGGCGAGCCGCAGCCGGTCGCCGGCGGCGCGCCGCAGCGCTGGTGGACACCGTGGCTGGCCGCGCTGCGGATGCGATGAGCGGCGCGCGCGAGATCGACGTCGACGAGCTGTTCGAACGGAACGCCGACACCCGGCTGCTCGACCGGCGCCGCCGCGATGAGCTCGGCCTGCCGCCCGTCGCGACGCCCGCCTCGGCCGCGCCGGCGCGGTTCGGTCCCGAGTCGATGCTCGGCGGCGACGGCGTCCCGCTCGCCACGCCGCGCGGCGCCATGCTGCGCGTCTCGCTGCAAGCGCGCCCGGACCGCGAGCTGATCCCCGGCGCGGTCGTCACCGTCGTCGCCGAGGTGGCGGACGACGGCGACGCCGATGCCGACGACGTCCGCCTGCGCATCGCCGTCCCGCCCGAGGCCGAGCCCATCGCTGGCTCCTTCGCCCGCGACGGTGTCGCGATCGACGGTGAGGCGCTCCTCGGCGAAGGCCTGCGCATCGGAACCGTCCCTGCCGCAGGCACGATCCGGCTGCGCTTCGCGGTGCGCGTCCTCCCCGGCGCAGAACCGCTCGGCCTCGTTGCCCACGGGGAAGCCCCCGGCGTCCCGGCGATCGCCGCACCGGCGCTGCGCCTGACACGCCGCTCGGGCCACGCCGCCTACGACGCCCCACGCCCGTTCTTCGAGCTGGAAACCGGCGAGACAGACGACGACCTCGCCACGGTCGCCGCCGCGCCACCGGAACCGGACCGCGCCGTCGACACGCTGATCGACGAGCCCGCCGCGCCCACGGTGATCGACGAACCGGCCGCAACCATGGTCCCGGCACCGGCCGAGCCGCCGGAACCTTCCGCGCGCGATGCCGAGTCCGCGCCGCCGGAACCCGCGTTTCCCGAATTAGAGCTCCCGCCCGAACCGCAACCCGTTCCGGGGCTCGAACCAGCGCAGGACCCGGAACCGGAACCGGCGTTTCCTGAACTCGAGCTGCCGTCCGAGGCCGCAGCGCCGGTCCCGGCACGAACGTTCGTCCTGGCGCGCGTGCTCGACGCCGACGAAGTGCGTGCGCTCGAACGCGTCTTCTCCGGTGCCGTGCCGCACGGGCTTGCGGCGTTGGCGCTCCTGTCGTCGGTCGCCGCGGCGGATGCCGCGCTCGGGCGCGCGCTCGGCGTTGCCGAGTTCGCGCGCAGCATTTCCGCCGCGCTGCCGCGCGCGCTGGTCGCCGCGCGGATGAACCGGCCGAGCCCGCCCGTCGTGACCGCCGATGCGCTCGGCGCGCTTCGGCCGCACGCGGATGCGCTGGACGACGATCTTGCGTACGACGGCCCGCTGCTCGTCACGCGGATGGATGCGCGTGAGCTGGACGCGTTGCGCGCGCTGCTTGCGCGCGCGCTCGACGATCCGTTCTTGCGCGGCGTGCAAGTACTGCTCGCCGTCGCACCGCGCGGGCTCGACGGCGTGCCCGAGGACATCGCTCTGCGCGTGCGCGACGCGCTGGCGGCGTACCGCGGCGCCGCCGGTTCGTGGCTGATGCGCGTGACGGTGCGGCGCGCCGTCGCCCGCGGCTACGATCCGCTGACGGCGGCCGACCCGGCCCTCCACGAGGCCGGACGCGCGCTCGTGGCCGCCCTGCGCGAGGCCCTTTCGTGAAGCTCCTGATCGGCATCCCCACCGGCGGCCAGCCGACGCGCCCGTTTCTCGACGCGCTCGCGAAGGTGCAGCTTCCGGCGAGCGTGACGGACGCCGACCGGCTCGTGTGGACCGGCAACGCGGTCGCGGTGCAGCGCGAGATGATCGCGCGTGACGCGGTTGCGCGCGGCGCCGATTTGCTCGCGATGATCGACGACGACATCGTCGCGCCGCCCGACGCGCTCGCGCGCTTGATCGGCGCGCTCGAAGCCGATCCGGGTGCCGCGGTCGCCGGCGCGCTCTACTACAGCCGCGACTCCGCGCGCCCGATGGCGGTGTCGCGCTGGGTCTCCACGGATACCACGTCCGCCGCGATTCCGGCGTACGGCGGCGACGGCGTCGCCATCGTCGACGGCGTCGGCTTCGGCTGCGTGGTCGTGCGCGTCGCGGCGCTGCGCGCGCTCACGGCCCCGTATTTCGCCGCGCACGTGTACGTCGACGCGCAGTCGCGCGTCGTGCGCCAGTGCGACGAGGACTATCTGTTCTGCGAGCGGATGCGCCTTGCGGGCTGGCGCGTGCTGCTGCATGCCGGCGTGCGCGCCGGACACTACGACCGCGGCAGCGACACCACCGCGCCCGCGCAATGGGAGAGCGACGCCGAGACGGATCGCCTGCGCATGATCGTGCTGCGGGACGGCCGCACGGAGCTCGTGCCGTTCGACGACTCGGTTCCCCGCGCGGTCGAGCGCCAAGAGAAGTTCGAGACGACGATCCTGTTCGCGGGGAGTTAGCTCAGTACTGCGCGTCGAGCACGCGCGCCGCTTGCGCGTGCTTGCCGAAGCTGCGCGAGAACGCGTTGACCTTGCCGATCGCCGAGAGGCGCGTCGCGACGTCGTCGCAATATGATTGCAAGCGGCGCAGCTGGTCGTCGCGATAAGCGAGGATCCCGTTCACGCGCCGCGCAACCTTGGCATCGTTCGCAGGCGCGGTGTGCGGCGAGGCCTCGAACAGGTGCGCGAGCTGCGCGGTGAGCTCCACCTGCGCGGCGAACGCGGCGTCGACGCCGGTCCAGCGCCGCTCCACGAGCGCGGCGTCGGCCTCCAAGCACGAGCGCTCGAGCGCGATGATCGTCTGCACGACCGCGTCGAGCGCGGCGTCAGCAGACGAGGGCATCCAGCTGCGCGCCCGCGGCGCCTTGCGTGCGATAGCGCTTGATCGCCTCGACCCACGT
>JAQBPK010000254.1 GCA_028287565.1 Vulcanimicrobiota bacterium
CCGGCCAGCCCCCACAGCAGCAGCGAGGTGATCGTGTGCGCCTGAATCGCCGTGAACGTCGCCAGCGGGACGCCGAACCAGCGCGCCGCGATGACGTGCATCCGGTCGTCGAGAATCGGCTCGACGCGCACGAGGTACTGGACGCCGCCCTCCGTGTCGATGCCGTAGAACGGCTGTTTGATGTCCTTGACCGCGCTCGCCGCGCCGTCGTCCACGAGCCGCGTTCCGTCCGCGCGCGTGATCGAGCTGGAGATCAGCTCGTTCTGAAAGATCACCGCGGCCTTGCCGCCGAGCGCGTGCGCCGCTTGGTCCACGATGTCGTAGTAATGGTCGACGACGATGCCGCCGTACACCGCGCCGATCGTGCGCTCGTTGGCGTCCGAGATCGGCAGTGCGGACACGATGCCGAGCCCTTCGACGAGGCCTTCGCGGCCCGGCGTCGTGGACTCGATCTGGGGCTCGAGCAGCTCGGGCACGAGCTCGTCGTGCGGGATCGTCGCCGCCGTGCTGACCGTCTCGCCCGACAGCGCGCGCTGCACGAACGGCGACGTGTGCTTCACTCCGGGCCGGCCGCCGGTCGCGCGCGCGATGACGATTCCGTGCGAATCGACGACGGTGAGGAACGACAGCCCGCCTTGATGCGCGATAGCGGTCAGCGTCGCGTCGAGGTTCTTCGCGCGCGCGGCGGTGCCGCGCTTGATCGCGTCATTGATCGCCGCCTGGCCCACGAGCAGCTTGACCAAATCGCGCTTGCCGTCCCAGTACCCGGCAAAGCCCGTCGAGCCGCTCGCTACCTGCTGCGCCGCCAGCTTGTTGAGGTCGGTCGCCATCGTGCTGCGCGCGGCGATCGCGCTGATCGCCGACGAGATCACGATCGCGCCCACGAGCGTTCCGACCAGTTTGGTGCTCAGCCCGAGTTTCATCGTGCGGTTTCCTCCGTGACCTGCGTGTCTGCGATCGTGTAGCGCCCGAGCTGGCCGTCGATCGCGGCGGCACGCCGGTTCATCTCCGAAACGGATTCCAGGATCCGTTCCGCCGCCGACGTCACCTCGGCGTTGACGTACGTGAGCACCTCGACCGACGACGCGTTCTGCGAGCTGATCGACGTGATCGCGTCGAACGCGCTTGACACTTCGTCCGAGTGCGACGCCATCTGCTTCGTCGCGGCGAGGTTGGCGCCGACCGACGTCGTGATCTCCTCGATCGAGCGGATCACGCGGAACGTGTTCTCGGACATCGAGCGCGTTACCGAGCTGATCTGGCTGATCTGGCGGTTCGCGTCCATCACGGTGGTGACGATGTCGCGCAGTGCGGCCGACGCGCTGTCGGTCGACGTGACGCTCTCCTCGAGCCGCTCGTTGAGGCGCGTCATCGCGTCGGTAACCTGCGCGACGACGGACTGCGTGCTGTGAATGTGGCCGGCGATCTCTTTCGTCGCCTGGACGCTGCCGTCGGCGAGCTTGCGACTCTCGCTTGCGACGACCGCGAAGCCGCGGCCGTGCTCGCCCGCGCGCGCGGCCTCGATCGCGGCGTTGAGAGCGAGCAGGTTCGTCTGCTCCGCGATGCGGTCGATGACTTTGACGATGTCGCCGATCTGATCCGAGTTCTCGCCGAGCCGGCGGATGTCGCCGCCGAGGTCCGTGATCGTGGTGCGAATCGTCGCCATCGCGTCGACGATCGTGTGGATCGCCGTGCCGCCGCGGTCGGCGGTGAGCGTCGTCTCCGACGAGATCGTCAGCAGCGAGTCGACTTGCGCCGACACCTCTTCGATCGATGCGGACATCGACGACACGTTGATCGCGGTCTCGTCCAGCGAGCGCGTCTGCTGCTCGGCCGAGCCGGCGAGCTCCGCGATCGCGTCCGTCATCGCGCGCACTTTTTGCAGCGCGCCCTCGACGATGTGCGATTGCTCGACGATCCCTTCTTCGAGCTGCTTCTGCGCGATCGCGCCGCCCTCGATTACCGCCAGCGACGACGATGCGGTCGATTCGAGATCGGTGCCCGAAGCGCCGAGCCGTTCGGCCTCGCCGTGCATCGTGCCGAGGAAGTCGCGCATCCCGAAGATGAGCTTGTTCAGCCCGATCCCGAGATCGCTGAGCGGGCCGTCCGCGACGGCGAGGTTCTTGGTCAGATCGCCGCCAGCGACCTCACGGACCCCGGTGGTCAGCGCGGCGATGCTCTGCCCGAGTGCCCCCGTCTGAAGCGCGAGCCGGTCGGGCCGGCCGCGCGACGCGGACCCGCCGTCACCGGCTGCAGCGCCGGGCGAGGCGAGGATCCGTGCCGCCAGCGCGCCGGCGAGGAACAGCGCGACCGCGGCGCCGATCGCCGCGGCGGATGCGCCGGCGGGCCGAACGAGGTATGCCGCGAGCGCGGTGGCGGCGGCGGTCGCGAACACGGTCACAGCGATGCGGCCGGCAGGTGTAAATCGGTGCGCACCGGCGAGGGGACGCTCTAGGGTCAGTCTCAACGGGTCCCTCGGGGTCAAGAAAGCAGCGGCAGTTGCGCACCCGCACAATCCGTACTTTACGAACATCGGACGAACGCCGCGGCAGGTTGAGCCCTTGCCGCCCGCTCGCTTCCTTTCGGGCCGAAAGGAGACCCCTTGTCGAACCGTGCTCCCGCGGGGCCTACGCGGAGCGGTTTGCTCGGCTGCGCCGCTCGCAGGTCTCGCAGAAATGCGAGTACTTGTTGTCGGTGTCGAAGACGGAGTTCGAGTAGTACATCGCGCAGCGCGCGTTATAGCAGTGCTTCAGGCCGAGCGCGTGGCCGATCTCGTGGACGCTTTCCTTCAGCAGGCGCTGAAACAGCGCGTTCTCGTCGAGCGGGTCGCCGTAGAACGCCGGCCGCAAGCGGTGCAGCGACACGACCGCGCAGCGCTGTGCCTCGCTCGACGAGCCGAACACGAACTGGTGCGAGGTCTTGTAGAGGTCGAACTCGGTGACCCCGAGGATCAGTTCGTCGCGATTTTCGAACGCGGCGCTCAGGCGGCTCGCCAGCGACCCGAAGAAGAGTTGGCCCCGTGCGCTGTTGAGGGCGGTCTTGGGGACCGCGAGCGCCCCGCGCACGATGCACGCCGCGAGGAATCGCTCTTCCAGACAGAGCGCTAGCCGGGTGAGCAACCCCGCGTCGATCGCGTTGATCGGGACGATGCTGATCTCGCGCACGGCCGAACAGCCGTTCTAGCCACGCGCCGGGCGGTCCTGGCCGCGCTGGCGAAGCGCACCCCATGATCGTCGGAATCGGGATCGACCTTGCCGAGGTGGAGCGCTACC
>JAQBPK010000280.1 GCA_028287565.1 Vulcanimicrobiota bacterium
GCGGCCAGATCGTGCACCTCGGCGACTTCACGACGTTCCGCTGGTCGCCCACGCCGCCGCTGATCACGCGGGTCAACCGCAACACGGTCATCGACATCGGCGCGAACTTCGCCCCGAGCTCGTCGCTTTCGAACGTGCAGAACGCGTTCATGGCGCGCGTCGCGGCGTTGCATCTTCCCAAGAACATCCAGGTTCGCCCGCGTCCGAACGGCGCGCAGGACCTGATGAACCAGACGCTGGTCGGGCTCGGCAGCTCGCTGATCTTGTCCGTCGTGCTGGTGTTCTTGCTGATGGTCGCGCTCTACAACAGCTATCGCTCGCCGCTCATCATCATGTTCTCGGTCCCGGTGGCGGCGGTCGGCGCGCTCGGCGCGCTGGCGCTCACGCACGAGACGCTGAACCTGTTCTCGCTCATCGGCACGGTCATGCTGGTCGGGATCGTCACCAAGAACGGGATCCTGCTGGTCGACTATGCCAATACGCTGCGCAGACGCGGCCAGGAGAAGCTCGCGGCGATCCAAGAGAGCGCGTTCACGCGCTTCCGGCCGATCGTCATGACCAGCGTGTCGGTCGTGGCAGGGAACATCCCGCTCGCGCTCGCGCTCGAGCCGGGGTCGAGCGTACGATCCAGCCTGGGCGTGGTCGTCATCGGCGGCATCCTGAGCTCCATGTTCCTGACGCTCGTGCTCGTGCCGATCATGTACTCGTGGCTCGCGCCGGCGCACGTCGCGGAGACGGAGAAGGCAGCGCCGAGCGCCGGCCTCAAACCCGCGGGTGCCCTGTCATGACGCGCGGCACGCATGCGCGCGACGTCGCGATCACCGACTTTCGCTTCATCCTGCGCACCGAAGGCGTGGTGACGTATCGAAGCGGCCGCAGCTACCTGCTGTACGCGCGCAGCCCGCGCCTCCAGCAGTATCCTGCAGCCGGCGTCCGGGACGCCGTCTCGGACGCCACGCGGCGCCTGACCGAATGGGCGCTGTACACTGTGTGCGGCGGAAGCGCCGTGGCGGCGATCTGGCTGGCGTTTTTCGCGCCGTTCACCGTCATCGCGCATACGGCTCCCGCGCCGGGGCCTGGCATCTTCAGCGCGGCCGATGCGCGCGTTTGGTCCCGCAATGCCGGCATCGCGCGCGCCGGGCCGTTCCAAGGGATGCCCTAAGCCGAGTCTCCGGCAGGTCTCTGCAACGCCCGGTACACAGAGATCGATGAAGCTCCTGGAACTGCTCGCCTCGCGCATCGCAATCGTGGCGTAGCGCAACAAACGGTAGGAGTGACGGCGATGACGCTGCAGCTCGGCATTCTGTTCGCGGCCGCGATGATGGCAGGCGGCATGAACGCGCTCGCCGGAGGCGGGACGTTCTTCAGCTTCCCGGCGCTCATGGCGCTCGGCGTTCCGCCGCTTCTCTCCAATGCCACCAACGCGCTCTCCGTCACGCCCGGCCACGCGCTCGCCGCGGTCGTCTACAAGCGCGAGATCGCTCGCGCGCCGCGGCGCGTCATCATGTGCTCGATAGCGGCCGGCGCGGGCGCGATCATCGGTGCATGGCTGCTGACGGTGACCAACGCCAAGACGTTCAACGCGCTCGTGCCGTGGCTGCTGCTCGTCGCGACGCTGATGTTCGCGTTCGGACCGGCGGTCCAGAAGTGGACGAAACGCCTCACCGCCGCAACGCAGCAACCCGTCGTGGTCACCGCGCCGAACGCCGTCGGAAACAACCTCAAATCGTGGATCGGATACGCGCTGGCGTCGGTCTACGGCGGCTACTTCGGCGCGGGCCAAGGCATCGTGCTGATGACGGTCGTGACCCTCAGCGGCGTCGAGGATCCGCAGGAAGCGAACGCCATCAAGAACGCCGTCGCGACGTTCGTGTCGTTCATCGCTATCCTCGTCCTCGCGTCGCGCGGGCTGATCCTGTGGAACTACGGCGTTTTGATGGTGGGCGGCGCGCTCATCGGCGGTTTCGCGGGCGGTAAGCTCGCGAAGGTCCTCAGCAAGCGCGTCCTGCGCAACGTCATCCTCGTCGTCGCGGTGTTTCTGACGGTCGTCTACTTCTGGCGGCAGTACGCGCACTAAACAGCGGCATGAAAACTCTCCAGCGCCTCTCTGCAACACCGTGTATAAAACAAGACAACGACACTACTCTCTCAGCATACCGGACGAAAGCGAGAACCGACAGATCATGCGCGCCATCACCACCACCATCGCCGGGGTCGCCGGCCTCCTCACTCTGGCCGCCGCAGGCGCACCGGCGATGGCGGCCACTCCGGCGCCCGTCAGCGTCGTTTCGTGCAGCTCCTACAGCCTGCCGCGCGACGGCGCCATGCTGATCCCGCAGACCGCGCCGGCCCAGTTCAACACGCTGCGCATCACGTTCGTGAACCAGGCCCCGCTCACCGCGACCGACGTGCGCTTCGTGGTTCAATACAGCGGACACGCGCAAGTGATCGAAGACACCGGCAAGTTCTCGAGCGGGGTCTCGATCAGCAACGACTTCACGCCGGCGGACTACATTCCGTACAACGGTCCGGCCACGTGCAGCGTCCAGTCGGTGACGTTCAGCGACGGTTCCACCTGGCAGCCCGCATAAGCGCCGGTGCATCATGGTTTCGTCGCTGCGCACGAGGCTCGTTGACATCCTGAAGGACGCCGCGACCAGGGCCGACGTACGGCGCGGCGGCACGGCTCGACAGCCGTGCCGCTCGCGCCGCGAGATGCGCTAGCGCTTGCTGGACTCCGGCCCTTCGTTCTTGTCGGGCGTTTCCTGGCCTGGGGCTTCGTTCTTCTCCGGACCCTCGGCGGTGTTGCCGGGGCCTTCCTGGACGTTGTCCGTGTCGGGGCCGCCCTTGGGCTCGTTGTCGTCGGCCGTTTCGGCATCTTTGGCGGCGCCGGCGGGAACAGCAGCGTGCGCCTGCGCTGCGGCAGCGGGGGTCGCGCCGTTGTGGGCCGTCGCCGCGTAGACGGCGCCTGCGCCGACCGGGAGCGCGAGCAGCGCAGCGAGCGCCGCCAATCCGATTGTGCGAGGGTTGAGCATTTCGAATGGTCCTCCAAAGTGTTTGATCGCCTCATCGGCGCCCCTCGACGGTAGTGCGCCAACCTGAACGGAACATGACGTGCGCGCGCTTGTCGTAGAAGACGATCCGCACGTGCGGCGCGTGATCGTGCGCGCGCTCGAGTCCGGCGGCTACGACGTGGTCGCAGCGGCCTCGGGCGCGAACGGCGACGCGTACGCGGCGGACGGCGGATTCGACCTCGCCGTCGTGGATTGGAACTTGCCCGATATCTCGGGCATCGACGTGGTGCGGCGTCTGCGCGAGGCGAAGGACGTTACGCCTGTGATCATGGTGACGTCGCTCGATGCGGTTGACGATCGTTTTACTGTGCTCGATTCAGGCGCGTTCGATTATCTGGTGAAGGAATTTCTCGTCGACGAGCTGCTGGCGCGCG
>JAQBPK010000328.1 GCA_028287565.1 Vulcanimicrobiota bacterium
GCAGGCCGAGCGCTCCGCCGCGCTCGCCGACCGCGCCGAGCAGCGCGGCGGCCGCGGGCCGGTAGTACGCGCCGAGCGCGCCGTAGCGTTTGAACGTCTCGACCGCACGGTCGTACTCGCCGCGCGCCTCGTACGCCGCACCCAGCGTCATCAGCGCGTCGGCGCGCTGCGGCACGAGCTCCAATGCTTGGCGCGAGTACGCGATCGCGTCGCCGAAACGACGGTTCGCGAATGCGGCTGACCCCAGCCACGCGGTCGCGGTGACGGAAAGCGGATCGAGGTCGGCCGCCGCCTTCAGATGATGCAGCCCGTCCGCACCGCGGCCGCTTCCCAGCAGCGCGATGCCGTACCATTCGTGGGCGGAAGCATACGTCGGATCGAGCGCGAGCGCGCGCCGCAGCTCTGTCTCGGCGATCGGCATGTCGTTTCGGTCGAGCGCGAGGAATCCGAGCGTCGCGTGCGCTTCGGCGGAGTTCGGGTCGAGCGCGAGCGCCTGCTGCGCGTACGCGCGCGCCCGCGCAAAGTACACCGCCGGCTGGTGCGTCCCGTAACAGTAGTCGCCCAGCGCCACGTTCGCGTCCGCGAGCGCCGCGTAGCCGCGCGCGTTGCGCGGTGCGGCGTCGACGACTTGCTGGAAGTAGCCTAGGCTCTTGCGGACGCCTTCACGCGTGCGCAGGTTCCAGTAGTAGCGCCCGACCTGGTACAACTGCGCGGGGTTGTCGGCAAGCGCTGCCGGTGCGGCACTGCGGTGCTCGACCCCGGAGCTGGCGACGAGCACGAGTGATGCCGCGACGAATCCGACGCCGGCCAGCGCGGCGGCGATCCAGCGCCGCGGCTCGCGTGTTCTGCCGGTCATCGCGGCGAGCCGTACCGGCGCCGTGAAACGGTAGCCGCGCCGCGGAATGGTTTCGATCGGGTCGACGACCCCATGCTCTCGGAACGTCTTGCGCAGCACGTGGACGTTCTGCGCGAGGCTCGCCTCGTCCACGAACCCCTCCGGCCAGATCCGGTCCAGCAGAACGCCTTTTGCCAGCACGTCCCCCGGGTTTTCGACGAGCGCTAACAGCGTCGCGACGACTTTGGGGCCGAGCGCGACCGGCACGCCGTCGCGGGTGAGGAGCAGCTGCTCGACGTCGAGCCGGAACGGGCCGAATTCGTAAACGCTCATCGTGCCCTGCATATCGAAAATCTTTGAGAACTTTTTGAAAACGGTTCGCCGCACTCGGTGGCATGCTGGCGGGGGCGGTCGCCGTCCGCTGGGAGTTCGAGGGATGATGAAACGAATCTTTGGCCTGTTCGCCGCCGCGGGCGTCACCATGCTCGCCGGCTCCTCCGGCGCCGCCGCCGCGCCCACCGCGAAGGAAGCGATGAGCTCGGTCCAATTTCTCGTCGGGACGTGGAGCTGCGCGCACACCGTCGGCGACTTCTCGGGCACGTACGCGGAGACGTTCGCGAGCGCGATGGGCGGGCGGTGGCTCAGGCAGACGTACACGTTCCCCGCGACCAGCACCGAGCCGGCGGTCCAGGCCGAGTATTTCTTCGAGTACGACCCGCGGGTGCCGCGCTGGGTGCGCTTCGGCGCGCACAGCAACGGTCAGTATTACGGCATGTACAGCACGAGCGCCGGCGGCGCCGCCTGGGCCTGGAACTACGTGCTGCCGTCCGCCAAAGGCACGGCGACGTGGACGAAGCGGTCGAACACCGAGTACACCATCGACGGTCCCGAGTACCCGGAGAACGGCAAGCTCGTCACGGAGCACCATCGCTGCACGAAATTGCCGTAATCATCGCGTCGCTACCGGGTTTGCGGGCGCGGGCGGCGAACGTCCGCTCACGATCCCGGAGGTTCGAAGATGACAATGTTGCGGAAGCTGCGGTGCTCGTTCTGCAAAAAGAGCGCGGCGCAGGTCTCAAAGCTCGTGGCGGGTCCCGGCGTCCTTATCTGTGACGAATGCGTCGCGGCGGCAAGCCGGATTATGGACGCCCCGCCGCCGCAGCGACCGGCGCCGGAGCACCGGTTGTTGCAGCAGCGCATCGCGACGAGCATTCGGCGCTGGCTGCACGCCGACCGTAGGGACGGCCTCGCGAGAGCGTAGACACGTCACGCTGAGATCGGCACCGCCATCGTCTCGGTACGGGGGGCCGCGACCGTCGCCTGAACGGCGAGCGTGATGCCGTGCTCGGTGAGGTCGTGCAAGAGATCGGCGGCGCCTTGGCGCGACAGCGCCGAAGCATCGACTGCGCGCCGCAGCGATTCGACCGTGTGCGACCGCTGCTGCAGCGCCGTGATGACGGACGCCTGCCAGGGCGGGAGCAGCCGGTCCGTAAGCGTCACGAAGTCCGTGACGATGAGGCGGTTCTTCACGCGCCAATCGCCTTGCCTGGCGATCACGTACGGAGAGAGGCGGTAGGAATCGCCCGGCGCCTGAGCGTGCACGTAGCCGCCGTCCACGAGATGCGGAGCGCGCCGCGGCTTGATGAGATGCGTGCGCTCGATGCGGCGCAAGATCTTGGCGATGCGCGGCGTGGCGAGAATGTCTTCCCACTCCCCCTCGAACACCTCGTCTTGTAGCTCGTCGCGCTCGCGCTCGCTGACGATGACGGCGTAGATCCACGCCATCGGGCCCTTGAGGCGCGCGATGAACCAGCTGCCGGTAATGTGCTCGATGTCGAACCTCGACTGGGTCAGATACTCCGAGCCCTTGTAGTCGAAGACGTCGCTCCGCGTCGGCTCGTCCGACTCCAGAGCCTCCGCGATGCGCAGCCGCCCGACGCGCTCGATGCCTTGGTTCACGCCGTCGACGCGGCAGAAGATGCCCGACGTGACGTCTTTGTAGCGCGGTGCGATGTCGAGAACTTCGTCGTTCCAGGGCACGCCGGTAAGGCCGATGTCCTTGAGGTTGACGAAGAGCGGCTGGCCCGGCGACACGATGAACGGCTCGACGTTCACCCGCAGCGCACCGCGATACCGCTGCTGCAGCGAGCGCAGCTGGTGCGCGGTGTCCATGAACGCGCTGCGCTCGTCGCCCGGGAAGCCCGGGATGAATCCGGCGACCACGCGTATCCCCGCATCCAGCAGCGCGCGCACGGCGTTCACGTTCTGCAGCGACGTGCGCTTCTTGTTCATGAGCGCCAACGTCTCGTCCGACATCGATTCGACGCCGACGAACACGACGTTGCAGCCCGACCGCTTCATCTGTTTCGCCATCTCTTCGTCGACGTCGGCGCGCATGAAGCCGCCCCAGCTCACGCCGACCCGCTGGCGAATCATCCCCTCGACGAAGCTGCGCAGCCGGCCTTGATGCCCGTTGACGAGCGAGTCGGTGAACTCGATGTACTCGGCGCCGTAGCGGCGCTTGAGCTCCTGGATGCCGGCGACGGTTTGATTCGAGTCGCCCGGCCGGAAGCGCTCCCAGAACGTCCACTCGCTGCAGAACGTGCACTTGTTCGTGCAGCCGCGCGAGAGATGGTACGGAACGGTGCGCAAGCCGGCTTGCTGGTACGCGAGCAGCGGCATCTGGTCGAACGCGGGCAGCGCGATGTCGTCGGGCTTGAGCAGCGGCCGCTTCGGGCCGTACTCCACGGTGCCGTCGCTCGCGAGCGTCGCTCCTCCGGGCAGGCTTTGCCCGCGCAGCCCGCCGTGCTCGCGCGTAAGGCGATACGCCTCGAGCAGGGCCGATTCGCCTTCACCTACCACGACGCCGTCGAGGAGCCCGCTGCGCAGCGCGAGGGCCGCGCTGGCGCGGCTCTCCGTCAGCTGCGGGCCGCCGGCGACGATCGTCGGCGGATCGCTCAGCCGCTTCAGGTGCGCCGCGAACAGCAGCGACGTCATGTAATTCGACGTCCACACCGAGAAGCCGATGAACCGCGTCCCGTCGAGCTGCTGCGCAACCTCGCGGAGATAGTCGTTCAGCGTCGTCAGGTACTGCAGCAGATACGCGCTCGTGATCCCGCGTTCGATGCAGTACGCGTCCAAGACGTCGGCGACGTGCGCGAGCGGCTCGTCGCCGTTGTCGTGCGCGCGCAACAGCGACAGGACGAGCGGCAGGTCCGGGATGTCCATCACGTAGGCTTCACCGAAAATGCCGGTGTGCACGTACGTCGGAGCATACGCTTCGGGGATGCCGAGCCGCAGATCGAGGAACCCGATGTCGTCGTAGCCCTGCGCGGCCGCATACCCGAGAAGATAGGCGATCCCGGCCGGCGGACCTAGTGTCGAAAACGGCGGAACGACACAAAGCCGGGCTGGTTTCCGAGCCACTCCAAACTGCATCATCGCAAGACCCCGTGCAAGCTCGATCGCATCCGGGACCACGGGATTCCGACGCGCTGGACACCGAATACCGTGACCGACGGCGGTAGGTTGTATTGGACAGCGGCCGCAATCGGCCTGCGGCACTTGCGCGGCCGCGGGCTACAACGAGCGCGTACCGCGGTCGGCGCCGCGGTAGACGAGCGCCTCGGCGACGTGCTCGCGGGCGATCCGATCGACTGCGGCGAGGTCGGCGATGGTCCGGGCGACTCGGGCGATGCGGTCGAACGCGCGCGCGCTCAGCGCACCGCGGGTGACGGCGCTCTCGACCAGCGCCAGAGCACCGGCGTCGAGTGGGCAGAGCCGCCGCACGGCGGCCGCCGGGATCGCGGCGTTCGTCGCGACGCCGCTG
>JAQBPK010000339.1 GCA_028287565.1 Vulcanimicrobiota bacterium
GCGCTGGCGCTCGCCGCCGGAGAGCGCATGCGGGCGGGCGCGCGCGAGCACATCGATCCCCAGCCGCTCGAGCCATGCGAGCGCCGCCGCGCGGCGTTGCGCGCGCGCGATGCCTCGCGCGGCCAAACCGTATGCGACGTTGTCGAGCACGTCGAGGTGCGGGAACAGCGCGTATTCCTGGAAGACGTATGCGACGCCGCGCCGGAACGCGGCGACGGATGCGCCGTCGTGCTGCAGCACGTCGCCGTCGAGCACGACGCGGCCCGCATCGGGTCGCACGAGCCCCGCGACGATGCGCAGCAGCGTCGATTTTCCGGAACCGCTCGGCCCTGCGAGCACGGTCACCCCGCGCGCGAATTGCACCTCGACGTCGAGCGTAAAGTCGCGCAGCGTCTTGCGCGCGGCGATCTCGATCATGCGGCGCGCCGTTCCAGCACGCGCGCCGCGGCGACGACCGCGAGCGCGATCGTGACGAGCACGACCGCCAGCGCCGACGCGAGGTCGAGATCGCCGCTCTCCAGCCCGAGATAGACGGCGAGCGGAAGCGTTTGCGTGACGCCCTGCAGGTTGCCCGCGAACATGATCGTCGCGCCGAACTCGCCGAGCGCGCGCGCCCAGGCGAGCACCGCGCCGCCGGCCAGCGCGGGAAGGGCGAGCGGAACGGTGACGCGCGCGAATGTGCGCAGCGGCCCCATCCCCAGCGTCGCCGACGCTTCTTCGTACACGCGGTCGACTGACGCGAAGCCCGCACGCGCCGCGCGCACGTAGAACGGCGCGCCGACGAACAGCTGCGCGAGCACGACCGCGAACGTGGTGAACGCGATGCGCACGTGCAGCGCATCCAGCACCGGCGCCGCCGCGCCGTACTTCCCGAACGCGAACAGCAGCGCGAGACCGGCGACCGCGGGCGGCACGACGATCGGCAGATCGACGAGCGCGTCGACGACGCCGCGTCCGGGGAACCGGCCGCGCGCGAGCGCGTACGCGAGCGGCGTTCCGAGCGCGAGCGTCAGCGCGAGCGACGCGGCGGTGGTGAGCAGCGAGATGCGCAGGGCGGCGAGCGCGGCCGGCGAGACGATGGTCGCCGCGAAGCGCGCCGGCGCGAGGTGGAGGTAGAGTGTCGCGAGCGGGACCGCGATGAAGAGCACGAGGAGCGCCGAAGCGATCGCGACCGCGGCACGGAGCATCGGTCACACCGCTACGGCGCCCGCGAAAGCCGACCTCTTGCCGGGTACACCGCTGACATGCCGCCGATCGCTCAAGAGCTCGTCGAGCTCGCGCTTCACATGCCGGGGCTGGATGCTGCGGCTGACGCCCTCGCCGGCGCCGTGAACGGCGCCTACGATGCCGCGGGGCCGGCGAAGCAGCCGCTCAAGGACGCGCTCAACGGCACCTGGCTCGGCCACGCGCTGCATCCCGCGATCACGGACGTTCCGATCGGCGCCTGGACGGCGGCCCTGGTGCTCGACGCGCTCGGCGAGCGGCGCGGCGCGCGGATCGCCGTCGGCGTCGGTCTCCTCGGGGCGCTCGGCGCGGCTGCGACGGGCCTCACCGACTGGACCGACACGTACGGCAAGCCGCGCCGCCTGGGCGTCGTCCACGCCGCGCTCAACGGCGCCGCGACGCTCCTCTACGGGGCGTCGTGGCTGGCTCGCGGACGGGCGCACGGCACGGGCGTCGCCCTCTCGCTGCTCGGCTACGGCATCGCCTCGGTCTCCGCGCTGTACGGCGGGACGATGTCGCTCGACCTGCAGATCGGAGTCAACCACGCCAACGCCACCGAGCCGCCGGCCGAGGAAACCGACGTGGCCGCGCTCGCCGACGTCCCCGACGGCGGGATGAAGCGGGTCGACGCGGGCGGCTATCCGGTCCTGCTGGTCCGCCGCGGCGGCGACATCCACGCGATCGGGGCCGTCTGCGCCCACCAAGGCGGCCCGCTCGACGAGGGCACGCTGGAGGGCGACGTGGTGACCTGCCCGTGGCACGGGTCGCGGTTCTGCGTCCGGGACGGAGGTATCGTCAGCGGTCCGGCGGCATATCCTCAACCCGCCTTTCGCGCGACCGTCCTCGACGGACGCATCCGCGTCGTGGCGGTCGAGCCGAAGTGAAGGAGGCCGCTATGGTGTCGACGCTTCCTGAGCGCGAGGTGTCCCCGGCCAGCATCGCCGAGCGCACGCGCCTGCGGGTCGAGGAAGACGAGAGCGGCTGGTCGATGGTCGCGACCGAAGCGCGCCACGGTGCGCGCCTGCGCCGAGCGTTCCGCGAGTATTTGGAGCACCACGGCCACCCGGCCAGCGACTTCGACGCCGCGGAGGCCGTGTACGGCGAGCTCGTCGGCAACTGCGCCCGGCACGCCCCCGGCGAGATCAGGATTGCGTTCCGCTGGGACGATTCGACGCTCGTCGTGACCGACGCGCTCGACCGCCTGCGCACGTGGCCCTTCTCCCCGGACGACACCCGCGCCGAATCGACGCACCACGCTTACGCCCTGATCAACGCCTTCACGGGCCGCATCCACGTCACACGCGACCCCGCGGGCGGCACACGCGCAAGCGTGGTGCTCCCGGTCCTGCGCGCGGCGGAGTAACCTCAGCGCCGCGGGCGCGGAACGCTCCGTCGCCGGTCCGCAACGGCCCCTTCGATTGTCACGCCCACGTCGGCGGCAAAGCCACGGGGCCGATGGATACGTACTGAACTGCCGACCAGCAATCGGTCGGGCATCACGACGAGATTCCTCGATCCTGGGTGTTGAGCCGACGGAACGATGAGCGCCTCGACGCCCACCTTCCGTGCCGCTGCGCCGAGCGCGTGCGTCGTGGGTACCCGACCGAGCGCGACGATCAAACGCCATGGCGCGATGAGCTCGTCGAACGAGACACCGAACAGTGCGCAAACCGAATCGTCGGTAAGATCGACGACTCGCTGGAGCCGAACGTCGACGGTGAAGATGATTCTCGGAGCAGCGGGAATTGCGATCGGAAAGCCCGCGTCGTCACGCAGCATCCGAACCTCGCGCAGAGAGTTATCGGGACGGTCAGCGAGATAGAGCGCCTCGAAGTCGCTCCGGGCGTTGTAGCGCCCGCCGCTCGTGATCGAGCCGATCGCGGAGAGCGGTGTGCCGACGAACTCGAGCGGAATCAAACGAAAATAAGACCGATTCGAACGTCACTCAATCTGGTTGGTGCGTCACGATCCCGCGAATTAGTCCTACGACCGCAGAGCGACCGTTTGTCTCGAATCGAAGCACGTCGGCCGGCGTGCGCTGTGCGAACTGTGGATTAGGCGTCTTCAGCCATGCGCGGGCGAATTTCATTCCACCGAGGCTTCGAGCGAGAGCGTTGATCGCGTCGACCAGTTCGAGCGCCGCCGGTTGGAAGCTCGCCGCCGTCGGATGTTCGTTGATCCAGCGTGACGAGCGGCCGAGCGCCGGCGCGAGCGCCGGCACGGGAAGGTCGAGCTCCGCGGAAAGCCGCTTGATGTCGACCCGGCCGAGGTCGGTCAGGACGGTCCCGAGTGGGGCTAATGCGCTGAGAGCCATTGATGGTTCTTTCGCGGGTCGTTCCGAAATCCCGCTCGTAGACCGCTCATACACCGCTCACAGACCGCTCATCCCTCGGGGCGGCCGTCGAGAGCAGTGCGGTCAAGCGCTCGTGGCGAGTGCCGGTTGGCGGGCGTGGAATGTTGCCGTTACTCGCGTGCCGCCGATTGCCGTCGACTCGATATTCACTCCGTCTGCGACCGCGCGCACCAGGCTCAGGCCGCGGCCGCTTTCCGCGTAGGGGTCGAGCGCGTGGTGATCTGGGGTGAAGCCTGTACCGTTGTCCTCGACTACCAGGCTGACGGTTTCGCCCACGGCGTCCGTTGACGCGAGCACGCGCACCGGGCCGGGTGCGTGGCGCACCGCGTTTGCGATCAGCTCTCCGAACGCGAGCTCGCTGGCGAACCGTGCGTCGTCGCGATGGGTCCAGCGCGCGACGAGCTGGCCGACTTCGTGGCGGATCAGCGCGCCTGCGCGGCTGTCGCTGCTCTTGAAGCGCCATTCGTATTCTTCGCCCGGAAGCTGCGCGGCGAAGCGCTCGATGGTGACCGTGAGGATCGCGATGTCGTCGGTCGGCTCGTCGTCGCCGAGCACTTCCTTCATCAGCGCGCCGGCGAGGTGGTCGATGTCCTCGCGCGCGAGCGTGCGGATCGCGGACTCGATGCGCTGCTCGGCAGCGTCGAGATCCCGCGCGAACTCCATCAAACCGTCGGTGAACATCACGAGCGTGCACGGCGCTTTGAGGCGCAGCGCGAAGTCGACGCCTTCGTCGTCGCGCAATCCGATCGGAAGTCCCGAGCTCGGCAGCCGGCGCAATTCGACGCCGTCGTCGATCAGCGGCGGCGGGTGGCCGGCCGTCGCGTACGCGAAACGTCCCGTCGCGCGGTCGAGCACGCCGAACACCGCCGTCACGAACACCGTTCGTCCGCTCGCGATCAGCAGCCGGCTCGCGCGGTCGAGAATCGCCGCCGGATCGGCCGACTCGAACGACGCCGCGCGCAGCGCCTGGCGGATCTCGCCCATGATGACGGCGGCTTCGAGTCCGTGTCCCGTGACGTCGCCGATCGTCAGCGCGACGCGCCCGTCCGGCAGCTCGAACGCGTCGTAGAAGTCGCCGCCGACGCGCTGCGACTCCGATGCTGCCGAATACGATGCGGAGAACTTGATGTCGGGCAGCAGCGGCAGCTGCGCGGGCAGCATCGCGCGCTGCAGCGCGTCGGCCGTCGTGCGCTCGCGCTCGTACAAGCGCGCGTGCTCCAGTGAAAGCGCGGCGCGGCGCGCGAACTCGCGCACCAGCGTGGCGTCGTCGACGTCGTATGCGCGGCCGCTGGTGCGCACGAGCGCGAGCACGCCGATCGTGACGTCGCCGTTCACCAGCGGCACGATCATTGCGGCGCCGGCGGGCAGATCGCGCACCCACGGGTCGGGAAAGCGGTCGGGCTGGTCGAGCACCAGCGGATCGCCGGCTTCGACGATGCGCGACACCGCTTCGTGCAGCGTGGGCTGCAGCGGCGCGCCGATCCAGCGGCGCGTGTCGAGCTCGTCGGCGATGTCCGTGCTGCCCAGGCCGGTGAGGATGTAGCGGCCATTGTCGTCGAGCAGCGACACCCACGTGCGCTCGGCCAAACGCGGGATCAGCAGGTTCTTCATCGCGGCGACCGTCGCCGTGACGTCGAGCGACGCGCCGAGCCGCTCGCCGGCGCGCGACAGGAATGCCTCGCGTTCCTCGAGCCGCTTCTGCGAATCGACGTCGGTGCACGTTGCGATCCACGCGAGGATCTCGCCGCGCTGTCCGCGCGCGGGCACGGCGTTCACCAGATACCAGCGATAGCGGCTCGTCGCGCCCTCGCGCAGCCGGTACTCCGCGGCGAACGGGTCGCCGGTGCGCAAGCTGTGCCGCCAGCGGTCGAGGATCACGACTTCCTGGTCGGGATGGATCGCGGTGCGCCAGGCGCCGTCGCGCGTCGCGTTGAGATCGTAGCCCGTGTACGCCACCCAGCGGTCGTTGACGTACTCGATCTCGCCCGCGGCGTTCGTGGTCCAGATCAGCTGCGGAACGACGTTCGCGAGCGAGGCGTAGCGCGCTTCGCCGACCGCGAGGGCTTCGGCCGTCGAGCGGCTGCGCGCGGCCAGGCGCAGCATCAGGTCGTTGATCTTCACGAGAAACACCGCGAGCACCACGATGGCTCCGGCCAGCTCCTCGACGCGGCCCGCGTACCAGCCGAACGAGTAGCGTCCGGACGAAAGCTCCGCGCCGGACACGATCGCGATGAAGCGCGCGACCAGCACGACGCCGAGCCACACCTCGGTGACGGTGCGCAGACCGTCGGAGACGATCACCATCGCGAGCAGCATCTCGGCGGCGGCGATCGGCACCACGATGTGCGTCCAGGACGCCGTATAGGCGTTGCCGTGCGTCGCTTCGGGCAGCAGCGAGTGCCCCAGCGTGACGAGCAGTGCGAACACGATGATGAAGCCGAGCGTCCCGTACGCGAGCGCCCGCACGCCGTCGCGCGAGAGATGCCAGCCGCGGCGCGACGCGAGCCCCTCGCCGATCAGCAGCGCGCCGAAGCCCATCTGCGATGCGATGTAGCACCACGAGGCGGTCTGCGGGCCGGCGCCCAGCACGCCGCCGATACTGAAGATGCCGGGGAACGTGAGCACGTAGAGCGTCGTCGTGATCGCGGCGTACGCGTACGCGATCGCGAGCAGCGCGAGCTTGAGGTCGCGCTCGATCCGGTACTGGACGTAGAGCAGCACCGTCGTGACGACGAACGCGACGATGCTCGCGCCGACGACGGTCGGGACGAACGCCGGAACCTCGCCGATCCGCAGCCGCGCGAAGGGAATCGACAGAACGAACAGCGCGAGCAGCACCGCCGCGCTCGCGAAGGCCCAGCGGCGGTCGGCCGGCGTGGCCGGCGCGGTCGCGATGTTCTCGATCGCGCGGGTCTCGAGCAGCCTCACGCCGCCACCGCGCGTTCCCCATGGTGGTTGAAGGTCACGTGAACAAGCAAACCGCCATCTTCGCCGCCGGCTGCTTCTGGGGCGTCGAAGCCGACTTCCGCGACATCCCGGGCGTCCTCGGCGCCGAGGTGGGCTACACGGGCGGAACGAGCCAAAATCCGAGCTACCGCGACGTCTGCACGGGGACGACCGGGCATGCCGAGGCCGTCCGCGTGACATTCGATGCGGACCAGGTCTCTTATGAGACGCTGCTCGACGCGTTCTGGGCGCTCCATGACCCCACTCAGCTCAACCGGCAAGGACCCGACCGCGGGACGCAGTATCGCACCGCCGTCTTTTACGACGGCGACTCGCAGCGCACTTCCGCCGAGGCGAGCAAGTCGCGGGCCCAAGCGAAGTTCAGCCGGCCCATCGTCACCGAGATCGCCCCGGCGAGCGCGTTCTACCCGGCCGAGGACTACCACCAGCGCTATCTGGAGAAGCAGGGCTTGCGCACGTGCAGGATCTGACGCCGCCTACTGCGGCTGTCCGGCGCGCGGAGCTTCCCCGGCGCGGACGGGGCGGTTGACGAAACCGTCGACTGCCTCGGCCAGCGCCTCGTCCGTGATCTCGGTGAGGCCGGCGGCGACGTTCTGTCCCTTGTGCACCTTGTTCGCGGTCGTATAGGTCTTCCAGCGGACGATTCCCGTGCAGTCGACGAGATACAGCTTCAGCGACGCGCGGATCGGCGAGCGGTCGAACATCCCGGATGACGAAACGACGCCGCCGACCACCGGGATGAAGCCCGTCAGGTTGCGTTCCTTCGATTGCTCGAACCGGAGCTGCGCGATCAGGACGCCGTCGGCGTTGTAGGAACCGCACATCTGGCGCGCCGTCCCGACCGCTTCGATCGGGTCGATCGGGACCGACATCGCCGTGCGGATCTGTTTGTTGGACAGGTCAACGGTGAGTTGCTGCGTCGCGTGCTTGAGGACCGGATCGGTGTCGCCGGGGTCGCCGAACGGGACGACGACGTACAGTGGACCGGTCGACTGCTCGACGGCGGCCGCCGGAGCAAGCGGCGTGAGCGCAAGGACGAGCGCGAGCGCGAGACGGCGAACGAGCATGGTGCGCGGGAAACGTTCGGCCCGGGGTCAGGCGTTCCCAGGGCGCGAACGAGCCCATGATTCATCGGCGTGAGGGCATAGCATGCGACCGAGTCAAGACCAACCCGGCGAGCTGGTTCCGGCCGAGCCCGGGCGGGCGGTACCAATGGGGGCCGCCGGTGCCGGCATGATGCCGCATGCCGCGGTATCGACGGCAATCGTTGCGCCGGGGCTCGTGTCCGGCACGCCCGCCGAGCTTTCCGGCATGCTGCTGCCCACCGAGTCGGTGACGTTCGCAAGCTCGCCGCATCCGATCATCTTCGCCCGGCCGGTGATCGGCTTCTTGGTGATCTGCATCGTGCTCGGCGTGCTGCTCGGATGTCAGACGCATCCGATCGTGCACGGGCATCATCAGAACGTCCCGCTGATACAGGGCATCGCGCGCACCGTGGTGCTGGTGATCGGCATGCTGCTGCTGCTGCGCGAAGTCGTGTCGCTCGTCGGGCGGCTATTTCACTTCTTGGCGTACCGCGTCGTCACGACGAACCGCCGCGTGTTCATGGTCGAAGGGCTGTTCGGGCGGCGGGTCACGCCGCTGGGGAATACCGCGCTGGCCGGCGCGACGATGTCGCAGGGATTGCTGGGACGCATGTTCGGGTTCGGCAACGTCGTGATGAATTCGGGCGCGATGCGCGACATGCGCGATCCCGTGCGGCTCTATCGCGAAGTCGAGGCGGTTGCGATGGGCGTCGACGGCGACACGTGGACGCAGCCGATTCGGCAAACCATCATTCCGTAGCGCGAGTTCCTCGCGCGCCGCGAACTAGACGAGCGTACAATCGACGACCGGTCTGTTGGCCGCTTGCAGGGCGGAGCGCTGCTGACACCCGTCGAACCGAGGACGAATGGCGACATCGCAAGGTATCGAGCAAGTCGTCGCGTTGCTTCAAGCGCAGCGCGATCGCGTTTTTCGTTCGTGGGTGCAAGCGGTTGCCGTCAATACGCGCGGACGCAGAACGGCGGCGGAAACCGAGCAAGAGCTGCGCCCGATGCTCGATGCGCTTCTCACCGGATTGAGCGCGGGTGCCGTCGACGCGAACAATCCCGCGTTCGACGAGCTTCGGGCCATCCTCGCCGAGTACTCGCGGGCGCGCGCGCGCCAGGGCTTCACGCCGGCGGAAACGTCGGTCGCCGTTTTTGCGCTCAGAGATGCGGTGCTCACGGCTCTCCACGACAGCAACCCGGCGGCGTTCGCGGATTTTCCCGCGTTTTCGAAGCTGGTCGACAATCTCGGGCTGATCACGTTCGAGGCGTTCGTTCAAGCCCGTGAAACGGTGATCGCCAACCAAACCGAACAGCTCCTCGAGCTTTCCACGCCGGTCGTGAAGCTGTGGGAGGGGATCGTCGCGGTGCCGCTCGTCGGCACGCTGGACTCCGCTCGCACCCAGGTCGTCATGGAGACGCTGCTGCAGACGCTCGTCTCGACGGGAAGCGCGCACGCCATCATCGACATCACCGGCGTCCCCGCCGTGGACACGCAAGTCGCGCAGCATCTCCTCAAGACGGTCGTCGCCGCGCGTCTCATGGGCGCGGAATGCGTCATCTCCGGCATCCGGCCGCAGATCGCGCAGACGATCGTGGGTCTGGGCATCGAGTTCGGCGACATCGCGACGAAATCGAACCTGGCGGACGCGCTGCGCCTGACGCTGCAGCGAGCCGGCCTCGAGGTGCGCAAGATCGCGCGCACTTCGTGAGCGACCGCGTTCCGATCATCAAGATCGGCGAGCTGCTGCTCGTCTCCATTCAGGTCGACCTCAGCGACGAAACGACCGTCGCGCTGCAAGAGGATCTCTCCAACCGCATCGTCGACACGGGCGCGCACGGCGTGATCATCGACATCTCGGCGCTGGAGATCGTCGACAGCTTCGTCGGGCGCATGCTCGCGACCATCGCGTCGATGTCGCGCGTTCTCGACGCGGAAACCGTCGTCGTCGGCATGCGCCCCGCGGTCGCGATCACGCTCGCCGAGCTCGGCCTGACGCTCGGCGGCGTGCGCACCGCGCTCAACGCCGAGAAGGCGTTCGACATGCTTCGCCAAAGCGCGCGCTTCACGCCGAGCGGTGACGACGACGCGGCGGTAGCCGTCACAGGCGGTTTCGATGCCGTCGGCCGTGACGCAGAGTAATCCCACTGAGTCGCCGGCGCAACAGATGGACATCGTCAGCGACGCTGACGTCGTTCGCGTCCGGCAAGCGGTTCGCACGCTCGCGCTGAAGGCCGCGCTGTCGATCGTCGATCAGACGAAGATCGTGACGGCGGCCAGCGAGCTCGCGCGCAACACGCTGATCCACGGCGGCGGGGGAAGCGCGCAGCTCGAGCTCGTGCACGAGCGCGAACGCGCCGGCGTGCGCGCGACGTTCATCGACTCGGGCCCCGGGATCGCGGACATCGAGCGCGCGATGGCGGGCGGAAACAGCACGGCGGGCGGGCTCGGTTTGGGCCTGTCGGGCAGCCGGCGTCTGGTGGATTCGTTCGACCTCAAGACCGCCGCCGGCGGAACGCGCGTGACGGTGATCAAATGGAAGCGCTGACCGGCTCGGTGGAAGATCTCGAATGGATCGCGGTCGAGGACGGCAGCGCGCCGGGGCGCGTTCGCCGGTCGGCGATGGCGGTCGCACGGCGCTTGGGATTCTCGGAGCATCGCGTCGGTGAGGTTGCCATCGCGGCCACCGAGCTCGCGACCAACTTGCACCGTCACGCGGTCGAGGGTGCCGTGCTGGTGCGCGTGCGCCGTGACGCCGGCGAGGCGGCGGTCGAGCTCGTCGTGGTGGACGGCGGTCCCGGGGTCGCCGATCTGGGGGCCGTTGCTCGGGACGGAACGTCGAGCGCCGGTACGCTCGGCATCGGGCTCGGCGCGGCGATGCGGCTTTCGACTTGGTTCGACAGCCACTCGGTGCTCGGGCGCGGGACGGTGATGGTCGCGACGTTCTGGCCCGCCGCCGCTCCGGTTGCGCGGCCGATCGTCGCCGCACTCACCCGCGAGATGGTCGGCGAGACGGTGTGCGGCGACGCGTGCGCACAGCGGCGGCGCGAAGGCGCGACGACGCTGATGCTCGCGGACGGGTTGGGACACGGGGAGCTCGCCGCCATCGCCGCTCGCGAGGCGGTGCGCGCCTTCATCGGCGAAACCGACGCCGGAGCGAAGCCGGCGACCACGATACGGCGCCTCGACGGCGTGCTGCGTTCGACACGCGGCGCAGCGGTGGCGATCGTCGAGCTCGACGCTTCGGCGCGAACGCTGACGTTCGCGGGTGTCGGTAACGTAGCGGGGTGGATCGACGACGGCGAGCAGCGCAAAGCGCTCGTCTCGAATCCCGGCATCGTCGGCAACAACGCGAAAACGATCCGTGAGTTCGAGACGGCGCTTCCGGACGGCGCGCTCGTGGTGCTGCATTCGGACGGCCTGACGTCGAAGTGGGATCTGCGTGCGTATCCCGGTCTGCGGCAACGCGATCCGCATCTCGTCGCGGCGACGCTGATGCGCGACGCGGGCGTCCGGCATGACGACGCGTCCGTAATCGTCGCACGGGCGTCGTGACCGAATCCGTCGCGAAGCGGCCGCTCGACGTCGCCGAGCACGTGTTCGCGCTGCGGCAGAGCGGTCGCGCGGCGGCGGCGGTACTCGGCTGCGACGAAGCGGATCAAGTCCGCTTCGCGACCGCATTGAGCGAGCTCGGCCGCGAGGCCGTGTCGCACGGCGGCGGCGCGTCCGCGGTGTTCCGCCTCGAGCGCGACGGCTCGCTCACCGTCGACATCGACCGCTTTCCGCGCGCGGCGCTGCAGGGCAAGCTGATGACGGGGATGGACGCCGCGCGAAAGCTCGTCGGCGACGTGACGGTTGCGAGCGGAAAGGATGCAAAAACGGTCACGGTGACGCTGCGGCGCGCGCCGTCCGGTTCACAGGCGCTGGTGAGCGCGGCGATGCTCCGGGCCGCGCTGGCTCGCGCGGTTCCGGCGGGACCGCTCGACGAGCTGCGGCTGGAGAACCGCGATCTCATCGCCACGCTCGAGGAGCTCAAGACGAAACAAGAGCAGCTCGTGAACCTCAACGCCGAGCTGGAGGAAACGAATCGCGGCGTGATGGCGATGTACACGCAGCTTGCGGACGAGCTGGAGGAGACGAATCGCGGCGTCGTCGCGCTGTACGCCGAGCTCGACGACAAAACGGTGCGGTTGAACGAGGCGAGCGACGCGAAGAGCCGGTTTCTCGCCAACGTGAGTCACGAGCTGCGCAGCCCCGTCAACTCGGTTCTCGGCCTTGCCGGTTTGCTGCTCGACCCCGAGAACGGCAGCCTGACGGAATCGCAGGAAAAGCAGCTGCAGCTGATCACGCGATCCGCCGGCGAATTGCTCCGGCTCGTCAACGAGCTGCTCGATCTTGCCAAAGCGGAGTCGGGCCGGCTTCACCCCGATATCGCGCAGGTCGACCTCGCGGCCGTCTTCTCCGATCTGCGCGGCGCGCTGCGGCCGCTCGTCCGCCCGGGTGTCGAGCTGGTCGCCGAGATTCCGCAGCTTTCGGCGATCGAGACGGATCGCACGCTGTTGACGCAAGTGGTGCGAAATCTGCTCACGAACGCGGTGAAGTTCACCACGAGCGGCACGGTTCGCTTGTCCGCGCGGTACGTCACGCCGCACGCGCTCGAGATCGCGGTTTCCGACACGGGCATCGGAATCGCGCCGGAGGACCAAGCCCGCGTGTTCGAGGAATTTTTTCAGGTGCGCGGCCCGCTGCAATCCGCGCACAAAGGGACGGGCCTGGGGCTGCCGTACGCGCGCCGCGTGATCGAGACGCTCGGCGGACGGATCCGGCTCGAGAGCGAGGTCGGCCACGGGAGCGTGTTCACCATTGAGCTGCCGGTTCAGTGGGAGCCTTTGCTGGTGGCGCCGGCATCGCCCGGGCACAGCGAGTCGGGCGCGGTGCAGGTCGCGACGATCCTGATCGTGGACGACGACGACGGGTTCCGGGCGGCGCTGCGGGGCATGCTTCAGGGCTCAGCCGGGCGAGTGATCGAAGCGCGCGGCGGAATCGAGGGGCTCGAGCTCATGCGCGCCGCTCCGCCCGATCTGGCGTTCATCGATCTTCGCATGCCCGACATGGACGGCGTGACCGTGGTGGAGAACATGAAGGCCGATCCTAAGCTGCAGTCGATTCCGGTCGTCGTCGTCACGTCGGCGCAGCTCTCGCCGGCGATTCGAACGACGCTGGGAACGGCGTCCGCATTGCTCGCGAAGTCGAACGTGAACCGCGACAGCGTGCAGCTCGCGGTCGCCGCCGCGCTCGGACAGCCGGTGCCTCGGACATGATGGGCGGCGTATTCCCCGCGACCGGCCGCGTGCTGGTGGTCGACGACGCGGAAAGCAACCGCTACGTGCTGGCCACCTGGCTGCGCCGAGCCGGACACGACGTCGTGGAAGCCGGAACCGGCGCGGAAGGCCTCGCCATCGCCGCGGCGCAGCCGATCGATCTCGTGGTGCTCGACATCAACCTTCCCGACATGAGCGGCTACGCGGTCTGCGAACGGCTCAAGAACGACGAGCGCATGGCCACCGTGCCCGTGTTGCACGTGTCGGCGACGGCGGTGCAGCCGTCGGACCGGTCCGAGGGATTGCGACGCGGCGCGGACGGCTATCTCGTCGAGCCCGTGGAACGCGAGGAGCTCGTCGCGACCGTCGAAGCGTTGCTTCGCGGCGCGGCCGCCCACCGCACCGCGCTGCGCCTCGCCGAGCGGCTGCGGCGGCTCAACGATGCAACGCTCGCGGTGAACGAGCCGCTCAACCTCGAGCAGCTCATCGCCACCATCGCGCGAGAGGCGTCGGTGCTTTTCGAAGCGGAAGCGGTCGCGCTTGTCGTCGTGAACGACGCGGGCCTGCGCGCCGTCTCGACCGTACAGGGCGAAGCGCGGGTCGAACATTGCGCCGCCGGAGCCGTTGACGCCGTGCGCAAGGCCGTGGGAGAGGCGACGTTTCTTCCGGCACTGTCGCTGCGCGAGCACGTTCGGGCTTCGGCTCCCGCGGCGTACGTGGCCGCGCCGCTTCATGATGCCGGCGGCCACCGCGGCGTTCTGCTCGTCGCGCAAGAGCACGCGACCGCGGACGAGACGGAGCTCGTGCTGCAACAGTATGCGCGCGCCGCGAGCACCGCGATCAGAAACGTGCGGACGTACGACATCGAGCGGCGCATCGCCCTCACGCTGCAGCAGAACCTTCTGCCGGACGCGGTTGCGGCGATGCCCGGGCTCGACGTCGCGGTGCGCTATGAAGCGAGCGCGCAGCACGCCGAAGTCGGCGGCGACTTTTACGAGATCTTCTCCCTGGCGCAGGACCGTGTCGCCTTCGCTATCGGTGACGTGGTCGGTCATTCGCTCCAGGCGGCAATGGTGATGGCGCAGCTGCGAACCGGCATTCGCTCCTATTTGCTCGAGGGGCACGGGCCTGCCGCATCGCTCGAGCGGCTGAACCACCTGCTGTGCCGCTTCCATCCCGGGGTGACCGCCACGGTGTGCTGCGGCGTGTACGATTCGCGTAGCGGCGTGTGCGAGGTTGCAAACGCCGGGCACGTCCCTCCGCTCGTCGCGAACGAGGACGGTGTGCGGTTTCTTCCGATCGGTGGGACGCTACTCGGCGTCGACGCTCCGGCGCCGAGGGCGCACTCCTTCAGCCTCGCGCCGGGAGATCTGCTGCTGCTGTTCACGGATGGTCTCGTCGAACGCCGCGGTGAATCGATCGATGCCGGCCTGGACCGCCTGGCCGCGGCAGCGCGAGGAAACCGCAGCGATGTGAACGAGCTATGCGACCGCGTGCTGCGCGAGGTCGGACCGGAAAACGTCGTTGACGACATCGCCCTGGTCGCGCTCCGCGCGCACGCGCGCGCCGGTGCCGGCGACTAGAGCTCCACGCAGCGGCAGAAGTAGTAGCGGCTGGGGTTCGGCGTGAAGCCGCCCGGGGGGTATATGCCTTCAGTCACCCACTCGGTCTGCGGAACGTTCGGGTTGTCTTTCGGCACGGAGAACAGCATGCACTCGGCTTGGCAGCCCGACAGCTTCTCGCACCCGATTTTGCCTTGCGGGCCTTCGTGAAGGACGCACTTGCCCGGGTCCGACTTGCTCGGAAAGCCTGCGTCCCCGCCGCCCTTTTCGCTGTATTGACCGCGCTCTTCACCGTGTGAACTCATCGCGTACTCCTCAAAGACCGCTTCGCCGCGTGCGGAAACCCGCACAGCGGCAGTCAGGCGGTCTGTGAGATGGTACCGCGGCGGGACCGAAAGAGACAAGCGCCCCCCGCCGGAGCCGGCGAGGAGGCGCCCGAACCCGGGGCCGGCGGCCGAGCGGCGTCGGTCACAGTGCGCACCGCCGCCGGCGCGCGGCATGATCCGGGCGCTTCGCTTCGAACGTGACGCCTGCGCGGGCGCGACGTCGCGCGGAAGGGTGTAGGTTCGGCGGTGTGGCGACAGGGTGAACGATTGAATTCCGTCGTTTCGCGGGCGCTCTGCGCCGCGCACCGCCGCAAGCATGCTTCAGCGCGCCGGAGACGGCCGACGCCGAACGATGCCATAAGCTACGAAGGATCAACACCATGACACTCGACTATGATTTCGACGACCTCGACGTGCGCGAAGAGCCCGCCCGCACCTACTCGGCGGCAACTCCCCACCTGAGCAACACGTTCCACTGCACGACCACCGACGCGTGCTCGAACGCGTGCACCGGGACGCGCTACTGCAACTGAGATCCACTCGGACAACTGCTCGGATGAGCCCGCGGCGGGCGCGCGACGACGGCGTC
>JAQBPK010000340.1 GCA_028287565.1 Vulcanimicrobiota bacterium
CAGCGGCGGCGCACCCGGCCGCCGCGCGGCGGCGGCGCTTCGACGATGAGGTGGACGCCGTCGCCGCGCACCTCGGCGGAGACGCGCTCGTACGCGAGCGAGGCATCGAGCGCGAAGCCCGTGCGGATCGCGGCGTACGGTTCGATCTGGACCGCCAGCGCCGCGACGGGGCGGCCGTCGTCGGCGCGCAGCGCCGAGACCGTCGCGCCGAGCACGCCGGGGGTGCCGTTGGTCACGCGCAGCTCGTAGCGCGCGCCGTTCGCGTCGAGTCCGACCGGCTCCAGCTCGCACGCGATGGCGCCGGACGGGGTCGCGAGGAGACCGCGCCCGCCGTGCGACAACGCATCGGGGATGCCGAGAGCGCTCGTCCCCCTTCTCGCGATCACGTTCGTCGACGTGCTCGGCTTCACGATCCTGATCCCGATCCTGCCCTTCTACGCCGAGCACTACGGCGCGTCGCCCACGACCATCGGTGCGATTTACGCCTCGCTCGCCGTCTGTTCGCTTCTGTCTTCACCATTTTGGGGCCGTCTCAGTGATCGTATCGGCCGGAAAGGCGTTCTGCTCGCGGCGCAGGTCGCCGGGCTGCTCGGTTTTTCGCTGCTCGCGGCTGGAACGGCGCTCTGGACGATCTTCGTGGCGCGCGCGATCGAGGGTCTGGGCGGCGGCGGGCTCGGTGTGACGCAAGCGTACGTGACCGACGTGACCGCTCCGTCGGAGCGGGCCCGCGCGTTCGGGCTCGTGGGCGCGACGTTCGGGCTCGGCTTCCTGATCGGCCCGGCGCTGGCCGGGTTTCTCGTGCGGTTCGGATATCAGGTGCCGTTCTGGGCCGCGGCGGGCTTCGCGGCGCTGACGGTCGTGCTGACGATGGTGCTATTGCCCGAGTCGAAGGGGGCGGTGAAGACGGCTCCAACGCTGGCAGAGGTCCGCGCGTCGCTGCGCTCGCCGGTGCTCGGGCGGCTGATCCTCACGCAGTTCGCGTTCGCGCTCGCGTTCACGTCGTGGGTCACGGTGTTCGCGCTGTTCGCGGAGCGCGTGCTCGGGTTCGGTCCGTCGCAGACCGCGAACATCTTCATCGTGTCGAGCATCGTCGCGGTGGTCGTGCAGGCCGGCTTCATCGGAAAGCTCGTCGACCGCTACGGCGAGGGACGGCTCGCGCTCGCAGGTCTGGTGTGCGCGGTGTTCGCGTACGCCGGCATCGGCTTCGTCACGTCGACGCCGATGCTGCTGCCGTTCGTGATCCTGTGGTCGCTGTCGGGCGCGCTGATTCGTCCCTCGCTCGGCGCGCTGATCTCCGAGGCGGCGCCCGCCGGCCAGCGCGGGACGATCCTCAGCGTCAACGACAGCCTCAACAACCTCGCGTTCCTGGTCTCGCCGTTCATCTCGACGGCGGTGCTGCGCTTCAACCCGCACTTGACCGGCGTCGTGCCCACGGCGTTCGCGTGCGCGGCGATAGCGATCGGCTACCGCCGCTTCATCGCGCCGCGGCCGAACGAGCACGCCGTCGAAGCGGCGTAACGAAAACATTCGCGGCACGCGGAGCCATCACGTGAACGTGCCGACCGGCACGCTTCAGTGCACCGTTCAACCGCGCGGTGGTGAGCCCCAGCCCGACTGGACGTAGGCGCCGTCCACGAGGATCGCCGGAACGGTCGGGTCGCCGCCGGTGACGGCGAGCATCTTCGCGCGCTGCGCGCGGTCGTTCTGCGCGTCGTAGGCCGCGTACGGATAACCGCGCGCGTCGAAGTGCTCGCGGGCTTGCTTGCAGTACGGACAGCTCGGCGAGAGGTACATCTCGATGCGGTGTCCGGGTTCGAGCCGTTCGAGATCCATCGTATGGACGACAACCGTCCCGGTGCAGCTGCGGATGCACGCCGTCATGCGGGTCCGAACGCGCGCGCGAACGTGTCCCACGGCGTTTGGGAGAGCTCCACGCGCGCATGGGGCGCGTGCACCGCCACGGCCGCGTGCGCGCCGGCGCCGAGGTCGTACGCCGCCAGCGTCCAGGCGGCGTCCGAACCGTGCTCGGCACCGATTCCGGCGTAGTGCGGTGCGCTCGTGCCGAGGCCGCGCACCGCGAAGCCGTCGAGCGGGTGTGACAGACCCAGCCCGATCGCTTTAATGAATGCCTCCTTGCACGTCCACAGCTGGACGAATCGCTCGCGCGCGGCGCCCGGTGCGAGCGCGGCCAGCTCCGCCGTTTCCTCGGGCGCGAAGAAACGCTGCGCGATTTGGCCGGCTTCCATGTTGTCGCGGAGCTCCTCGACGTCGATACCGACGGCCGTATGCGGCGCAACCGCGACCGCAACGTGCTCGCGCGCGTGCGAGAGACTGCAGCGCAGCGGGCGCTCGTCGTTCGCGATGAGCGGCTCGCCCTTTGCGCCGCGTTGCAGCGGTACTGCGGCCGGATCCTTCATGCCGAGATGCTGTGCGAGGATGAGCCGCATGTAGGCGTGGGCTACCACGTATCGTTCCCGGTCGGCGTCGAAGCGCAGCCGCGCCGCGCGCTCGCGCTCGTCCGCCGAGAGGACCGCGTGCAGCGCTTGCGCCAGCGGCGCGTCGCACGGGCGCAGCCGCAGCACGTGCGCGTGCGCAGCCGGGGCGCCGGTCAACCCGCGCCGGCGCCGGTCGTTTCGGCGTGCGCGGCTTGGATCGCGAGCGTCAGCTCGCGCAGGAACGACGACGCGTCCATCACGATGCCGAGCGTCTGGATCGATCCGCGGTCCGTGAGCTTCGTCACCGACGCGGGGTTGATGTCGACGGACACCGTCTTGCACGTCGCCGGCAGCAGGTTGCCGACCGCGACCGAGTGCAGCAGCGTGCACACCATCAGCGCCATCCCGATTTCGGGCACGTAGTGCCGCATCGCGCGCTGGCACTCGACGATGTCGGTGATCACCTCGGGGATCGGGCCGTCGTCGCGGATCGAGCCGCACAGCACCACGGGGATGTCCTTGCGGTATGCCTCGTACATCACGCCTTCGCGCAGCATACCGCGGTCAATCGCGTTGCGAATGCCGCCCACGGCGCGCAGCCGGTTGACGGTGCGCAGATGGTGCACGTGCCCTTCTTCGGCCGGGAACGCGTCCTCGAGGTTCACGCCGAGCGAGGTGCCGAAGAACTGCGACTCGATGTCGTGCACCGCGAGCGCGTTGCCCGCGAAGATCGCGGTGATGTAGCCGTCGCGGATCAGCTCGGCGAGATACGGTCCCGCGCCGGTGTGGATGATGGCCGGGCCGCCGACCAGCAGAATGCGCTTGCCCGACGCGCGCACCGCGAGCAGCTCGCGCGCCAGCTCGCCGAGCAGCGCGTGGCGCGGCTTCTCGCTCGACACGGCACTCGCCATGAACTCGAACACCGCTTTGCGCCGCGCGCGCTGCGGCACGGTGACCTTCACGCCCTGGTGGCCGACGACCACGCAGTCGCCGCGCTTGATGTCGTAGCCCGGAACGGTGATCGCGCCGCCGTCGTCGAGCACGATCGCGCAGTCCATCTCCGGGTTGTCGACCGGGATCCAGATCCCGTTCTCGCGCACCTCGGTCGGGAAGTTCGTCGTCGCGTAAAAGTCGTCGGGCAGAACGCCGTCCGCCGGCGCCGGCTCGACCGCCGCGTCGCCTTCGTCGATCACCTCGGCGCCCGACTCGCGCAGCTTGTCGATCAGCTCGTCCAGATACGCGGCGTCGGCAGCATCGACCGACAGCCGGGCGTACGACGGATCGTCCTTGGTGCGGCCCGAGTCGAACTCTTCGATCACGTACGCGGCGCGCTCGTGGTCGGTCAGGATGCCGAGGACCCGGTTGAAGATGCCGGAGTCGAGGATGTGCCCGCGCAGCTCGATCCGGCGGACGCCGCCCGGGGACGGCGAAGCGGAGGACATGGGGCTCGTGTTCGTACCGACGCCGCTCGGCAACCTCCGAGACGTCACGCTGCGTTCGATCGACGCCCTGCGCGATGCGTCGCTGATCGTGTCGGAGGACTCGCGCGTGACGCGCCGGCTGCTGAACGCGCTGGAGATCGGCGGCAAAGAGATCTGGACGTACCACGAGCACAACGCGCGCGCCACCACGCCCGCGATCCTCGAGCGCGCGCGCACGGAGACGGTCGCGGTGGTCACCGACGCGGGCACGCCGGGGATCAGCGACCCCGGCTCGGCGCTCGTTGCCGCGGCGCGCGAGGACGGCGTCCCGGTCGAAGTGCTGCCCGGACCGGCGGCGTTCGTATGCGCCGCGGTGCTGTCGGGCTTCGACCTGCGGCGCTTCGTCTTCGCCGGCTTTCCGCCGCGCGGGGGTGCTCAGCGCCGCGCCGCGTTCCGGGCCTCGCTCGGCGAGACGACCGTGTGGTACGAGGCGCCGCACCGCATTCGGGAAAGCCTGGCGGACCTCGCCGCCGTCGCGCCGGACCGCCGCGTGTTCCTCGTCCGCGAGCTGACCAAGCTGCACGAGCAGCAAGTCCTCGGAACGGCCGCCGACGTTGCCGCCGCGATCGCCGACCCGGTCCGCGGCGAGATCGCGTTCGTGGTCGAGGGCGGCGTGCCCGACCCGGCCTTGGCGGACCCCGGCCCGTCGCAGGACGACGTCGACTCGGCGATCGACGGGCTGCTGGCCGAAGGCCTCACGACCTCCGCGATCGCCAAGCGCCTCGCGGACGCCGGCCACGGCGAGCGCCGCCACCTTTACGCCCGCGTGGGCGAGCGCCGCGTCGCGGACGCGAAGATCGGTGAGCGCTCCGCGGATACGACGTTTTCAGAATAGCCGCGGCAAGCCCCGGCGGAGACTACTTATCGCGACCAGCCGCGGGGAGCGCCCGCGGGAGACTATGCTTCCAGAATCGCCGCGGTGTCGAGGACGAAACCCGGCATGACCGGGGCGCAATCGAGCGACGCGACATCGCCGAGCGGCGTGTGGTGGCCGGCTTGCCAGACGTCCACGCTGCGCCGGTACGGGTCGAGCAGCACCACCAGCGGTGATCCATTGCGCACGTACGACTCGCACTTCGCGAGCTGCGCCTCGCGCAGATCGGTGCGCGACACGATCTCGAACGCCGCGTCGGGCGCACCATTGAAATACCGCTCGCGCTGCGCCTTGCTCAGCGGCTCCCAGCGGTCCGACCGCACGAACGCGCCGTCGGGCGAGAACACGGACGTGTCGGCCAGCCGAAAACCGGCCGACGACTCGAACGTCGGACCGCACTTCACCCGTCGCTCCCACGACCGTAGCTGGTACGTGAGCTCGACGTTCCGCACGCTGCCTGCCGAGCCGTTCGGGCTCACGAGGAGCGCTCCGTCGGGGAGGCGTTCGACCGTATAGCCGGAGTTGAGCTGGTGCAGCAGCATGAGCTCGTCGTCGTCGGGTGCGGTGACCGTGCGGAAGATGATTGCCATCGTTTCGTATTTTCCACGCCAGTCTATCACGCGGGTGCGCTCGCGCGGCTAGGCCCCGGGCTGCGATAAAACCGATCTTGGCCGAAGGGCACGGCGGGATTCGCCGGGAGCGGAGGCCGGGTGCGACCGGGGTGACGAAGCGGGGCGGGTGACCGCTTTGCGCCCGTTCTACGTCACGACCCCTATCTATTACATCAGCGGCACGCCGCACATCGGCCACGCGTACACCACGATCGCGGCCGACGTCCTCGTGCGCACCGCGCGCGCGCACGGGCCCGCGCGCTCGCTGACCGGGACGGACGAGCACGGGCAGAAGGTCGCCAACGCCGCCGCCGCGGCGGGGATGACGCCGCAGGCGTACGTCGACTCGCTCGCGCCGCAGTGGAAGGAGCTCGCGCCCGCGTTCGACGCGCGGTTCGACGACTTCATCCGCACGACCGAGCCGCGGCACGTCCACACGTGCCTGGCGCTGTTCGAGAAGATGCGCGACGCCGGCGACGTGTACGAGGGCGTGTACGAAGGCTGGTATTGCACGCACGACGAGACGTTCTGGCCGGAAGCGAAGCTGATCGACGGGCGGTGTCCGAACCCCGAGTGCCGGCGTCCCGTGCAGTGGCTCTCGGAGAAGAACTGGTTCTTTCGGCTCTCGAAATACAATCAGCCGCTGCTCGACCTCTTTCGCGGCAACCCGGAGTTTTTGCGGCCGCAGTCGCGCTGGAACGAGATGATGGCGATCCTCGAGGAAGGGCTCGAAGACTTCTCGATCTCGCGCTCGTCGTTCGACTGGGGAATCCCGCTGCCTGGCGGCGGCGTGCTGTACGTGTGGTACGACGCGCTCATCAACTACGTCAGCGCGCTGGGCTGGCCGGAAGATCCGGACGGCTTGTTCGCGACGTTCTGGCCCGGCATGCACATCGTCGGCAAAGAGATCGCGCGCTTCCACACGATCATCTGGCCGGCGATGCTGATGTCGGCCGGCCTGCCGATTCCGACGCGCGTGTTCGCGCACGGCTGGATCACCAGCGACTCCGGCACCAAGATCGGCAAGTCGCTCGGTAACGCGATGGACCCGTTCGCGATGAAGGAACGCTTCGGCGCCGATACGCTGCGCTATTTCCTCATGCGCGAGGCGCCGTTCGGCAGCGACTTCTCGATGTCGGTCGAGAAGCTGCGCCAGCGCCACAACAGCGACCTCGGCAACGACCTCGGAAACCTGCTGCGCCGGTCGCTCGCGATGCTGCAGAAGTATCGCAACGGCATCGTTCCGCAACCGAGTGAAGGCGCCGTGCAAGAGCTCACCGCCGACCTCCCGGCGCGCGTTCACGAGCACGTCATGGCGCTGCGTTTCCGCGAAGCGCTCGACGAGATGTGGAACCTAGTCACGGCGCTCAACCGCGCGATCGACGAGCAGAAACCATGGGAGCTCTACAAGCACGGGCGCGCCGTCGAGCTCGACGCGCTGCTGTACGACTTGGTCGAAGGCATGCGCTGGTTGTCGCTGCTGCTTTTTCCGTACATGCCGTCCAAAGCGACGGAGATCTGGACCCAGCTCGGCCTCGCGGGAACGCCCGAGCTGCAATGGGCGGACGAGCTGGTGTGGGGCCGGCTCGCCGCGGGGACGCAGACGGCTCCGGGCGCGCCCCTGTTCCCGCGCATCGACCCGCCCGCGGAATGACTCTTGCTCGAACTCTCGCTATGCGAGGGAGGTACCATCATGGCGATCACGGTTGATACCACCCGCCCGCCGCGAACCGGCGCGAACGACGGATTGCACCGCGCCGGGCTCGCGCTGCGCGGCGTCATCGCGATCCTGCTGGGCGCGTGCGCGCTCTACTTCCGGGTGTACTCGACGCTGCTGCTCGGCGCGTTCGTCGCGTTCGCGATCGTCGACGGCCTCGTCCGCGTCGTGATCGCGCTCCGCTCCACCGGCCGCGACAAAGCGTGGTTCATCCACGCGCTCGAAGGGTTCGTCGGCATCGCGCTCGGGGTCGTCGCGTTCAGCTTCGTGCGCAGCTTGGTCTCGCTCACCTGGACGGTCGCGGAGTGGGCGTTCGGGATCGGCGTGTTGACGATTATCTTCGCCGCCGTCACGTGGGGCCGGCTGCACGATGCGTGGATGTGGCTGCTCGCCGGCGTGCTGCTGATCGGGCTCGGCGCAGCGCTGCTGTGGTTCACCGCAGGCGGATTGCTCGCGCCCGGGATCGCGCTCGGCTTGTTCGGGATCGTCTACGGCGCAGTGTCGCTCGCCATCGCGGTGCGCGCGCACCCGCACGCGCACCCGCGCGAGCCGGGTCAGCTGTACGCATAGCGTACACTACGCATAGCGTAGCGCACGCGACGCGTAGCGCTCACTGCGCGTCGGTGGCGGGCTGGTTGCCGTTGGCGCGCTCGCGCGTGATCACGCTCTGGCACTCGGCGCGGTAGAACGAGCAGATCGCGCGCGAGAGCGCGAATGGGTGCGGCAGCGGGAACGCGTCGGGCGGCGGCTGCATCGGGAACGGATGGTACGAGCCGTCGTCGTACTGGAACGGGTCGTTGCGCCGCGTGAAATGAAATGCCCACGGAAACGACACCTGCTCGAAATAGCCGTCGGAGTAGGTGATGACGCAGCGCAGATAGCGGTCGATGAACGCGCGGTTGCCGTTCGACTGGATCGACACGCACTCGCCTTGCGCGGAGAGAAACTGCTCGGGCGTCCCCGCCATCACGGCGTCGTAGCGGCGCTGCTCGGGGTTGCGCGCGGGCGGCCGCTTCTGCATCGGAACGTCGGTGAGCGAACGCTGCGCTTGCGCGATCGTCCGGCTGAACTGCGCGTCGAGCGCGGCCAATTGCTGCGATGAGAACCCGTTCTTCGCGGATTGCTGCTGCTGTGGCGCGTCACGCGGACGTGCCGGGGCCGGCGTGGGCTCCGCGCGCGCATGGTGGATCGTGCCGCGCTCGGGACGATAGGTCGGCTCGGTAGTCGGTACCGCCGTCGGTGCCGCCGTCGGAACGGGTGCGAGCGTCGGCACCGGCATCGTTTGCAGCGCGGGGAGCTGCGCGAGCCGGCGCGGTTGCGGGCGGCGCGGCTGCTTCGTGCGCGCCGCCAAAGCGGGCCGCGGGACGGACCGCTTTTCGATCGTGATCGCGTCAGAGATCGCCACGAGCTCGGGCGTGGGCGACGGCCGCGGAAACAGCTTCGCGATCGCGGGCGCGATGCGGTGGCCGAACAAGCCCCACGCGCCGCCGCCCGCGATGTGGACGAGGAGGGACAGGATCAGCGCCGCGGGGAGGAGCCGTCGATCGGTGCGCTTGGGGCGCTCGGGGAACAACTGCACGGAAGGCCTAAGGATTCACCATGATCGACACGCACGCCCACGTCCACGACCGGGCGTTCGACCCGGACCGTGAGGCGGTGCTGGCGCGCGCGAGAGAACGCGGGGTCGACGCGATCGTCACGGTCGGCTGCGACCTGGAGGATAGCCGCCGGGCCTGCGAGGTCGCTGAGACGTACGGCCTCGCCGCGACGGTCGGCGTGCACCCGCACGAA
>JAQBPK010000349.1 GCA_028287565.1 Vulcanimicrobiota bacterium
GTGCGGCTGCTCGGCAAAGGCCCGGATCGTCCGCTCGTGCCGTTTTCGGACCGCGCGCGCGTGCTCGCCGCGCTGCGCAGCGTGGATGCCGTGACGGGCTTCCGCCAGCGCACGCCGGAGACGCTGCTCGACCGCATCCGTCCCGACGTTCACGTCAAGAGCGCGCAGTACCGCATCGAAGAGCTCCCGGAGCGCCACGTCGTCGAAGCGCACGGCGGGCGCATCGTCCTCGCGCCGCACCAGCCCGGCCGCAGCACGACGGATCTGGTCGCGACGATCAGGTCGCGCTAGCGTGTTCACCGACGTGAACCCGCCGGGTTCGGCGTTCGGCCGATCCGCCCGCCGTCGCCCGCCGCGGGTCCGCTCGTAGTGCGCATCGCGATCACCGCGAACGGCCCGGGCGAGTTCGCCGGCTGGGTGCGGCCGCTCGTCGCGGCGCTGCGCGCGCGCGATCCGGCGGTGGAGATTCACGTGATCGGCGTGCCCGACGACTTTGCCACCGGGCGGGAAGCGGAGTACGTCGAGCGGCTGTTTCCGGGCGTGCATGCGTACCCGCCGTCCGCATATTTCCGGCTTGCGCTCGGCCGCGGCGTCGAGGGACTTCCCGCGGAGTTCGATCGCGTGCAGTATCTCGGCGGCGATCTCTCCCACGCCGCGCGCGTGCACGCGCGGCTGGGCGGCGTCGCGACGTCCTATAAGTTCTCGCGCAAGAAGTACGCGGCGGAGTTCGCGCTCGTGTTCGCGGTCGACGGAGCGAACAAGCAGCAGCTGCTCGGTTGGGGGACGCCGGAAGACCGCATTCGCGTCGTGGGAAATCTCGCGATCGACGGCGCGCTCGGCGAAGCGACCGGCGCGTACGGCGATCCGCCCAGCGACGCCGCGCGCGACGGCATCGTGCTCTTCCCCGGCTCGCGCAAAAACGAGATCGCGAACGTGTTCCCGCTGTTCGTGCGCGTCGCGCTCAACCTGCGCCGCATGCTGCCGGGCGTGCCGGTCGCGTTCGCCGGCTCGCCGTTCGTCACCGACGACCTGCTGCGCGACGCGCTTGCGCGCGGCGGCGAGCATCCGCTCTCGTACGGTGCGCCGGCGGAGCTGCTCGACGGCCACATCGTCGCGGACGGTGCGCGCTTTCCGCTGGTGCGCGCGGCGATGGGTGCGGCATCGCATGCGCGGCTCGCGATCACGATCCCCGGCACGAAGGTCATCGAGCTGGCGGCGCTCGGCGTCCCGGCAATCGTATGCACGCCGTTCAACGCGCCGGAGCTCGTCGTCATCGGCGGACCGCTGCAGTACGTCGGGAAGCTGCCGGTGATCGGCACGCCGGTGAAGCGCGCCGCCGTCATCGCCGTCGCGAAGCGGTTCGAGCACTTCGCGCAGCCGAACATCGACGCGGGCAAGGACCTCGACGTCGAGATCGCCGGCACGCTGCTCCCCTCGCAAGTCGCGCACACGGCCGCCGAGCGCTGGAACGATCGCGACTGGTGCGAGCGCACCGGCACCGAGCTGCGCAACCTCTACCGCCACCACGCCGGCGCGGCGGAACGGATGGCGGCGTTTCTTCTCGAACCCGTGCGCCCGTGAAGTTTTCCGTCGTCATCGCGACCAAGGACCGGGCCGCGCTTCTCGACGCGGCGCTGGCGTCGCTGCGCGCGCAGGAGAATGCGCCCGAGTACGAGCTCGTGGTGGTGGACAACGGCTCGTCGGATGCGACGCCCGAGATAGCGCGCAAGCACGGTGCCGTCTACGCGTTCGTGCGGGAGCCCAACCGCGGCAAGGCGCGCAACGCCGGAATCGCGCGCGCGAGCGGCGACGCGATCGTCTTCGTGGACGACGACGTCGTCACGCCGCCGCACTTTCTCGCCGCGCATGCGAAGGCGCACGACACCGACATCTTTCCGCTCGCGGTGTCAGGTCCGATCGTGAACGTCCCCGACGCGCAGCACCGGCCCACGCCGACCCCGGCGAACGTCTCGCGCGCGTTCTTCGTCACGTGCAACGTGTCGGTGCGCGCCGCGTCGCTGCGCGCGGTCGGCGGCTTCGACGAAGACTTCAACTTGTACGGCTGGGAGGACACCGAGCTCGGCGCGCGTTTGCGCGCGCACGGCGTGCGGCGCGAGTTCGCCTGGGACGCCTATCTGTGGCACATCAAGCCGCCGACGACGGAGTCGCTGGAGGACGCGCTCGACAAGGCGATCGAGAAAGCGCGCATGGCGGCACGGTTCGTGCGCAAGATGCCGACGGCGCGGGTGAAGCTCGCCACCGGTGCGTACGCGCTCAACCTCCTGCGCGCGCGTGTGCTGGCTCCGGCCATCGCGCAGCCGCTGTGGGCGGGCTTGGCAACGTCCGGCCGCGTGCCGTCCGCGCTCGCGCAGCTCGCGCGAACCGCGCTGCTCGACAGCGTCTACACCGAAGAGCTCGACCGCCAGCTGAACCGGCGCAACGACGGATAGGTTGGGCGCATGCGCATTCTGCTCGTGCGGCTCGACGGGATCGGCGATGCCGCCGTGTGCGTGCCGCTCGTCGCCGCGCTCCGCGAAGCGGGACACGAGATCGGCGTCGCGCTGACGACGCGCAACGCCGGGCTTTTTGCGCCCGAAGCGATCGTCGCGCAGCACGTGCTCGAGCGCATCCCCTGGCCAGCCCACGGCTCGACCCCCGAGAGCACCGCGCGCGCGGCGGCGGAGATCGCCGCGATGCGGTACGATGTCGCGCTGATCGCGAGCGAGGAGCCCGAGGCGTTCGCGCTCGCCGCGCCGGTGCGGGAGCGGGTCGGGTTTACCACCGGCTGGGCGCGGCCGCTCAAGACGTTGTGGGCGCGCGCGCGCACGACGCGCACCGTGAGCCGCTCGCAGCGCATCGGCCGCGAGGACGCGCACGAGGTCGAGGTGATGTACCGCCTGGGCGCCGGGCTCGTGCGCGAACCCGCGCCGCCGGCAGATTCCGAGCGTTTGCGCGAGGTGCTGTGCGGTTCGGGTCCCGATACGTTCGGCGCGGGCGACAAGCCGGAGCTCATCATCCAAGCCGGACCGAAATGGATCGCGAGCGGCGTCGCGCCCGAGACGTTACGGAACGTTCTCACGCGCCTTTCGCGATACGCGCGCATCGTCGCGGCACCCGGCGAGGCCGGCGCGGTGCGCGACCTGACCGGCATCGTGCCGCAGACGTACCCGAGCTTGCGCGCCTGGGTGCAAGCGGTCGGACGCTGCCACACCGTCGTCTCCGTCGACACCGGCGCGGCGCACGTGGCCGGGATGCTCTGCCCGCGCGTCATCGACGTCTTCCCGGACGCGCATTTCGAGGTGCAGGTGCGCCGCTGGCGGCCGTGGGCGTCGCGTTTCCGCGCGTTTCGCGCCTCGGAGATCGACGGCGGTCCGCACAGCCGGCTCATCGAAGCCCTGTTCGATGCCTTTTGAGCGCGCGCTGCTGGTCGCGGCCGGCGGCGGGATCGGCGACACCCTCCTAGCGGGCGTGGTCTCGCGCGCGCTCCGCACGCGGTACGCCGCGGTGGATGCGGTGGTGCTCCGCGCGCATGCCGACCTGGCCTCCCACGTTCCGTCGATCGAGCGCACGATCGTCCTCGGCGACCCCCTGCCCGACCGGTACGGCGCCGCCGTCGTGACGTGGGCGAACGTGCGCACCGCGCTTTTGCCGTGGCGCGCGCGCATTCCGGTGCGCGTGGGGCAAGCGCGCCGGCTGTACTCGCCGCTGTTCACGCACCGTGTGGTGGTGCGCAGCGAGCTCGGCGACCGCACCACGCACTGGACGCAGATCCTGCTCGACTACGCGCGCGCGATCGGTTGCGACGTTGCCGACGCGGCGCCGGAGTTCGCCGTGCGCGACGACGAGCGCGCAGCCGCGGACGCGCTGCTGCGCGTGCACGACGTTCGCGGCCCCTATCACGTGCTGCATTCGACGCGCGGGCTTTCCGCGCAGCGCGCGCGCTGGCCGATCGCGGGCTTCGTCGCGCTCGCGCGCAGGCTCGTGGCACGCGACGGCGTTCCGGTTTTGCTGACGGGCTCGCGCGAGGACGAGCCGATCGTGCACGCGATCGCGGACGGCGCCGGGCCGGGCGTGACGACGCTCGCCGGCGCGACGCCGATCGGCGTCTTCGGGGCGCTCGCCGAGAAAGCGCGCGCGGTCGTCGCGATGGATTCCGGCCCGATGCACGTCGCCGCCGCGGTGGGTGCGCCGACCGTCGGGATCTTCGCGCTGCAATCCGACGAGCCGGACCGCTGGGCGCCCAAAGGACCGCGGGTCGCCGTCGTCCGGCCCACCTACCCGTGCCCGCCCGGGCACCGCAAGGAGACCTGCCCCGACTTCGCCTGCGTGCGCGAGCTCGACGAAACCGCCATCCTGCGCGCCCTCGACGGACTGCTCGTCGCGACCGCCGAACGCTGACGCGTGATCGCCTACGACGATTTCGCGCGCGTCGACGTGCGCGCGGGAACGGTTCTCGCAGCCGAGCCGCTTGCCGGAGCGCGCAAGCCCGCGTACGCGCTGCGCATCGACTTCGGACCCGAGATCGGTGAACGGCGCTCGTCGGCGCAGATCACCAAGCGCCACGCCGCGGACGAGCTGATCGGCACGCAGGTGTGCGCGGTCGTGAACTTCCCGCCGAAACGGATCGCGAGCTTCGAGAGCCAGGTGCTGGTGCTCGGGATGGACGACGCGGACGGGAACGTCGTGCTCGTGCGCCCGGTGTTCCCGGTGCCGAACGGAAAGCGGCTCTACTGATGGCAGTGACGGCCGGCGCGCTGGAGATGCGCGCGCTCGACCCCGGCGGCGGCGACGAGGCGATCTTCCCGGCGCTGTCGCGCTTGCTCGCCGACGCGTACCCGATCATGCGCGTGACGACGGCGGAAGCGCTGGCGAAGCAAACCGACGCGCTCAAGGAAGTCGCGGGACATCCCGGCACGTCGATCGTCGTGGCGGAGCGCGACGGCGCGCTCGCCGGCGTGATGCGCTTGTACGATTACGAGATGAACGTGCGCGGGCGCGACGCGCTCGCCGGCGGCGTGGGTGCCGTCGCCGTTTCGCGCGCGCACAAGCGGCAGGGCATCGCGCGCGCGATGATCGGGTGGTATCTCGACGCCTACCGCCGCCGCGGCGCGCCGTTCGCCGTGCTGCACCCGTTCCGCTTGGACTTCTACCGCGCGCTCGGTTTCGGCTACGGTACGCCGGTACGGCGTTACCGCCTCGCGCCGGCGACATTGCGTGGCGAAGGCGCGCGCGGCACGATCCGGTTCCTCGGTGAAAGCGATCTGGACGCGCTGCTCGCGTGTTACGAGCGCGTGCGGCGGCACACGAACGGCCTCATCGCCAAGCACCATGCGCCGACAAAGCGAGCGCTGGCGGATGCGGCGATCCGGCACATCGCGGTGGAAGAGGACGGCGAAGTGCGCGGCTTCATGCAGACCAGTGTCGTGGTCGGCGGCGTTTCCGCGGGCGGCGACGAGCTGCGCAACCGCGACGAGCTGGTCGTGCGCGAGCTCACGTACGAAGACGAACGCCATCTTGCCGCGCTGCTAGGTCATCTGCGTGCGCAGCAGGACCAGTTCGCGCGCATCGTGTTCGAGACGCAGGACGAAGCGTTCTATCTCACCGCGACCGACCCGCGTGACGGTTCCGATCTCGCCGTCGCGCCGCCGGCGTCGCACCGCGTCGCGGAAACCGGTCTCGGCGTCATGTACCGCATCCTCGACGTGGAGGCCGCGCTCGCGCACCTGCCCGCGGCGGCGGTGCCGTTCACGCTGCGGCTCGACGTCGAGGACGCGTTCTTCCCGCAGACGGCCGGCGCGCGAACGTTTCGCTTCGGACCGCACGGCGCGCCGCGCCCGGACGACGCAGGCACGCCGCCCGATGCGACGTTGTCGATCGGAATCGCCGACCTCTCGTCCGTGGTGATGGGCTCGCTGCGCCTGCGAGACGTCGTGCGCCATCGCCTCGCAACGCTCGAACCGCGCGCGAAGCTGGGTCTCGTCGACGCGGCGTTTCGCGCGGACCAGCCGCCGATCTGCACGACGCGCTTCTAGCCGTCATGGCAATCGACCGGGCGCAGCAACGCCATCCAGCCTGGGACCCGGTGCCGTGAGCGCCAAGCTCTCCATTCAGCTCTGCACGTACAACCGCGCGCATCTGCTCGAGCGCGTGCTCGAAGCGTGCTTCGACCAGACGCTGCCCGCGAACGACTACGAGGTCGTGCTCGTCAACGACGGCTCGAAGGACGATACGCCGGCGGTGATCGAGCGCGCGCGGCGGATCGCGACGTGCGCGTTCACCGTCGTGAACCAAGAGAACGGCGGGCTCGCGAAAGCGCGCAACGCCGGGATCGAACACTGCAGCGGCGAGCGGATCGCGTTCATCGACGACGACGTGCTGCCGACGCCGGTGTTCGCCGCGCAGCATTTGGCATCGGACGCAAAGCACGGCGACGTCGTCGTGCGCGGCGCGGCGATCAACACGGAGTCGTTCGACGCGCTCCCGGTTCCCGTGTGGACGCCGAAAAACTACAGCGGCAACTGGTTCTGGACCACCAACGTGTCCGTGCGGCGCTCGCGGCTCGACGCGGTCGGCGGGCGTTTCGACGAGTCGTTCAGCGAGTACGGCTGGGAAGACATCGAGCTCGGGCTGCGCTTGCGCGCGATCGGGACGAAAGCCGTGTTCAACCGCTTCGCCGTGGCGTTCCACTACAAGCCGCCGCCGAAAGGCACGAACGTCGAGGGCATGCTGCGGCAAGTGCGCGCCCAGGCGCGCACCGCCGTGCGGCTCGAGCGGCTGCACCCGGGCTGGCGCGTCGCGCTCGCGATCGGCGATACCGCGCCGCAGCGCCTGCTGGGCGACGCGCTGCGCAAAAGCGGCCTTCCCGCGCAACTGGAGCGCATCGTCGCGGACTCCAGCGCCGGTGAGGAGAAACTGTCGCCGGCGAAGCTCGCCGTGGCGCGGCTGCTCGCGAGCGCCGCGTATTACGACGAGCTCGAGCGCGCGAAGCGCGCGCACTGATCTCGCGATGAGCGCGGGCGCGGCGTGATGCGCATCCTCCTTTCGCGCACCGATCGCGTCGGCGACCTGATCCTGTCCACGCCCGCCATCGCGTCGGTGCGGCGCTCGTTCCCCGGCGCGCACGTCACGCTGGCGTGCAGCCGCTACAACTCGGTCGCGGTCGACCGCTCGCCGGACGTCGACGAGCTCGCCATGATGCCCACCGGCGTGAAGCCCGGCGCGTTCGGCGCGCGGTTCCGCGGCGTCGACCTTGCGATTGCGCTCGCGCCGCGCGACGGGGACCACCGCATCGTCGCCGCCACCCGCGCGCCCAAACGCGTCGGCTACACCTACGAGACGCGCTACGTCGCCCGGCTCGTGCTGCGCACCATGCTGACGGACGTCGTGCTGAGCCCGGCCGACCCGACGACCGCCGAGCGCCATCCCGACCGCCCGATCCCCCACGAGGTGGACCAGGTGCTCGCCGTGGCAGCGGCGGCCGGCGCGCGGACGCTGGTCCACGACCTCGTGCTGCCGGTGACCGACGAGGACCGCGCCGCCGTCCCGAACCTTCCGCCGCACCCCATCGTCGTGCAGCTCGGCCAGCGCTGGACCGAGAACGGCTCGACCACGGAGAGCTGCCTGCAGCTCTTTCGCGATCTGCGGGCGCTCGGGCGGCCGCTCGTCGCGACCTACGGCGAGGACGCACGGGCGCTGGGCGAGCAGGTGGAGCGCGCAGGGGTCGCCGGCCTCGTGCTCGGCCGCTTGCCGTTCCACGTGTGGGCGGCGGTGTTCGAGCGCGCCGCATGTGTCGTGACGATCGACACCGGTGCGACCCATGTCGCAAGCGCGGTGCGGGTCCCGACGGTCGTCCTGTTCGAGCACAAGTGGTTTCGCCTCGCGTCCCAGGAATGGTCGCCGTACCGCGTGCCGAACGCGATCCTGCGCAAGCCGCCGGATGAAACCGAGGACTCGCTGCGCGCATCGCGCGCCGAGGTCGTCGCCGCGGTCGCATCACTTCTATGACTGAACCGCGCATATCCGTCGTCGTCCCGACGTACAACCGTCTCGACACGCTCCGCCACGTGATCCCCTCGCTGCTCGCGCAAGATCTGCGCCGCGGTGAGTTCGAGGTCGTGGTCGCCGACTCAAACTCCACCGACGGCACCGCCGAATATCTCGCCGGCGTCGCGCGGGATGCACCGTTCGTGCGCCATCTGCCCGGACCGTACACCGGCCGGGCCTCGGCGCGCAACGCCGGCATCGCGGCCGCGAAGGGCCGCATTGTGCTGTTCACCGACGCGGACATCATCGCGTCGCCCGACCTGCTCTCGCGCCACCTCGCGCACCACGACCAGCCGGGAACGCGCGCGATCGTCGGGATGGAAGTGCAGGTCAGCTCGTTCGAGGACTATCTCGCCAAGCGCGCGGACCGCGCGAAGCGCACGCCGCTGCACGGCGAGAAGCCCAAGCGTCTGTCGTGGCTGTACTTTCTCACCGGCAACGCGTCGGCGCCGCGCGCGGAGCTCGACCGCGTCGGCCGGTTCGACGAGGATTTCACCGGCTACGGCCACGAGGATCTCGAGCTCGGCTACCGCCTCCAGCACGGCGGCATCCCGATCGAGTACGAGCCGAACGCCGTGAACTACCACTGGCATCCCGTGCCGTGGGACGAGCAGCAGAAGAAATACGAGCTCGCCGGAAAGTCCACCGTGCGCTTCTACCGCAAGCATCCGGCGTTCGACGTGCAGCTGCGTTTGGGCATGACGCCCGTGTCGCTGGCGCTGCACGATCTCGTCAACAACCTGCCGCCGCTCAAGACGTGGATCGAGAACGGCGCCGGCAAGCCGGGCTTCGCGCGCACGCTCTCGTACCAATATCACTACCTCACCGGAGTCAAGGCCGCCCTACGTGGATAGTTCCGTCATCAAAGTATCGTGCGGCGCGCTGACCGCTTCCGACGCCGGCAAATCGGTCGAGTTCAACGGCTGGGTGCACCGCCGCCGCGACCACGGCGGTCTGATTTTCATCGACGTGCGCGACCGCAGCGGCATCACGCAAGTCACGTTCGACCCGGCCGACGCGGAGACGTTCGCGCGCGCGGAGACGCTGCGCAGCGAGGATGTCGTGCGCGTCGCCGGCCAGGTGCGCCGTCGCCCGCCGGGCACCGAGAACCCGAAGATCGCGACCGGCGAGGTGGAAGTCCCCGCTGCCGAGCTGGACATTCTCAACCGCTCGCTGACGCCGCCGTTCGTGATCGCGTCGGACGAAGAGCCGGCCGAGGACGTGCGCCTGCGCTATCGCTATCTCGACCTGCGCCGGCCGCGCATGCAGCGCAATCTCACCCTACGGCACAAGCTCGTCAAGGCGATTCGCGACTTTTTCGACGACAACGACTTCCTCGAGATCGAGACGCCGGACCTCATCAAGTCGACGCCCGAAGGCGCGCGCGACTACCTCGTGCCCTCGCGCGTGCACCGCGGCACGTTCTACGCGCTGCCGCAGTCGCCACAGATCCTGAAGCAAATCCTGATGATCGGCGGCCTGGGCCGGTACATGCAGATCGCGCGCTGCTTCCGCGATGAGGATCCGCGCGCCGACCGCCAGCCCGAGTTCACGCAGGTGGACGTCGAGATGTCGTTCGTGCGGCAAGACGACGTGATCGCGATGATGGAAGCGTCGATGCGCTACGTCTGGCAGCGCGTGCTGAACGAGGCGATCCCCGACCCGCTGCCGCGGCTGACGTACGCGGAAGCGATGCGCCGCTACGGTTCCGACAAGCCCGATCTGCGTTTCGACCTGGAGCTGGTCGACGTCGCCGACGCGTTTAAGGGCTCGGGATTCGGACTTTTCGCGGCACTTGCCGAACATGACGGGAATCGCGTGATCGCATTGCGGTACCGAGGCGGGGCAAGTCTCTCGCGGCGGGAGTTTGACGCGCTGACCGACGTCGCGAGATCGTTCGGTGCCCCAGGTCTGGCATACGTATCGTTTTTTCCGAACGAAAACAAGGGTTCGATCGGAAAAATCATCACTACGGAGATACGCTCGGCATTGAAGCGCGCCACCGGTGCGCACGATGGGGATGCACTGCTGTTCGTCGCTGGACAATCGAAGAGCGCTACCGACATAGCGGGCCGCTTACGGCTGGAGATCGGCGACCGGCTCGGCTTGCGCGACGCGAGCAAGTTCGCGTTTTGCTGGGTGCTCGGGTTCCCGCTGTTCGAGCGCGACGAGGAGACCGGCGAGATCACGTTCTCGCACCACCCGTTCACGGCACCGCTGCCGGGACAGGAAGCGCTGTTCGACACCGACCCGCTCGCGATCACCGCGCAGCACTACGACCTCGTTCTGAACGGCTACGAGCTCGGCAGCGGCTCGATCCGCAACCACCAGCCGGAGTTCCAGCGCAAAGTGTTCAAGCGCCTGGGCCTCACGGACGAGCAGATCGACGACCGGTTCGGCTTCTTCATGGAAGCGCTCTCGTACGGCGCGCCCCCGCACGGCGGCATGGCGCTGGGCATAGACCGCATCGCGATGATCGCCGCGGGCGAGACGAACATTCGCGACGTGACCGCGTTCCCGAAAAACCAGCAAGCCCGCGACGTAATGATGGACGCCCCGTCGACCGTCCCGCAAAAGGCGCTGGAGGAGCTCGGGTTACGGATCGTTCAGCCGCCGCCGGCGTAGAATTCGTCGCGCACGCGCTCGATCACGACGCGCGGCTGAAGGTCGCGCGCGGGTTCGGATACGAGATCGTCGCCGCTTGGTGGGCTGGGCTCACTGCTTCAGATGGCGAGGAATTTCCGCTGCGCGAGCCGTTCGAGCGGCATTCTTCGATTCGCCTGGATCGGGGGCTGCGGGCACGCGCGCGCAAGATCGGCACGTCGCTCGGCGCGCTCGATGCCGAGGCCGCCGCGCATCACGTCGGACTCGCGTACATCGGGATGCTGCCGCCCGCGCACCGTGCGGCGCACGGCGTGTACTACACGCCGCCGCTGCTCGGCGCGCGGCTCATCGATCTGGCTACGCACGCCGGCGTCGACTGGGTCACGGCGCGCGTGCTCGATCCCGCCTGCGGCGGCGGCGCGTTTCTCGCGCCTGTCGCGCGCCGTATCCTCGATGCGCTCGGCGATTGCGAGCCGCGCATTCTGCTGCAAAACGTCGCGCAGCGGTTGAGCGGCTACGAGATCGACCCGTTCGCCGCGTGGCTGTCTCAGGTCGCGCTCGACGCGGTTTTGCTGCCGGTGACGCGCGCGTGCGGCCGCCGTCTTCCGAGCGTCGTGACCGTCTGCGACACGCTGCGCTCCGCGCCGCCCGACGATTCGTTCGATCTCGTGATCGGCAACCCGCCGTACGCGCGCGTCCGGCTGGATGCTGGGGAACGACGGCGTTTCGAGCGCAGCCTCTTCGGCCACGCGAACCTTTACGCGCTCTTCACCGACGTCGCGCTGCGCCACACGAAGCCCGGCGGCGTCGTGGCGTACGTGACGCCGACGAGCTTTCTTGCAGGCGAGTACTCGAAGAAGTTGCGCGCGCTGCTGCGCCGCAACGCGCCGCCGTTCTCGATCGATTTCGTCGCGGCACGTGACGGTGTGTTTGACGGCGTGCTCCAAGAGACGCTGCTCGCGACTTACCGGCGCGGCGCTGCCCCCGGGCGCGTGACGGTGCACGAGATTTCCGCCGTCGGCGAAACAGCGTTGTCGCTCGCGGCGGCCGGCGAGGTACCGTTGCCCCGCGATCCGTCCAGCCCGTGGATCCTTCCGCGATCTCAGGGTCAACGAACGCTCGCCGCTGCGCTCGCGACGATGCCGCATCGTCTCTCCGATTGGGGTTACACCGTGAGCACCGGTCCGCTCGTGTGGAACCGCTACAAGAACCAGCTTGCGAAGCGGCCGGCGCGCAACCGGTATCCGATCGTTTGGGCGGAAGCCGTCACGCCCGACGGCCGGTTCGTGTGGCGCGCCGAGAAGCGCGATCACGTCCCGTTTTGCGAGATTCGCCCGGGCGATGCGTGGATGATGGTGCGCGACGCGTGCGTGCTCCTGCAGCGCACGACGTCCAAAGAACAGCAGCGGCGGCTCATCGCCGCGCCCCTGCCGGCCGAATTCATCGCGCGACACGGCGGCGCGGTGGTCGTCGAGAACCACCTGAACATGATTCGGCCGACCGGTACGAGCCCGCAGGTGTCGCACGATGTTCTCGCCGTGTTCCTCAACAGCGCGGCGGCGGATCGCGCGTTCCGATGTGTCGGTGGAAGCGTTGCGGTCTCGGCGTACGAGCTCGAGTCACTGCCTTTACCGCCGCCGTCGGAGCTCGCCCCTCTGACTCACCTCGTGTCGTCTTCATCGAGGAGCGACGAGATCGAGGCTGAGTGCAACCGTCTGTACGCAATCGATGACCCGCGATCAGCGAACGATGCGCGGTAACTGCTTGCCGGTGAACGAGCGCTCCCCCCGCCGCCATGCGGCGGCTTCCGCGCGCGCGAGCACGATGTCGCGGTCGCGTTCGGCGGCCGCCGGTTTGGAGCAGCCGGCGAGCGCGGACGCGCCGTCGTCGTATGCTTTGGCAACCGCGGTTTCGTCATGCCGCTGGGCGGCGGCGTCGATCGCGCTTTCGGCGTCGAACGCTCGGCCGAGGCATGCTGGTACGTCGATGCCGCCGGCGCTCTGACCGAAGATCCAGTCGCGCTTCCAAACGAGGAGCGCGATGAGAATGAAGGCGTAGACGAAAACCTGCGCCGTCGTACCGCGGCGGTTCGCTTCGATGCGATCGCGCGCGATCTCGGACGTGGTTCGGAACGGTGAGTAGTTGTCGCGCGGCACGGATTACGACGCTCCGCGCAGGAGGTCACGCACGCTTGGACCTATCGCCGCAGGCCCGAGCGGCGTCACGGCAGGCCGTAGCCCACCGGGACGCTGATCGCGGGGACGGTCAGAAGGGGTGGACGTCGCGGCGCGTCTCGCGGAAGAGCATCTTCTTGTTGAGCTCGCGCAGCGCGTCGATGGATTTCTTGTGCTCGTCCGACCGGCCGTACTTGTTTGCAGCCCGGAGCGACGCATCGAGACTCCGCTCGCGTGCCGCGTAGACGAGGAAGGCGCTGAGGTCGCGGTCGTCGATCCGGTAGTTCATGGCAGGCGAAATATGCCCA
>JAQBPK010000358.1 GCA_028287565.1 Vulcanimicrobiota bacterium
GGACGCGCTCGTGCGGTTCGCGCGCAACGCCATCGACGCGTCGTTCGCGCCGCCCGCCGCGAAGGCGCGGCTGCGCGCGATGTTCGAGCGTTCCCGGAACTCCGAGCCGGCTGGTCGAATCTCGTAGGGCAATGGCCGGCCACACCCATTTCGACGAGTCGACCGAGGAGTATCTCGAAGCGGTCTACCGTCTGGAGCGCGAGGGCCCCGGCGTCACCACGTCCGGACTCGCCGCGGATTTGGGCGTCGCGCCGGCGTCGGTCTCGGGCATGCTCAAGAAGCTGACCGCCGACGGTTACCTCACGTACGAGGCGCGCGGGCAGGCGAAGCTCACCGAGAAGGGGCTCAAGGTCGCTGTCCGCGTCATCCGGCGCAATCGCCTGGCCGAGGTGTTTCTGCAGGACGTGCTCGGGATGCCGTGGGACGAGGTCCACGAGGAAGCGTGCCGGCTCGAGCACGCCATTTCCGAGCGGGTCGAGACGCGGCTCGTCGCGATCCTCGGCGACCCGAAGGTCTGCCCGCACGGGCACCCGATCCCGCCTGCCGACTTGAGCGAACCCGTCCGCGTCGGCATGCGGCTGGCGGACGCGGTCGCCGGCAGCACCGTGCGCATCGTCGAGGTCGTCGAGGACGTCCCAGAGACGCTGCGCTACCTCGACCGCATCGGTCTGCGGCCGGGTCAGAGCGTCGACGTCGTCGAGAAGGGGCCGCTGCAAGGCCCGATCACCATCGAATGCGCAAGCGGGCGGACCGCGATCTCGATCGAGCTCGCGCGGCTCATCGCGATCGCGACGGAGGCGAGCCCGGCGCTCTCCGCGTGATCACCAAAGCGCTCATCTGGGCCAACGTGCTCGCGTTCGCCTGGCTCGTCCTCGGCGCGGGCTTCCACGCGATCGACGGCTCGGTGACCAACCTCTTCTACTACCAGCACGGCGCGTTGCTCGGCGTCGCGGTCCAGTCCGGCCAGTGGTGGCGCATTTTCACCGGCGCGTTCTTGCACGGGTCGCTGATCCACATCGCGGTGAACATGTGGGCGCTCTACATCGTCGGCCGCGACGTCGAGCGCGCGATGGGGCCGGTGCGGTATCTGCTGCTGTATTTCCTCGCCGCGCTCGGCTCGGGAATCGCGGTGACGTACTTCAGCGCGACTCAGGTGACGGTCGGCGCGAGCGGCGCGATCTTCGGTCTCTTCGGCGCGCTGGTTGCGATCGGGCTCAGCCTGCCGCCGCGCGGGATGACCATCGTCACGCAGACGCTTCCGGTGATCGGCGTCAACCTTGCGTTCGGATTGCTCGTGCCGGGGATCTCCAACTCCGGACACGTCGGCGGGCTCATCAGCGGCTTCATCGCCGGCTGGCTGCTGTTTCAGATTCCGTCCGCGCGCCGCGCGGCGCTCGACGCGTTGATCAACGGCCACGTCCATGCGCGGGTCGTCGCGAGCGGTGAGCCCGACGCGGTGCCGTTCGACCCGCGCGAGCACCAGCACGTCGAGACGATCGAGCACCCGCCCGACGCCGGACCGCACGAAGAAGCCGGAGCGCCGCCGCTCGAGGTGCGCGACCCGCGCGAATGAAGCTCGTCGACGACGCGTTCGCGCCCGGCGGCCCGATCGCACGCGCGCTCCCCGGCTTCGAGGCGCGCGAGGGCCAGGTGCGGATGTCGCACTTGATCCAGCGCGGCTTCCTCGAGAACGTGCACACGATCGTCGAAGCGGGGACCGGCGTCGGGAAGTCGCTCGCGTACCTGGTTCCCGCGTTGCGCGCCGGCGCGCGCGTCGTCGTCTCGACCGGCACCATCGCGCTGCAGGAGCAGCTCGTGCGCAAGGACATCCCGCTCGTCACGCAGGCGCTCGGGGTCGACGCGCGCGTCGTCCTGCTCAAAGGCCGCAACCACTATCTGTGCAAGGCGAAGTTCGAGAAGGAGAGCGGGGCGCGTTTGATCGCGCCGTCGGTCGCGCTCGAACGCTTGTGGGCGTGGGCGGAGAGCACGGAAACCGGCGACCGCGCGGAGCTCGACTTCACGCCGCGCTTCGAGGACTGGGAGACGCTCGACGCCGACGCCGACGACTGCGTGGGCGAGTACTGCAGCCGTTTCGCCGACTGTCACTTCTTCGCCAAGCGCGACGCGGCGCGCTACGCGGACGTCGTGGTGGTCAACCACGCGCTGTTCTTTCTCGACCTCGCCAGCGGCGGCGCGCTGCTGCCCGCGTACGACTTCGTCGTGCTCGACGAGGCGCACCAAGCCGAGAAGTACGCCACCGCCGCGCTCACCGCGACGCTGTCGCCGACGTCGGTGAACCGCATGATGCGCAAGCTGCACCGCACGTACTCCATTCCGGGCTCGCACGACGCCGAGCTCGACGAAGGGATGCGCCGCCTGCAGCAGACGCTCGCGCGCGTGCCGGGCGACAAGTACCCGATCGCGGCGAACGAGGCCGTGTTCGAGGTGCTGCCGGTCCTTCGCGAGTCGTTCTACCGCCTCGAGAACTGGGTGCACGCGAACTGGAAGGACGCGCTGCGCCGCCCGATCGACAACGAAGCGGAAGCCGAGCGCCGCCGCGACATCGCGCTGCGCTCGGTCGCCGCGCACGTTGCGACGGTCGACCGCATCGAAAACGCGGCGCTGCAGGCGACCAGCGGCGCGGTGCCGGCCGACGAGATCGAAGCGGTCGCCTGGGTCGAGCGCGGCGACGGCGGCGAGCGCTACGAGATCAACGCGGCGCCGTTCTCGGTCGCGGACTTCCTGCGCGCGACGCTGTTCGCGCGGACGCGCAGCGTCGTGCTCACCAGCGCGACGATCTCGACGGGCGGCTCGTTCGAGTTCCTCAAATCGTCGCTCGGGGTCGACGACGCGCAGCAGCTCGTCGCGCCCTCGCCGTTCGACTACGCCAAGCAGGCGCGCTTGTACGTCGCGCCGCCGCGGCTCAATCCGAAGGCGCTCGACTTCGCGCGCCGCGCAGCGCCGCTGATCGAGGAGATTCTCGACCGCAGCGGCGGGCGCGCGTTCGTGCTGTTCACGTCGTACGCGCGATTGCGCGAGGTATACGCGCTGCTGCGCGAGCGCATTCCGTTTCCGCTCAAGATGCAGGGCGATCTCCCGCGCTCCGCGCTGCTCGACTGGTTTCGCACGACGAAGAACGCGGTGCTGTTCGGGACCGGCACGTTCTGGGAAGGGATCGACGTCGTGGGCGACGCGCTCTCGTGCGTGGTGATCGACCGGCTTCCGTTCCCGTCGCCGTCCGAGCCGCTGGTCGCCGCGCGCATCGCCGCGCTCGAAGCGAAAGGCCGCTCCGGCTTCGAGCACTACATGATCCCGAGCGCGATCGTGCGCCTGAAGCAAGGCTTCGGGCGTCTCATCCGCTCGACCACGGATCGCGGCGTCGTCGCAATCCTCGACGGCCGCGCCACGTCGATGCGCTACGGCGCGACGATCGTCGACGCGCTCCCGCCGGCGACGCGCATCACCGATCTGTCGGCACTGGACGACCTCTTTCGCGAGGTGTGATCCCAACCGCTCGCCGCAACGACCACCCGCGCCGTTACCATCCAGAACGTGCGGGGCGGCCTACGGAGATCACGGTCTCCTCGCTGGGACGAACCTAGCGGAAGCGGCCGCCGGGCGCGCGAAGCGGCGCGGCATGCGCTTTCGTTCGACGCTCGTGCTTCTCTGCGCCGTGGTCGCCGCCGCGCCGCTGCCGGCGTTCGCCTGGGGCGCTCAAGGACACCGCATCGTCAACGGCGCCGCGATTCGCACGCTTCCCGACAGCGTGCCGGCGTTTCTGCGCAGCGCGGCGGCGCATGACGAGATCGCGCTGCTCGGCCCCGAAGCCGATCGCGTCAAGGGCGCCGGCGCGCCGCTCGACGACGACGACAATCCGGCGCACTACGTCGACGCGCTCGACGACTTGACCATCGCCGGCACCGTGAAGCTGAGCGCCCTGCCCAAGGACCGCGGCGAATACGACAAGCTGCTGCGCGCCGCAGCGACGCCGACCGACCAGTACGGACAGGGCTATCTGCCGTACCAGATCGCCGACGGCTGGCAGCGCATCGTGCGCGATCTCGCGTACTGGCGCGTCGACGTCGCCGGCGAAACGAAGGCGCCGACTGCCGAGGAGCGCGCGTTCTTCGCGTTCGACCGCACCGTGCGCGAAGCGGTGACGCTGCGCGACATCGGCTACTGGGGGCACTTCATCGCGGACGGTTCGCAGCCGCTGCACGTCACGGTGCACTTCAACGGCTGGGACGGCAAGAAGTACGGCAACCCGAACAACTTCTCGGAGTCGCGCACGATCCACGCGCGCTGGGAAACCACGCTCGTGCGCGCGGTCGCGACCGAGGATCTCGTGCTCGCGCGCGTCCCCGCGCTCGCGCAGTCCACCGATCCCGTGCTCGCACGAACCGGAGCGTACCTCGCGGCGAGCGCAAGCAAGGTGCCCGACGTGTACCGTCTTGAGGCCGCGGGCGGCATCGACAACCCGAGCCCGGCGGCAACGTCGCTCGTGCTCGACCGCCTTGCCGCGGGCGCGGCGCAGATGCGCAACATGATCGTCGAGGCGTGGGCCGCGAGCGCCGACGGCAAGGTCGGCTATCCGCCGGTCTCAGTGCGCGACATTGAGTCGGGCACCGTCGTTCCGACGCGCGCGAACGTGGGTCTAGGCGACTAGCGGCGCCTCGCCCGGCGTGCGGGCGAGCTCGTTTTTGGTCCCCGGCGTGCGGACAAAACCTTCGGTCGCAAGGGAGAGACGCACCGTGAACTATCAGACCAAAGCACGCACGCTGTCGGCCTTCGCCGCCGTTGCCGGCCTGGCGGCCGCGACGCTGGCGGTGAACGCGCAGACGCCGCCGCCCGGACCACCGCCGGGGACACCGCCCGGCGCGCCCGGAACCTACGGCCCGCCCGTACCGCCGGGATTGCGGCTGCCCGCGAACGACGCGGAGTTCATCCGCATGCTCGACGGCGCGAACACCGGCGAGCTCGATCAGGCGAAGTACGTCGTGAACCGCACCAAAGATCCGACCGTGCACCAGTTCGCGCAGCACATGATCGAAGATCACAGCACCGCGGCGGTCAAGCTCGAAGCCGCGACGCGCGGGACGAACCTGCGTCCCGCGCCGCGCGACGACGGCTCCCTGACGCGCGGCACCGCACGCATGCTCGCGATACTGCAATCCGACACCGGGCAGCAGCTCGACAACGACTACATGCGCATGCAGGTGCCGGCGCACCGGCGTGCGCTCGCGATTCTTCAGTGGGAGTCGCAGAACGGCACGGTCGCAAACCTCAAGACGCTCGCGACCAGCCTCGTCCCAACTGTTCAGCAGCATCTGCAGCTCGCGCAGACGTATCTCGCGGCGCACAACCTCACGCCGTACACGCCGCCCGACGTGCTGCCGGTCCCCGGCAACGTGAACCCCAACAACAGCGGCGCCGGACCGGGGCCGGGCATCCCCAACAACCCTGCGTCGATGCCGAACGGCGGATCGACGAGCGGCCAGGGCAACGCCAGCGGCGGCACGCAGCCGAACACGGCGCCGGTCGTCGGCCCGACGTATCAGCCTTTGGGCTCCGGCACGCCGCCGCCGGGCGCGGGCGGAACGCCGGCCCCGACGCCGTCCGCCTCGCCTAGACCGTAACTCAACGTTCGCCGCGTTCGCGACAGAAGAAGAGGCGCTCCGCCGGGGCGCCTCTTTCGCGTGACCGGGTGACGTTCGTCATGCCGGCCGGCTGACGCGCGTGCCTGGTCCGAGCAGCCGCATCCTGCGAGGATGGCTGCATGGACGACGCGCAAACACCGGCCCGGCTCACGCGGGTCACCAAACGATACGGCGCGATCACCGCGCTGGACGGCATCGACGTCGCGCTGCGGCCGGGCGAGACCCTCGCGCTGCTCGGCCCCAACGGCGCCGGCAAGACGACCGCGATTCGCACGCTGCTCGGCATCATCAAGCCGGACGACGGCACCGCGACACTGTTCGGGCGCGATCCGCGCGTCGCGAAGAACCGCGCGCGCGTCGGCGCGATGCTGCAAGTCTCCGGCGTTCCGGCGACGCTGACCGTCGCCGAGCACGTCCGGCTGTTCTCATCGTACTATCCGCACCCGCTGCCGCTTGAGGAAACGCTCGCGATCGCGGGCTTGCGCGGTTTGGCGAAGCGTCTGTACGGCGAGCTTTCGGGCGGGCAGAAGCAGCGCGTCGCGTTCGCGCTGGCGATCTGCGGCGATCCCGACGCGCTCGTGCTCGACGAGCCGACCTCGGCGCTCGACGTGGAATCGCGCCACGCGCTGTGGACGCAAATTCGCAGGTACGTCGCGCGCGGCCGCAGCGTGCTGCTGACGACGCACGATCTGGCCGAGGCGGACGCGCTCGCGGACCGCATCGCCGTGCTGTTCGGCGGCCGCGTCATCGCGGAAGGCACTGCGGCGCAGATCAAAGAGCGCGCCGGCGGCGCGACCGTGCGCTGTACGAGCGGCCTGGACGACGAGCGTTTGCGTGCCGTGCGCGGCGTCGATTCGGTCGTGCGCGCAAACGGCATCATCCGCATCGCAACGCGCGTCCCCGACGCGGTGGTGCGCGCCCTCTACGTCAACGATCCCACGTTCACGCTGCTCGACGTCGCGCAGACGCCGCTCGAGGAAGCGTTTCTCGTTCTCACGCGGACGACGGCGTCCGAGGAGGTTCCGGCATGATCGCTCGCATCACGTTCGCCGAGACGCGCGCCGAGCTCACGAAGCTCGCGCGTCTGCCCGCGTACGTCATCCCGACGCTCGCGTTCCCGCTCGCATTCTACGCGTTCTTCGGCCTCGCGATGGGCGGCTCGCGCGGCATCGCCGGAACGACGGTTGCCACCTACATGCTCGCCACGTACGGCGCGTTCGGCGTCGTCGGCTGCGCGCTCTTCGGCTTCGGCGTGAGCGTCGCGGTGGAACGCGGCCAGGGCTGGCTGCTGGTGAAGCGCGCGAGCCCGATGCCGCCCGCGGCGTACGTCATCGCAAAGATGCTCAGCGCGATGACGTTCGCCGCGGCGGTCGTCGTGCTGCTGTGCGCGCTCGGCGCGGCGCTGGGCGGCGTGCGGCTCGAACCGCTTACGTGGATCCAGCTGTTCGTCGCGCTCGTGCTCGGCGCAATCCCGTTCTGCGCGCTGGGCCTTGCGATCGGATCGCTCGCGGGGCCGAACTCCGCGCCCGCGCTGGTGAACCTCGTGTATCTGCCGATGTCGTTCGCGTCGGGCCTGTGGATTCCGATCGAAGGGCTTCCTTCTGCCGTCGCGCACGTCGCGCCGTTCTTGCCGACGTACCATCTCGGCCAGCTCGCGCTCGGGACGCTCGGCGGCGCGCACGGTTCGCCGGCCACGCACATCGCCGTGCTGGCGCTGTGGGCGCTCGCGGGCGCGGCGGCGGCAGCATACGGTCTGCGCCGCGACGAAGGGCGCACGTATGGGTGACGCCCTGCGCCGGCGCCCGATTTGGGAGCAAGGCGCGATGCCCTATCTCTGGTTGGTCTACGCCGTCAGCGTCCCCATCTCGCTGATCGGCGTCGCCGCGCCCAAGCTCGTCGCGTTCCAGCTCGCGGTGCTGGCCCTGTTCCTCGCGTGCTACTTCCTCGGCTACGGCACGCGCGGGCGCACCGCCGTCGCGTTCGCCGCCGTCATGGCGCTGCTCGGCGCGATAGCATCGCCCAGCGACGGTTTCGCCGGAACGTACTTCATCTACGCAGCGACGTTCCTTGCATGGGGTCTGCCCGGGCGCGCGGCGTACCGCGCGCTGGCGATCTTCGTGCCGCTCGTCGCGCTCGACGTCTGGCTGACGCACGTCAACGTGTCGTCGGCGGTGGTCGCCGTCGTCTTCTCGCTCTTCGTCGGTATCGCGTGCATCAACTCCGCGCAGCAGCAGCGGGCGCACGTGCGCCTGCAGCAGGCGTACGGCGAGAACGAGCGGCTCGCGAAGATCGCGGAACGAGAGCGCATCGCGCGCGATCTGCACGACGTGCTGGGACACACGCTGTCACTCATCGCGCTCAAGTCGCAGCTCGCGTCGAAGCTGGCCGACCGCGAGCCGCAGCGTGCCGCCGCTGAGATCCGGGACGTGGAGCAAATCGCCCGAACGTCGCTCGACGAGCTGCGCGCGGCCGTCGCGGGATACCGCGCCGCCGGGATTACAAACGAACTGGCGCACGCGCGCGAGGTTCTCGCGTCGGCCGGATTGCGCGTCGATTGCGAAGCGGAAGAAGACGTGCGCCTCGCACCCGCGCACGAGAGCGTGCTCGCGCTGGCGATCCGCGAAGCGGTCACGAACGTCGTGCGGCACGCGCGCGCGAGTGCGGTGCGGTTGCGGCTGGCGGACGCGGGCGGGACGTGCCGCTTCGAGATCCAGGACGACGGCGTCGGCGGCTCCGCGGCGGAAGGGATGGGCCTGAGCGGCATGCGCGAGCGCGTGGAGTCGCACGGCGGATCGCTCGAGCGCACGACGGATCGCGGCACACGGCTCATCGTGACGCTGCCGCTCGCGGGACGCGGCTCGAGGTGACAGTGCTCCTCGCAGCGGGGGCCACGCGCTGATTCGCATCGTCATCGCCGAAGACCAGCAGCTCGTCGCGGGCGCGCTCGCCGCGCTGCTCGGGCTCGAGCCCGACATCGAAGTCGTCGGCCACGCGCACGACGGCCCCGCCGCGCTGCGCCGCGTCGAGGAGCTGGCGCCCGACGTGCTGCTCGCGGACATCGAGATGCCGCTGCTCACCGGGCTGGAGGTCGCCGCGGAGCTGCGCCGGCTCGGCAGCCGCACGCGCGTCGTGATCGTCACGACGTTCGCGCGCCCGGGCTACATGCGCCGCGCGATGGACGCCGGCGTCGCGGGCTATCTGCTCAAAGACCGCCCGGTGGAAGAGCTGGTCGCCGCGGTGCGAACCGTGCACGCGGGCGGACGCGCCATCGACCCGACGCTCGCGGTGCACGCATGGGCGGAACCCGATCCCCTCACCGACCGCGAGCGCGCGGTGCTGCGCCTCGCGGGAGACGGCCAGTCGTCCGCTGCGATCGGAGCGCAGCTCGGCTTGTCGGAAGGCACGGTGCGCAACTACCTCAGCGAAGCGATCGGCAAAGTAGGCGCGGAGAACCGCACCGAGGCCGCGCGCATCGCACGCGACCGCGGCTGGCTCTGAAGCGCCGGCGCCGTCGCCGCGACGCACGCCATCAGGATGGATCGCCCCACACGGCGAGCTCGTAGCCATCGGGATCGGTGAAGTGAAAGCGGCGCCCACCCGGAAATGCGAACGGCTCCCGAACGATCGTTCCGCCGGCATCTTCGACGGCGCGCTGCGTGGCGGCGAGATCGCTCGCGAACAGGATCACGAGCGGACCGCCCGGCTTGGGTTCGCCTGCCATGAACCCGCCGTCGAGACGCCCGTCGTTGAACCCGGCGTACTCGGGGCCGTAATCCGTGAACTTCCACCCGAACGCGCTTGCATAGAACGCTTTCGCGCGCGCGATGTCGCCGGTGAGGAACTCGACGTAGTCGATTCGCCGGTCGTTGTCCGCGTTTGCCACGACTACGACTCCTTGCTCTTGAGGTGGTGCAGCGCGAAGTTGTTGCCTTCGGTGTCGTTGCACCAGACCGTCATGCAGGTCGGGTAGTCCATCACGCCGCTGAGCGTGGCGCCGCCGGCGGCGCGAACGCGTTCGGCCCCGCCTTCGATGTCGGAGACGGCGAACATGACGCCGCCGCCCGGGTACCATTCGCCGTTCGGCATCGAGCCGATGCCGAAAGCAGTGTCGTCGGGGAGCACGTACTCGACCCCCGCTCCGAAGTTCGTCGCCGGCTCGAGCCCGAGCGCATCGCGGTAGAATCCAATGGCCCGCTGGAGATCCTTGGCCAGGTAGTAGTGTGCGTCGATTCCAGTCGTCATGACGCCATGGTACCGCAGATACTTGACACCTTCTGTCATATTTGTTTCGCTAGACTCACGCCATGAAATCAAGCCGGCTGCTCGAGATGCTGCTGTTGCTGCAGTCCGCCGAGCGCAGGACCGCCGGCGAGCTGGCCGACGCGCTCGAAGTCTCCGAACGCACGGTGTACCGCGACGTCGAGGCGCTGAGCGCGTCCGGCGTTCCGGTGTACGCGGAGCGCGGCGTGCACGGCGGCATCGTGCTCGCGGCCGGCTACCGGCGCGCGCTCACGCAGTTCGGCGAGGACGAGATCCGCGCGCTGTTCATCTCGGGCGCGAACCCGCTGGTCGATCTCGGCCTGAGCGCCGGCCGCGAGCGCGCGCTGGAGAAGCTCGCGGGCGCGCTCAGCGACGTGCAGCGCAAGGCCGCCGCGAAGACGCGCGGGCGCATTCACCTCGACCAGCGCCGCTGGAACCAGCCCGCGCAGCCGCAAGAGCATCTCGCGGCGCTGCGGCGCGCGGTGTGGGACGACAAGCGCGTGTCGCTGCGCTACCGCGACCGCGACCGCAAGACGACGGAACGCGTCGTCGACCCGCTGGGCCTCGTCGCAAAAGCGGGCGTGTGGTATCTGGTCGCGCGCATGAACGCGCGCGACAGCGACGTGGAAGCCGCGGGGTACCGCACGTTTCGCGCGGAGCGCATCGCCGGCGTCACGGCGCTCGGCGAATCGTTCGCGCGCCCGGCGGACTTCGATCTCGACGCGTACTGGCAGCGCTGGACCGCGTCGGTGGAAGAGAGCTCGCAGCGCTTCACCGTCATCGTGTCCGTCGCGCAGTCACAGCTCGAGCTCGTCTCGCGCTATTGGGAGACGCATGTGCTCGCCGACCGCCCGGGCCTCGGTGCCGGTGACGTTGCGGTGCGCGTCATCTTCCCAGCCGAAGACGCGGCGCTACACCAGCTCGTCGCGTGGGGAGGCATTGCGCGCCTCATTGAACCGGCCGCGATCCGCGAAGAGCTGATCGCGCGCGCCCACGCACTCATCGAGCACTATTTGATGCGCTGAAACGTGTCCGGATGCGGAAAGGCAACATTCGGTCCTGCAAGACGGAGGCGTACACGCATCACGCTCCCGGTTTTCAAGTCATTCTTTACGACCGCAGATTGCGGAACTTCCACCGAAACCGTTCTACCAACGCGTTGCGCGAACAAATTCGGCGATGCCGCAACGTTTTCGGCCTCGTCGATTTGCAACTCCAGCGTCTCGTAGTCGCCGTTACTTGGTCTCACGGACGTGACGTGCCCTAAGACGTCTGCCCAGTTTTCTCGAGCTTGGATGCTGCTCACCTCCTCAACCTAAGCGCTGCAGTCCGCGCTGACGGTGCTCCCCGACGCGGAAATGGCGGTTACGCCTATTGTACCGCTTCCGGTGCCATACGCAACCAGTGGAGGCACCGATCCCGCGTCGAACGTCGTATTTCCGGTACTACCCGGATAGGGGTCACCGGCATCTCCGCGGCTGGTTCCCGCCTCGAGCTCCGCAAGCCCGTCAGCCTGAATCAGCGCTACTTTGGGCTGGGGTACCGTATTATCTGGGCGCGAATCATCAATGTGGAAGATGAGCAGGCCTTCGCCGGGAAGGTCGGAATCAAAGTCGGCTCGCTGGCGATTTTCAATTAAGAAATACTCCGATGTACCGACGTCCAGGCGCGTAATGGTGCCGCCGGACTCCATCGGCGAAAAAACAACTCGCGACGGGCTGGCGATCGGAACGACCGGTGCCCAGCCGAGTTTCGCCATACACCACGCCGACATATGGGCCGGAGTGTTGCCATTTGTTCCATTCCACGATCCACCGGCCATCAAGCACCATCTCCCGATCCCGGATGATCGATACGTCGTGTCGTACAGATCCGGCAGCCCGAAGAGGAGATGTCCGAGCTCGTGCGCGCACACGCCGATCGTTGAGTCTTCTGAAACGGTCAAGAATCCGAAGACCTGCGTACCGTCAGAGCCAACTTGCGGCGGGCCGTTCAATATCCACTTGAGCGACCAAAGGTCATCGGGCTCGAGCGTGTATTCGCCGGCCGCTCCGGCATGCACAATTACGAATGCATCAACGAAACCGTCGCCATCATTGTCATATTTTTTGAATGCCTGGCTACCCATCGCCTCAAGTGTATCTGCAGCCATCGTCTGTGCGTTTTGGGGTGGCGCGCCTTCGCCGGACGTTCCGCCGGCGTAATACGTCGATGGTTGAGGAAGCATATACGGACCGACGACATCACCTTGGAGCGCAACGGCAGACCTGCTGGTTTCCACATAGTATTCGTTGACGCTTCCCGTCGGGATTCTGCGTCCGCTGGAGAAAAATAGATCATGAAAATAGGGTGCCGTCTTCCCGGAACTGAAGCTCTTATCGGGAAAGTTGACAAGGGCGACCAAGACGTTTAACGTCCGAGGGCCCGTAAAAGCGCTCACACCCAACGCGCGAAGAGGACGTGTGAACAACGACTGCTTCCGAGCGTAACCTCGAACGTGAGACTCGTCCCCCGGACGAACCACGCCGTCACCTCGTCCTGTAAGATGTCGAAATTCCCAAGGAACGTGCAATTCCCGAACTGGCGCTGCGCTACCGGTCCCATGAGACCTGCGCGCAGCATACGCTTGTAAGCGGGCGAGCGCGTCCGGATGTGGAGAAACGGCGCATCGGGCGGGCGCGACGATTCTTGAAGCGCAAGACCCCAGACCAGCTTGCCGCACGATACCTCCCGGGAGCTGTCAGCTCGGTCTCTTGGAGGGTTAGGCAAAAACTGGCTAGCCCCTTGCCTTCAGCACACGGGACGACGCTAGTCTTCTTTTCCGGCTTCGTCTTTCGCGCGGGCCTGCAGCTCTTGCACGACGTTCGAGTCGGCGAGCGTCGTCGTGTCGCCCAGCATGCGGCCTTCCGCAATGTCGCGCAGCAGGCGGCGCATGATCTTGCCCGAGCGCGTCTTCGGGAGCTCTTGCGTGAACGTCAGATACTTCGGGCGGCAGAACTTGCCGAGCTTCTCCGCGACGTGCTCGCGCAGCTCGTCCGCGAGCTCGGGCGAGCCGTTCGCGTGCGATTTCAGCGTGACGAACGCGCAGATCGCCTGCCCGGTGATGTCGTCGTTCTTGCCCGTAACGGCCGCCTCCGCGACGTCGGGATGATCGACCAGCGCCGACTCGACCTCGGTGGTCGAGATGCGGTGGCCGCTGACGTTCATCACATCGTCGATGCGGCCCATGAACCAGTAGTCGCCGTCCTCGTCGCGCTTGCAGCCGTCACCCGCAAGGTAGCGGTGCGGAAACTTCGACCAGTACGTGTCGGCGTAGCGCTGGTCGTCACCGTAGATGCCGCGCAGCATCGAGGGCCACGGCCGCGTCAGCACGATGTACCCGCCGCCGCCCAGCGGTACGGACTCGCCCTTGTCGTTGACGAGGTCGGCCTGCACGCCGGGGAACGGCTTGCACGCCGAACCCGGCTTGAGCGTCGAGATGCCCGGCAGCGGCGTGATCATGATCGCGCCGGTCTCGGTCTGCCACCACGTGTCGACCACCGGACAGCGCTTGCCGCCGATGTGCTCGTAGTACCACATCCACGCTTCGGGATTGATCGGCTCACCGACGCTTCCCAATAGGCGCAGCGACGACATGTCGTGCTTCTCGGGATACTGCGTGCCCCACTTCATGAACGTGCGGATCGCCGTCGGCGCGGTGTAGAGGATCGTCACCTTGTAGCGCTCGACGATCTCCCACAGCCGGTCCTTGTCGGGATAGTCCGGCGTGCCTTCGTAGATCACGCTCGTCGCGCCGTTGCACAGCGGGCCGTACACGATGTACGAGTGCCCGGTGACCCAGCCGATGTCGGCCGCGCACCAGTAGACGTCCGTGTCTTCCTTGAGATCGAACACGAGCTTGTGCGTCGCCGTCACGCCGGTGAGATAACCGCCGGTCGTGTGCTTGATGCCTTTGGGCTTCGCCGTCGTCCCCGACGTGTACAGCAGGTACAGCAGATCTTCGGCGTTCATGCGTTCGGGCTCGCACGTCGAGCGCTGGTCGCGCACGACGTCGTCCCACCAGACGTCCCGCCCGTCGAGCATGTCGACGGGATCGCCGACGCGCTTGGCGACGATAACGTGCTTCAGCGACGGCATGCCCTTCGCGATCGCGTCGTCGACGTTCGCCTTGAGCGGAACCTTCGTGCCGCGGCGCCGGCCTTGATCGGCCGTGATGATCGCCACGCACTCCGAGTCGTTGACGCGGTCGACGATCGAGTCGGGCGAGAAGCCGCCGAAGATCACCGAGTGCGCGGCGCCGATGCGCGCGCACGCCAGCATCGCGATCGGCAGCTCGACGATCATCGGCATGTACACGGCGACGCGGTCGCCTTTTTTCACGCCGAGCCTGCGCAGCCCGTTGGCGAACCGGCAGACTTCATCGAGCAGCTGGCCGTAGGTGACGGTCCAGCGGTCGCCGGGCTCGCCCTCGTAATAGAATGCGACCTTCGCGGCCTTGCCGGCGCGCACGTGACGGTCGAGCGCGTTGACCGACGCGTTGAGCTCGCCGTCGCCGAACCACGTCGCGAACGGCTCGTTCCATTCGAGAATTTTCGTAGGCGGGGTCATCCACTCGAGCTTGTCGGCCCACGACTTCCACCACGCCTGATAGTCGCGTTCCGCCTCTTCGTAGATTCCCGGCTTGGCATTGGCCTGCGCCGCGAACTCCGGCGGCGGCGGGAAGCGGCGAACTTCGCTGAAGAGTGCCTCGATGGCTTCGCTTTGCGTCGGCGTCGACATGGCGGCGGGATTCGTTTTCGCCGCGGACCGCCCCCCCGGCCATGACCTCGCGCCGAACTGCCGAAACAGTACACGATGGTCCGCTGGATCGACGGCTTCTACGGCGGCCTGATCGCGGGCGTGACGAGCGCGGTGTTCTACGCGGTCGTCACGGTCGCGTGGCTGCACGACACCACGCTGGGCGGGTTTTTCGCGCAGCCCGCGCAGGCGCTGCCGCCGTTCCACGGCGCGCCGGAGTCCTGGGCGCTCGCCGGTCTCGGCGTGGTCTTGTACTTGCTGCTCGCCGCGCTGTTCGGGATCGTCTACTCGGTGCCGGCCCGCCGCCTGCCGTCGATGTGGCGGGCGCCCACCTCCGTGATGTGGGGGCTGTTCTACGGGCTGCTCGTGTGGTGGCTCATCAACGACGTGCTGGTGCCCGTGACCGGCGCGCGCTCCGAGCAGCCGCTCTGGGTGGGCCTGGTGGGGACGGTCGTCTTCTACGGCGTGGTTCTGTCGGAGCTCACAACGCTCGCCCACCGGCGCGAAACGAGCGCCACGCCGTGAGCATTGCGGACGGCGGCGGTACAAAAGGGGGTCGCCGGATGAGCGCTTGCCCGCTGAATGCCTTGATCTCGGCGGCTTGGGATGGTACGCTTACGGCAGTTGGCACTCTGATGCGCCGACTGCTAGCGGTGGCCTGGTGAACGAGAAGCTCGAGCTCGACAAACGAAAAGCATTCATCCTCGCGACGGTCGTGTACGAGTACATCAACACGGCCGAACCGGTCGGCTCCGTCACGCTCACGCAGAAGTACAACCTCGGCGTCTCGTCCGCCACCGTCCGCAACGAGCTGGCCGAGCTCGAGTCGCTGGGCTACCTCGTTCAGCCCCACACATCGGCCGGCCGCATCCCCTCGGACGCCGGCTACCGCACGTACGTCGACCGGCTCATGCAGCCCGAGTCGCTGACCAAGGACGACACGCGCCGTATCCGCGACCAGTTTCGCGAGGCTTCGCAAGAGCTCGGCGACGTGATCGAGCAGACGACGCGCCTGCTCTCCGGCTTGTCGGGCAACCTGGCGATTGCGGTGGCGCCCTCGCGCGACACCCACGCCTTCAAGCACGTCCAGCTGCTCTGGCTTTCGTCGCGCACCGGCCTTGCGATCGTGGTGACGTCGGGCGGCGTCGGCGCGCAGCGCGTGTTCGAATGGACCACCGAGGTCAACGCCGACGAGCTGACGCGCCTCTCCAACGCGCTCAACTCACGGTTCGGCGGGCGCGTGATGGAAGAGATCGGCCCGGCCGACATCGACGCGGTCTGCGCTGAGCTCGGCACGAGCGCGGAGATCCGCGAAGCGGTGCGCGGCGTGTTCGCCACCGCGCGCCAGACCGACGAGCCCGAGATCGCGGCCGCCGGCGCGCAGAACCTGCTCGACCAGCCCGAGTTCCACGACTTGCGCAAGCTGCGCGCCATCCTGCGCATCGTCGAGGAGCAGCGCACGCTCTACGATCTGATCGCCGACGAGCTCGCCGCGGAGAACGCCGCCGCGACGGACGCGGCGCACGTGCGGATCGGCCACGAGCTGCGCGCGGACGAGCTGTCCGAGTGCAGCGTCGTCACCGTGCCCTACCGCTTCGGCGACCGCGGCGTCGGGATGCTTGCTATCCTCGGACCGCGCCGCATGCCGTACGGCCGGCTCATCGCGCTCGCGTCGGGGACCGCCCGTTCGCTGGGCGACCACCTCAACGACGTCGAAATAAGGTAGAATGCCGACGGATTACTACGAGGTTCTCGGCGTCGCTCGCGACGCTGACGAGAGCTCGATCAAACGTGCTTATCGTCAGCTCGCGCGCAAGTACCATCCCGACGTCGCGCAAGACAAGCACGCGGCGGAGACGCACTTCAAAGAGATCAACGAAGCGTACGAAGTGCTCTCGGACGCGCAGAAGCGTGCGAACTACGACCGCTTCGGACACGCGGGCGTGAACGGCGGCGTGGGGGAGGGCGGCTTCGGTCCGTTCGGCGGCGGCGAGGGCTTCGGCGACATCTTCGACATGTTCTTCGGCGGCGCGCGCGCCGGCGGCGGCGCACAGCAGCGCCGCAACGGTCCCGCGCGCGGCAGCGACCTGCGCTACGACGTCGAGATCTCGCTCGAAGAGGCGTACCACGGCACGACCCGCGAGATCACGTTCCGCCACCTCGCATCGTGCGCGACGTGCCGCGGCAACGGCGCCGAGCCCGGCACGCTGATCGTGCCGTGCGACCGCTGCAGCGGCACCGGCATTCAGCGCCAAGTGCGCCAGACGCCGCTCGGCCAGTTCGTCACGCAGACCACGTGCTCGAAGTGCTCCGGTGACGGCCAGATCGTACAGACCCCGTGCTCGACGTGCCGCGGCCGCGGGCGCGTGGAGCAGGAGAAGACGCTGCAGGTGCGCATCCCGCCGGGCGTCGACGACGGCTCGCGCATCCGCATCGCCGGCAGCGGCGAAGCCGGCGCGCGCGGCGGCCCCGACGGCGACCTCTACGTCTACCTCACGGTCGCGCCGCACGACATCTTCAAACGGGACGGCCTCGACGTGCACCTCGACGTCGCCGTCTCGTTCCCGCAAGCCGCGCTCGGCGGCGAGATCGCGGTTCGCTCGCTCGACGGCTCCGTGGGGCTGACGCTCAACGCCGGCACGCAGAGCGGCTCGCAATACCGTCTGCGCGGACGCGGCATGCCGAGCGTGCGCGGTGGCGCGAAAGGCGACGAGATCGTCACCGTCCACGTCGTCGTCCCGACGAAGCTCAGCAAACGCGAACGCGAGCTGCTCGAAGACTACGCGCGCGCGGGCGGCGACCAAATCGAAGAAAAGTCGTTCTTCGACCGCCTCAAAGACGCGTTCAGCGCCGACTGAGCTACGACGGTCGCCGGCCGTGCCATCGACGAGTCGGCGCGGCGATCAGACCGCGCTCGGCGCGACCTCGTTCGCGCGGTGGAGATCTTCTTCGAGCGTTCCGGTGAGCAGGCCCCAGCACATGCGGTAGTCGCTTGCGAGCGAGCGAAGCGGGGCGCTGAACGTCTCGGGCTTGTTGTGCTCGATGAACGCGTGCGCGTACCACGCCGGGCCGTAGCCACAGACGAGCGCGGCGCCGAAGAGCTTCGGATCGCGGCGTGCCAGCGCGACCGTCCCCACGACCGTCGCCAGGATCGTTCCGGCGTAGTGGAGGGTGCGGGTGCGCGGGTCGGCATGAGCGCGCAGGTAGCGCAGCCATAAGGCGTCGTCCATGCGCGGGCCTTCCTCCCCGGCGGGGCGAATCGCCT
>JAQBPK010000367.1 GCA_028287565.1 Vulcanimicrobiota bacterium
CGATCGCGCGCGCGACGTCCACGTCGAAGCCGGTCACCTGATTCGTCTGCGGGTTGAGCGATCCGAACGGCGGCGCGTCGTACTTCACGCCGATCTTGATCGTGCCGCGCTTCTTGATCGCGTCGACGGAGTTGTCGTCGGCCGCGCGCGACGGCAGCGTCGTGCTCATCACGAGGGATGCTGCGAGAGCGAGTGTCGCGCTAAGAATCGCGCGTCTGGCGAACTTCATGATTGCCTCCGTGGACGACACCCTTCGACAGGCTCAGGGTGACAACGATGGGTTAGTGGGCGAGGATTTTCGAAAGGAAGAGCTGGGCGCGCGGGTTGCTCGGCGCGGAGAAGAACTGGTCGGGCGTCGCCTGCTCGACGATGCGGCCGGCGTCCATGAACACGACGCGGTCGCCGACTTCGCGGGCGAACCCCATCTCGTGCGTCACGACGACCATCGTGATGCCGGTGTGCGCGAGCGCCTTCATCACGTCGAGAACTTCTTTGATCATCTCGGGGTCGAGCGCGCTGGTCGGCTCGTCGAACAGCAGCACTTTCGGCTGCATCGCGAGCGCGCGCGCGATGGCGACGCGCTGCTGCTGCCCGCCGGAGAGCTCGGCGGGATACGCGCCCGCCTTTTCCGGCAATCCGACGCGCTCGAGCAGCGCGCGCCCTTCGGTGTCCGCCTGTTCGCGCGGAAGGCGCTTGACGGTGATGGGCGCGAGCGTGATGTTCTCCAGCGCGGTCTTGTGCGGATAGAGGTAGAACGCCTGAAACACCATCCCGACCTCGCGCCGGATCGCCGCCAGCTCGCCACCCTTGGCGGTCAGGCGCTTGCCGCCGACTTCGACGGTGCCCTTCTGAACGGCTTCGAGCCCGTTGATGCAGCGGATCAGCGTGCTCTTCCCGGAGCCCGACGGGCCGATCAGGACCACCACTTCGCCCGTTGCGATGGCGAGGTCGATGTCCGCCAGCACGTGGTTGGTCCCGAACCATTTGTTGACGGCCGAGAACGCGATGGCGGTGGACGGCGGCATCAAACGAGGATGTACTCGTGCGGCCGGGATACGCCTGCGCGCGGACGAACTCGCGCGCAACACCGACAGGATCGAACGCTTGCGCATCCCCAACACGAACGACGTCGAAGAGATCACGTGGCCGTCACCCAAAGGCACGTTTTCCGGCGCGGGCAAGCGACGGCGAAGACTAACGCGCTGCGGTCCGCTCGTCGCGAACCGCGGTCACGGTTTGAGAAAGTAGGTGACGACGACCGTCGCGCGCACGTCGATGGTCGCCGGCGCCGGCATGTTGACCCCTTGCACTGGGGCGGGAATGCCCGGCGGCCCGCGGAACGGGACCGGCTGCGGCGTCAGGTATTGCTGCTGGACTTGAATCTGCTTCACGCCGCCTAAGTGCATGCCGCTGCTTTGCGCGACGGTCGTCGCCTGCACCTTGGCGGCTTTGAGCGCGGATGCCAGCGCGTCGTTGTAGGCCGCGGACGGGTCGGTGAGCGTGTACTGCACGTTGTTCACCGACGTCACACCGGCCGCGACGAGCGCGTCGGTTACCGCGCCGACCTTCGTCACCGCATCGACCGTGAGCTGAAACTGGCGCGACACCACGTAGCCGTAGCGCGGTACCGGGATGGAATAGATTTGCACGCCGCCCGGCTGCATCGGCGCCGCTGTTGCGCTCACCGGCGACGGCGTCGTCGGCCGCGCGTTGTACGTTAAGCTGTAAAACGTCTGCTTGATTTTCGCGGCATCGATCCCGAGCGCGGCGAGCTTCGCTTGCAGCGCGGCGAAGATCGCGTCGTTCTTCGCGGCGGCCGTGGCGGACACGTCGTCGTTCGTGACGATGCCGGCGTTCACGTACGCGACGTCGGGCGGCCGTGCTGCCGTGCCTTGCATGGTTATGACCACGGTCGGCCGCGAGTCGTCGTCCGTGCGCACGAGCTGTTGCGATATCACGCTCGGACGGGTCGGCGGTGCGGGGATCACCATGGGCACCGGCGTAGCGGCGCCGGTTTGGCCCGCAAACGTCACGTCCATGATGAAGTCCGCGGCGATCGGGACGCAGTCGCGAATCTCCGTTTGGTACGTCGATTGCCGTGCTGCGGACAGCGCTGCTGCATTGAGCACTGCGCTCGGCGAGCTGCGGATTCGCGTGCCGGTCACGCGGCTTTGGGGATCGAGCGACACGACGACTTGGACCGTTCCGACGATGCCCTGCTGCTGCGCGAGCGCCGGCGCGTCCGGCACGACGACGTGGACTGCCTGCGCGAGCACGTTCGGACGCGCGCACGAGACCTGCGCACCCGCATCACCGGCCGTGAGGCTCCATGCGGCGACCGTTCCCGCCGCCGTCAAGATGATCCGCAACCAAGCACGCATCGTCTCGCTGCCGTTTCGCCTAGCCGGTTGGTGAGGGGTTGAAGTTCGCGCGGCGTCTGAGGACTTCTTCGACCAGCACGAGGAACGCTTCGAGCAACTGCGGCGCCGTGCTGACGCGCGGCACGGCGATCAGACCGGTCTCCGGCACGTTTTGCAACAAGTGCGGATGGCCGTCGGCATCGTTGATGATGCCGCAGATCTTCGACGCGTAGGTCTCCATCTCGGGGATGTTGGTGAGCGCGTCGACGGCTCTCGTCGGATCGCTGCGGACCTCGAACCACAGATCGTTCGTCTCGAGCGCGACTGCGGCGAACGAGGGCGGCTTGTCCTTCGCCGCGTCTTCGAGCAGCACGCCGCCCGGTGCGTCCAGGCGCGGCGGCTCGCGGCGAATGAAGCGCACCCCCAGGCCCAGCGGGTTGCCGCCGTCGGCGAGCGGCTTCACGAGCCGCCCGAGCTCCGCGGCGAAGTCGAACATCGAAGCGTGCGTCTGCTGGGCGGCGGCGTTCGCGGCGGCGGCGGCCTCGGCGGCGCGCTGGTATTCGGCGACAAAATCCATCGAGGACCCTTGTCTCCGCAAACCGCTGCATTCTATCGCCCGGGAGGCCGCCCGCGGGCCGGCCGGAGGTTCGCGGTGCCGGTCGCGGTACTTCCGGACGCATGCTTCTCGACAAAAGCGTATCGGCCGTCGTCACGGGCGGCGCATCCGGCCTTGGCTTGGCGACGGCGCGCGCGCTTGCGGCGCGCGGCGTGAAGGTCGCGCTGTTCGACGTGAACGCGGCGCAGGGCGAATCGGCTGCCAAGGAGCTGGGCTGCACGTTCTGCGCCGTCGACGTGACCTCGGAGGCGCAGACCGATGCAGCGTTCGCGCAGGCGCGCGCGGCCAACGGACAAGAACGCATCCTGGTGAACTGCGCGGGCACGGGCAATGCGGTGAAGACCGCCGGGCGCGACAAGACGACCGGTGCGATCGTGCACTTCCCGATCGACCAGTTCGAGCGGATCATTCAAATCAACTTGATCGGGACGTTCCGCTGCATCGCGAAATCCGCGGCAGGGATGCTGTCGCTGGAACCGCTCGCTCCGGATGCGGAGCGCGGCGCGATCGTGAACACCGCGTCGGTCGCGGCGGTCGACGGCCAGATGGGGCAGGCGGCGTACTCCGCATCGAAAGCGGGCATCGTCGGGATGACGCTGCCGATCGCGCGCGACTTGATGAGCGAAGGCATCCGCGTCAACACGATCCTGCCGGGAATCTTCGACACGCCGCTGCTGGCGGGATTGCCGGACAAAGTGAAGGACGCGCTCGCAGCTTCGGTGCCGTTCCCGAAGCGGCTGGGCAGCCCGGATGACTTCGCGTCGCTCGCGGTCGAGATGATCGTGAACGGGTACTTCAACGGCGAGCACGTGCGTCTGGACGGTGCGATCCGCATGGCCCCGCGCTGACACGATGAGCGGACCGCTCGACGGTATTCGCGTCCTCGAGTTCGCGGGGATCGGGCCCGCGCCGTTCTGCGCGATGCTGCTCGCCGATCTCGGCGCGGACGTCGTGCGCGTCGACCGTGGTGACGAGGCCGTGCGCGCCAACCTCGTGCGCGAGCGCGGGCGCACGTCGCTCACGCTGGACCTGCGTTCGTCCGACGGGATCGATCTCGCGCTCGCGGCGATCGAACGCGCCGATGTGCTGATCGAAGGATTTCGTCCCGGGGTGATGGAGCGGCTCGGGCTCGGGCCCGACGTTGCGCTGCAGCGCAATCCGCGCCTGATCTACGGGCGCATGACGGGTTGGGGACAAAGCGGACCGCTCGCGCGAACAGCCGGCCACGATCTTACCTACATCGCGATTACCGGCGCGCTGTCAGCGCTTGCGGAGGACGGCGCGCGGCCCGTGCCGCCACTGAACCTCGTCGGTGATTTCGGCGGCGGCGCGCTCTATCTCGCGCTCGGGATCGCGTCCGCCCTGTACGAGCGCGAGCGCTCCGGTCGCGGTCAGGTGATCGATGCGGCGATCGTCGACGGCGCGGCGTCGCTGATGGCGAACTTCAGCGGCATGACCGCGGGCGGCGAGCCCGCGTACGACATGGGCCGCCGCATCCTCGGCGGCGGCGCGCCGAACTACCGAACCTACGAGTGCGCCGACGGCCGCTATGTCGCCGTCGGTCCTATCGAGCCGAGATTCTATGCGATCCTGCGTGAAAAGCTCGGAATCGATGCGCCTGTCGATATCGATGCGGCCGAGGTAGCGAAGGGGCGGACCAATGCCGGTCCGGCTGCGGTAGCGCAGACGTTCGCCGCTACGGTTCCGGCCGTGGAAGCACACACGCTAGCCGCGGTCTTCAAGCAGCGCACGCGTGATGAGTGGGCCACGTTGTTGCAAGATACCGATGCATGCGTTGCGCCGGTGATGGAGTTCGACGAGGCGCCTTCGCATCCGCACATGCGCGAGCGTGGCATCTATATCGAGATCGCCGGCGTCGTCCAGCCGGCCGTCGCGCCGCGTTTGTCTCGCACGCCGGGCGCGGTCCGGCAGCCGCCCACGGACTTCGACGGCGGCGGGCGCGAGACGCTGCGCCGCTG
>JAQBPK010000381.1 GCA_028287565.1 Vulcanimicrobiota bacterium
CGTTCGGCGGCGCCGGCACGGTCGGGAAACGGAAGGCTGCGCGCGGCATAGGTTTTCCCGCCGTACCGTCGGCAGAACTCGGCGAAGAACCGAAGGTGCTGCGTTTCCTCGATCAGGAAGCGTTCCAGAAAAGCGCTGTAGGCCTCCATGGACGGATGATGGCTCCATACCAGCACTTCGCGCAGCAGATCCCGGATGCCGTGAACGTTGAGGCTGAAGAAGTTCACGCATTCGCATTGGCTCAGGCGGACGAGGTCGTCGTGCGAGAGCCCGCGTTCGACCTCGGTACCTGTCACCGACAGCAGGTCGCGGCTCATCCAGAAGCCGTCGGCCGGGAGCGCCGCCGGCCAGTCGAAGGCATAACGCTCCGACCTGTCGGCCTCTTTCGACAGCGTCACCAGAGTGTCGAACCGCGCTGTCATCACCCTCGAACCCCCGACGTTACCGGTGCGGCGCGGGACCTAGGCTTCCCTTCGTGAGCCGATCAAGTCCGGTGCACAGGACGAACCGCTACGCGGGCTGGCGTTGGAGAAGCGCCGCACCGACGGCTTTGCCGGCATCGGTCACGGCTTCGCGGCCTTTGTCGAAGATGCTGATGAACGAGAAGAACGCGTGGATCATGCCGTCGTACACGCGCAGTTCGACGGGCACGCCGTCCGCGCGCAGGCGCTCGGCGTACGCGACGCCTTCATCCCACAGCGGATCGCGGTTCGCCATGACGATCGTGGCGGGCGGGAGCCCGCGCAGCGTCTCGGCGCGCGATGCGCACACGTACGGCATCTCCGCGATCTCGGGGCGCGGCACGTGGCACTTCCAGTAGAAGTCGATGCGCTCGTTGGTAAGGAAGTGGCCTTCGCCGTACGTCTCGTACGACTCGGTTTTCACGCCGCTGCTGACCGCCGGATAGACGAGCAGCTGGTGCGCGAGCGCCGGACCGCCCGCATCGCGCGCTTTGAGCGCGACGCTCGCGGCGAGGCCGCCGCCCGCACTGTCGCCGCCGACCGCGAGGCGCCTGCCGTCCGCGCCCAGCTCCTGCGCGTGCGCCGCGAGCCACACCAGCGCCGCGTACGCGTCCTCGAACTGCTCGTTCGCGGGATGTTCGGGCGCCAACCGATAGTCGACGGACGCGACGATGCAGCCGCTCTCGCGCGTGAGCAGCCGGCACACCGCATCGTAGCTGTTCGGGCTTCCGCACACCCAGCCGCCGCCGTGGTACCACACGAGCATCGGGAGCGGCCCGCTCGCGCCTTCCGGCGTGTAGACGCGAACCGAAATCGGGCCGAGCGGTCCCGCCGCTTCGATGTCTCGAACGCTGCCGACGCCGACCGGCGGTCCGCCGAGCCGCGTGAACGTGTCCTCGAAGAGCGCGCGCGCATCGGCCAGCGGAAGCGACTCGATCGGGGGACGGTTCAGCGTGACGATGTGATCGAGAAAGGCGCGCGCTTGCGGGTCCAGCATGCGCGACGTTGCGACGCGGCGTGGGCGCACCCCTAGGCGCCGCGACTGCCTCCCGTCCGGAAGGCCTGTGCTCCTGAACGAGGAAAGCGGGCCGCGGTCCCCGGGAGTCGGGGTGGAGGTTACGTTGACGTCCACTGCTTCGCCGTCGTCGGAGCTTTTCGTGCTTGCCCATCAACTTGCGCGCGATAGCGCGGGCGGGCGGCGTGCGAGGGCGCTCGCGCAGGTCGCGCGCTGCCAAGCCACGGCGGGATGCCAGGACGTCGCGTTTCAGATTCTGCGCGAGGCGGCATCCGCGGCCCGGTTCGACGAGGACGTGTTCGGATTGTGCGATGTCGCACGGGTGCTCACGGAGACGGGACAGGATGCCGCGGCGCATGAAACGCTTCGAGCGGCGCTCACCATGGCGCGCGAAAAACCGGCGCCGGTTCGCGAGTCGCAGATATCGACGGTCGCGGAGCAGTTTGCCGTGCTCGGTGACGTCGACGGCGCCGACGCCGCCGTTCAAGACCTGCCCGACGACGATGGGTCGATCGCGGCGGCGATCCTGGACGCGCACGCCGTATGGCTGGCGAAGGCGCGGCGGTTCGGCGACGCCGTGGCAGCCGCGTACCGGATAACGGACGATTCCAATCGTGCGTCCGCGCTCAGCGAGATTGCCGGCGAGCAGGCGAAGGCGGGCGCGTTCGACGACGCGATCTCGACGGCGCACGAGATCGCCGAGGATCAGACGCTCGCGCGGTCGTTCGCGCTTTGGGACATCGTTGCCGAGCTCGCAAAAGCCGGCCGGCTGAACGAAGCGTCGGCGCTCAAGGACGTGATTCCGGAATCGTGGGCGCTCGTGCGCGCGCTCGCCGATATCGGTGCCGCGCACGTGAAAGCGGGCGACGAAATGCAGGCGGACGCCGCGTTTCGTTCGGCGCTCGAGCGCGCGCGCTCGATCGACGAAGCATGGGCCCTGAGCGGCGCGTTGGCCGGCATCGCGGACGCCCTCGCGAGATCGGGACGGCGAAACGACGCCGTCACGCTGTTGCACGAGTTGCGCGACACGGCGCGCGGCGATGCCGTCACTTTGACGCAGGTCGTCCAGGTGCTGGCGCGAGCGAGCTGTTTCGAAGACGCACTCGAAGTTGCCGAATCAATCGAAACACCCGAATCGCGGGCCGACGCGCTGGCTCACATAGCGGCCGCGATGAGCACCGCGGCGGGTGCGCGGCCCGAAGCGAACGGCGAAGCGCGCGCCGGCTATGATTCCGCTCCTTCGACGGGGGCTGAGCCCTTCGCGTCGTCGCAGTGGGAATCGCCCCGCGCGGAGCACGAGCCAGGCGAAGAGCACGAGGACGAGCAAACGCAAAGGCACTCGCAAACAGCGCCGAACTTCCCGGCGCGCATGCGCGAGCTCGTGCGGGAAGTGCGCGCGATCGTCGATTCTGCGCGGCAGGGGCTGACGGCGAGCTCGCAACGCTACCAGCAAGCGATCTCCGAGATCAACGGCCGCCGCGAGGCTGGGATCGCGCTCAACCAGCGGGATTTTGAAACGGCGTGCGCCGCTGCCGAGAAGCTGAAGCAAGAGCTGAACCGGCTCATGAAGGCCGCGTGCGACCACCTGACGGCGCAGCACGTCGCAGTGCCGCAGCGCATGGAACCCGAAGAGCCGCTCGCGGACCCGGTACACGGGTCCACGACCGCCGCGCAGGCGCTCGCGCAGGCGACGGGGAGGCTCAAAGCGGTGCAGCACGCCGTGAAAGAACAGCTTCTCCGAACGCTGCGTCCCAAAGACGTCGTCCGGCCAAACGGCGACGACACGTTCGGCGTGCTCGTCGCCGTCGCGCTGATCGCCGGCGGGTTCATCGGGCTTCAGTTCAAGAGCGTGCCGGCGTTCTGGCTGGTCGCGGCGCTGGTCTATGCTGGCGTTATGATTGTCGTGAACGTCTCCCCGCTCGGCAACCTGCGGACATACTACGAGGCTGCCGACGAAGCCGCGCGCGAAGCCGAGCTGTTGTTGCGCCGATACTTGCGGTTGATCACCGCGCAGCGCGATGCCGGCCTCGAGGCCATGAAACGTTTCGACAGCGAAGCTGAAGCCGCGTTGCGCGCGTTTCACGCCGACTGTGCCGCGCTAGATGAAGCGCTGCGCCCCAAAGACGCACGCGTTCGTGCAGCCGTCGCGTCGTTCGAGGCCGAGCTCGGATTCGGCGCGTCGCCGTGGAGTTCGCCCGCCTGGGAGCGGTGGACGCCGGCCACGTCGCACGCGTTCGCCGTGCGCGTCGGCGCGCTCGCGATCGCGACCGAAGATCTTAGCCCATATCTTCAGTCCCTGCCTTCGCGGTACGAGGTTCCGGCGGTCGCGCCGTTCCCGGACTCGAACTTGATGTTCGAGGCGGCCGGCAAGGCAAAAGACCTTTCCGCGCGCGCGGTGCAGTCGCTCCTCGCCCGGCTCTTGGCGACGATCCCCGCAGGCAAGCTGCGCTTCACGCTGATCGATCCCGTCGGACTGGGCAGCAACGTCGCATCGCTCATGCGCCTGGCGGATTTCGAAGAGTCGCTCGTCACCAGCCGCGCGTGGAGCGAGCCCCCGCACATCGAGCATCGGCTCGGCGACGTGGCCGAGCACATGCAGACGGTGATCCAGAAGTATTTGCGCGCCGACTACCGCACGATCCAGGACTACAACGAAGCCGCCGGCGAGATCGCGGAGCCGTACCGCGTCGTCGTCGTCTTCGACTTCCCGGTGAACTTTACCGAGACCGCTGCGCGCCATCTCGTGAGCATTGCGCGCAACGGTGCGCGCTGCGGCGTCCATACGGTCGTCGTGTGCGACACGTCGAAGCCGCTGCCGTACGGCTTCGTGCTCGCGGACCTCGAGCGCTCGGTGATCGTAGTGGCGCGGCCCGACAAAGCCGCGAGCGAATTGCGCTGGAATGACCGTGACTACGGAACCTGGTCGTTGAAGCTGGACGAACCGCCGCCATCCGCGGTCTGGCAGCGCCTCAACGATACGATCGGTGAGCGCGCGAAGGACGCCATGCGGGTCGAGGTGCCCTACGACAAGCTGCTCGATCTCGCGCACCTTCATCGCGAGTCATGGTGGACAGGGCGAACGGCGCGGTCGATACGGGTCCCGCTGGGGCGGACGGGCGCGCGCAGCATCCAGTACCTCACGCTCGGCGAAGCGATGGGGCATCACGCGCTCATCGTCGGGCGGCCGGGCTCCGGCAAAAGCAACCTAATGCACGTCATCATCACGACGCTCGCGCTGGCATATTCGCCGAGCGAGGTTCGCCTCTATCTGATCGACTTCAAGAAAGGCGTTGAGTTCAAGCCATACGCGGAGCACCGGCTCCCGCACGCGGAGGCGATCGCGATCGAGAGCGATCGCGAGTTCGGCCTCAGCGTGATCGAGCGGCTCAACGTCGAGCTCAAGCGACGCGGCGACCTCTTCCGCGCGGCCGGTACGGCGAGCATCGGGGAGTACCGTGAAGCGACCGGCGCGCAACTCGCGCGCGTCCTCCTCATCGTCGACGAGTTTCAGGAGTTCTTCACACAAGACGATCGCCTCGCGCGCGAAGCGGCGCTGCTGCTGGACCGGCTCGTGCGCCAGGGCCGCGCCTTCGGCCTGCACGTGATGCTGGGCTCCCAGACGCTCGCCGGCAGCTACAACCTCGCGCGCAGCACGCTCGACCAGATGGCGATTCGCATCGCGATGCAGTGCAGCGAGGCCGACTCGCGGCTCATCCTGGCCGACGACAATGACGCGGCGCGTCTGTTGTCGCGTCCCGGCGAGGCGATCTACAACGCGGCCAGCGGATTGTTCGAAGGCAACATGCTGTTCCAGATCGCGCGGATGACGGACGAGGACCGCACACGCGCGCTCGTGCGGGTGAGCAACGTCGCGCACGCCTCGGGCGCCACGATGCCGGTGCCGATCGTGTTCGAGGGCAACGAGCTCGCCCCGATCGAGGCATGCCGCAAGCTCACCGAGCTGCTCGGCGCGGCGGGCTGGCCGGTGCAGAAGGCGACCGACGTCCTGCTCGGGGACCCAATCGCGATCAGCGATCCGGTGACCGCGCGGCTGCGCAGGCAGAGCGGCAGCAACGTGCTCATGCTCGTCCGCGAGGAAAGCGAAGCGATCGGGATGTGCGTCTCGGCGATCGTCAGCGTGCTCGCACAGCACGCGCCCGATACCGCGCGCATCGTGGTCGCCGACTTCTCCCAGGCGGACGGTGGATGGCCCGAGCGTGCCGACGAGATCGCGTCGCTGTTCCCGCACGACGTTCGTGTCGTGCGCCGGCAGCGTGAGCTTGCCGAGACGGTCCGCGCGATCCACGAGGAGGTGCAGCGCCGCTTCGAGACTGCCGACAGGAGCAGCATCTTTCTGATGCTGCAGGGCATGCACCGCATGCGGGTGCTCCGGGAGGAAGACGACTCGTTCGCGTACGACGACGAGCGGCGTACGCCGTCCGAGCTGTTCGCCGCGATCCTGCGCGAAGGCCCGGAGGTCGGCGTGCACGTCATCGGCTGGTGCGACACGTATCCGAACGCCGCGCGGATCGCTGGGCGCCGCACGATGGTCGAATTCGCGCTGCGCGCGGGCGGCGTGATGAGCGCCGACGACTCGATGAGCTTCTTCGACGATGCTGCGGCGTCGCGGATCGACAAGCAGCATCGCATGATCTTCTTCGACGAGGCGAGCCCTGGCCGGCTGGACAAGTTCCGGCCGTATTCGATGCCTTCGCGAGCCTGGCTTGAGGACGCGGCCCGTCGCCTGCACGCGCGCGGCGACCGCGGTTAGACGACTGGAGGGAACATGGCCGAACCGCAGATCCACGTCGACCCCGACCGGCTCGTCACGCTGGCCGATCTGCTCGAAACGTTCGCACGCGAGGTCGAACTCGAGCTGGGCGGGCTCGAGTCCGGTCTTGCATCCCTTGGAGCGACGTGGCAAGACGACGAGTACCGGACGTTCAAAGACGCCGTCCGCCCGGTACACCGAATTCTGGAGACGTTTCGCGGCGAGATTCGCAAGAACAGACCGAAGCTGGAGGCGGACGCCGAGGCCATCCGCGCGTACCTCCGCTTGAACCCGCGGCCGTAACGATGCCAAAAGCGATCGTCACGCCGCGCGAGCTCGATCGGTTCGCCGACGCGTTGGACGAGGTGGCGCGTGTCATCGCTTACAAGCGCAGCGAGAAGACGCGGTTGGTGCACGATGCAGGCTACGTGTGGCGCGACGAAAAGTACGAGATGTTTCGCCGCGTGTTCGAGCAGACCACAGCGGAGCTCGATACGTTCGTGCGGCGCGCTCGGGCGTATGCGGCGTTCTTGCGGGCGAAGTCCGCGCGGGCGCGCAAGTACCTCGACAACCGCTGATGCTAATGGGCGATCGCTCCGTCCAAGTTCGATCGGAGTCGCTCGCGAAGCTCGAGCTCGCGATCGGGCGGTTCGCGAACCGGTGCGGCGAACGGATGAACGCGGCGGACAACGTGATCCGGCGTATCGACGATTCGCTGCTCACGCGCCGCCGGCAACTGCGCCGTACGGTCGAGCGGCTCGAAGACGCAATCGCCCGCGCGCGCGACGACGAGGACACCGGCGCGCTCGAGCATAGGCTGGACGACGCGCAAACGGCGCTCCAAACCGTCGAGCGGCACCAGCACGCACTCGACGACGCGGTGGAGCGCTACCGCCGCGAGGCGCGCAATCTAGAGCACGTCACGACTGGGACGACGCTGGCGGCGCGTGCATACCTGCGCGGCCTGATCGACGATCTCGCGGCATATTTCGCGGTGCGGCCCGACGGTATGGGCGGCGCCCGCGAACGCGGCGCGCCCGTCGCAGACTGCGATGGCGGTGTCCGAGACACGCGCGCGGCATACGATCCAACGGCGTTCGCGCTGCCGGACGGCTTTCGATGGGTGCGGATCATGGAGATCGACATCTCGGAGCTGGCGGGAATACGAGACGCGAGCGCGTTCGCTAAGACGCCGTATGCCGAGATGCGGCGCGGCTTCAACGTGCTGCGATGCGAGGTGCTCCCGCGGATGAATGACGCGCAGAACCCGGCGCGTGACGACGACTTCGCGCGCCACGACGCGGCGAGCGGGACGCCGTACGAGCACGGCTTGCAGCGCGTTTACGAGGCGTTTTTCGGCGCGGACGCGATCCGGCTCGAGCGCGCAGATGACGGCGTGCCGTTCGGCGTGACGAACGGCCGGCATCGCATCAAAGTTGCGATCGACGCGGGCTGGGACGCGGTGCCCGCAACGACTGGACCGGATTCGCGATGAGCGCTCTCGGCGGCGTTCGGGACGAAGTTCGATCGGAGTGGGGGCGCCTTCGCGCGTGCTGGCAGTCCGTCCGGGCGCAGTGGACCGACGAGGTGGCCGACCGATTCGAGCGCGACCGCTGGCGGCGCTGGGAGGAGGCGACGCCCGCGTTCCTGAGCGCGCTGGACGATCTCGACGACGTGATCGCCGCGGCGTTGCGCGACCTCTGACACGGCGCAGTCAGAGCCGGCACAATGTGCGGACGACCTCGCCGTTTGCGAGGCGGTCGAATGCTTCGTTCAGATCGTCCAGCTGCACTGAACCGCTGATGAGGCGCTCGACGGGGAGCTTTCCCGCGCGCCAGAGGCCGATGTAGCGCGGGATGTCGCGCTGTGCGACCGATGAGCCCATGAAGCTGCCGCGGATCGTTTTTTCGCCCACCACCAGCGGGCCGTACGGTACCGCGACATTCGTTCCCGAGCGCGACAGGCCGACCGCGACCGCGGTTCCGCCCGGGGCCGTCGACGCGATCGCCGATTCGAACGCCGGTGCGCTGCCGGCCGCTTCGATCGCGAACTCCACGCCCGGCGCGCCGATGATCTCCGCGACGCGCGCGGCGACGTCTTCGGTTGCCGGGTCGATCGTTGCCGTTGCACCCAGCTCGCGCGCGAGCTGTCGTTTTGATTCGATCGGGTCCACTACTATCGACGTCGTCGCGCCTGCGGCGAGCGCGCCGAGCAGCGCCATCAGGCCGACGCCGCCCGCGCCGAACACGGCGATGCTCGAGCCGGGCGTGACGCGCGCAACGTTGAACACCGCGCCGAGTCCCGTGAGCGCCGCGCAGCCGAACACGGAGGCGATTTCCAGCGGCGTGTCGGCCGGCACGCGCACGACCGATTCTTGTGCGGAGACGACGCGCTCGCAGAACGCGCTCACACCGAGATGGTGATATGCAGGCTCGCCGTGTAGACGAAAGCGCGTGCCGCCGCGCAGCAGCTCGCCTTTGGCGTTCGCTGCTTGGCCGTTCGCGCAGCGCGCGGGATGGCCGGTGAGGCACGGCACGCAGCGCCCGCATGCCGGCACGAACGCGAACACGACGCGGTCGCCTTCGCTCAGCTGCGTGACGTCCGCGCCCACTTCTTCGACGATGCCTGCAGCCTCGTGTCCGAGCACGAGCGGGTACGGCTTGCGCAGCGTGCCGTCGATGTGCGAGAGGTCGGAGTGGCACAGCCCGGCCGTCGTGATGCGAACGAGCACCTCACCGCTCTGCGGCGGCAGCAGCTCGAGCTCTTCGATCCGGAGCGGGCGGCTTTGCGCGTACGGCGCCGCGGCCGGCGCTTCGCGCAGGACCGCGGCGCGCGTGGTTTGCGTCAGAGGGTGTTGCGGACGTCGCGCTTTCCGGCGTCGATGTCGGCTTTGATCGTCTCGGTTCCCTGGTTGATCACCGAGCCGGCTCTCTCGCCCAGCGTCAGCTCGTCGCCCGCGACGTCGCGTTTCGTCTGCTCGCCTTCGGCAGCCGTGCGATGTCCGAGCTCGCTGACCGTGTCCTTTACGTTCTCGGCGCCTTTCTTCACGGCGTCGATGCCTTTTTCGAACGCATCTTTCAGACTCATGTGAGCTCGCTTTCCGGCCGCCCGAGCGGCCATCCCTGAAATTACCCCGTCGGTACGATACCGAACCGAAGGAAATCGCGCGCTGCAAGCGTGCGCCCGTCGTCTGAACGCGCGCCTACCCGGTTTTGTGTATGGGCCGGTACGTTTTCCGGCTGCCAGGATGTACGCAGAGGAGGCTCGAGTTGATGAGAAAACGTGCGGTCCTGGCCGTTGCCATCGGCATACTCACCGCGTCGTGCTCCGGAGGGCATAGCGCGAGCACCATACCGGCCGCCGGCTCCGGCGCGTCCGGAGGCGGAACGGCGCCCAGCTCGCTCGGTGCGCGCACCACGCGGGCGGCCGCCGTCGCCAC
>JAQBPK010000385.1 GCA_028287565.1 Vulcanimicrobiota bacterium
GGCGAGCGACGTGCGCAGCCCCGAATATCACGCCCTGCACCAGCGCTCGACGCAGGTCTACGGCGGCGTGGTGCTGCTGGTGTTCGTCGCGCTCGTCGCCGCCGCGGCGCGCCGCGACGACTAGGGCAGCGTGACGTAGAGGCTGTACTGCACCGTCGCCGTGAACAAGCCCGGCGGCTGCACGTTCGGAACGGTGAACGTCAGGTTGACGCAGTGCTGCTGCGCTTGGCCGACGGTGCCCGACCAGGTGGTCTCGCCCGTCGCGCCCTGGTTCCAGTACGCCGTGTACGCCGGCGAGAAATCCGGCACGGCCCACGACAGGTAGCTGTTCTGCGGGTAGTTCTCGATCGGGAACGTTCCCGAGTTCGCGCCGCCGGTCTTGGTGGTGCCGTAGCCCCAGTCTTGCAGCTTGTAGCTGTTCGAGTAGTACGTGTAGATCTCAAAGGCGCACGGAAACACCGACGTGCCGTACGGGATGTTGTACTGCCCCGCCGCGGGCGGATGTGGGATGACGCGCAGGAACTGCGCGTTCGGATCGGGCTTGGCGACGAACTGCACGGGGACGGGCGTCGGCTGCGCCACCGACTGCGCGATCATCATGGGCGCAGCGCCGGGCGCGACGTCCCAAACGGCACCCGACGACGCGATCTGCACGTCGCGCGGAAACGGATCGGGATACGACTGCTTCTTCGCCGCCGGCGCCAGCCAGCCGACCGGCGCGGGGCTCGGCGTCACCTGAACCGTGATGACCACGGTTTTATACGCCTTCAGACCGGTGAGCGCATCGGCTTGCGAGACGACGCTCAGCGCGGCGAGAACCGCCAGCGCGAGAAGTGCGAGAACGTTGCCGCGAAGTCTCAATTTCCGATCACCGTGTAGACGATATAGACGTTGAACTGGCTCGCCGGAACCGTGCCCGAGAGCCGGAGCTGGTAGTCGAAGCCCTGCACGAGGTTGCCGCCGGTGGTGCTGGACCAGACGACGGACATCGGCGAAGGCACCCCGCCGACGCCGGAGTAGTCGATGCCGCCCGAGCCGCCGGTGAGCGGGTTGCCGCCGGTGCGGTTGAACGACGTCGCCGGCGTGTACGGCGAGTTGTTCGCGTTCGACTGCAGCCAGTAGAGCGTCGAGAAGATCGGGTACGTCGCCGGGGCCGGAACGGGATTGCTTCCGTTCAAGTCGGTCGCGCCTTCGCCGTACACGACGAAACCGGCGCTGTCGTTCGTCTGCACCTTGACCTGCGCGGCGTACCGGTACAGGTACTGGTACCCGACGACGACGTTGCCGAAGTCGACCGTGCCGCCGTTCGCCACCGCGTTCGGCCCGACCGCCGGCGTCTGGCCGCTGCCCAAACCACCGGTGGGGCCGAAGCCGCTCAGGTAGTTCGGGATCACCTGCGCCTTGACCGTCGGCAGGATCTTGTAGTTGAGCTGCGCCGAGCCGGTAGTCGTCGTGCCGGCGGCGTGCGCGAGCTGCGGTATCACGGTCGTCAGGAGCAGGGCCGCGGCGGCGGCCGTCAATCTGCGCATCACGTTCGTCCGTCAGTTCGCGATCAGCGTGTAGGTGAGCGTGACGGTCGTCGTCGTGTTGTTGTTCACGGACAACGGGTTCAGCGTTACGCGGTAGCCCATGAGATTGTCGACCGGTTTCTTCGGGACGGGATTCGTTCCGGTCCAGTTCGAGAGCGCGAGGGTGCCCGACGTCGGGACCACCGTCCCGGGCGCCGCCGTGATGCTCTTCGTATACGTCCCGGCCGGTGCGGCCGACTCCGGCGTCACCCACGTGCTGAGCTGGCCGCTCGACGTTCCGGGGTTCACGTCCGCCGACACCGAGAGGTTCCAGCCGAGCGAGGAATCCGTGTACACGGCGACGTTGAGCGCGTCGGTGAAGCTGACCGTCCCCGTGATCTGGTTGAGGTTGATCACCGGCAGCGCGCCTGCCGAGTTGTACGTGCAGCCCGGGCACACGACCAGCGGCGTCGCCGTGTTCAGCGCGGGGCTGTACGTGCCCGCGCCGTTCGGGATGTTGATCGCCAGCCGCGCGTCCGGAACGATGCGCACCGTGTTCGAGAGGATGTACGAAGCGAGCGTGTTCGGGTTCCCCGCGACGCGGGGATCGGGCGGCGTCGCATTGCCGGTGGCGACGCTCGCATCGAACCGGAAGGTCGAGTTCACGTCGTACGGGTTGCGCGCGTAGAAGAAGATGTCCAGGTCCTGGCCCACGGCGAGGTTGCAGCCGGAGAGGCGCAGCAGACCCGACGTCCCGGGCGCTCCGTTGACGGCTTGCGTCAGCGAGTTGATGCCGCTTCCGCTGCACTTCGGTCCCGCAGCACCCGCGCCGTACACGAAGACCGACGCCGCATCGATGCTCCACGGAAACGCCGTGTCGAACAGCTGGCCCGACGTGTTGGCCCAGGGGATTGCAACGCTCACGTCGGTGATCACCGTCGAGCCGTTGTTGTTGAGCCGGAACACGTAGGCGTTGCCTTCGGTGTAATCAGCCCACGAACCGACGATCGGCTGGCTGCCGCTGATCTTCGTGATCGCCGGCTGCGGCGGCGGATGCGACGGGTTGGCGACGTAACCGCCCGCGAACTCGAAGTCCGTCTGCGCGGTCGTGTTGGCGACGACGAGATTCGGGACCGTGCCGCCGCCGGGACCGCCGGCCTGGAGCACGGCGCCGCCGTTCGCGCCCACGACGGTCCACGCGATGGGATACGTGCCCACGGTGGGCGCCGCGGTGTAGTTGAACGTGAGGTCGAGCTCCGCGCCCGGCGGCAACGCCTTTTGATCGGTGTTCCCGGCGCACGGCGTGGACGTCTGCGGCGGAACCGGCGCCGTGTTGACGGCGCACAAGTCGATCAGCCACTGGCCCGCGGTCGCGGTGGGATTCGCGTTCCACGTCACGCCGCTCTGGTTCGGCGACGTCACGGTGATCGAGTTCGGCCGCCCGCCGGCCGGAATCGTGACGAGCAGCTGGCTGATGTATTCCGGGTTCGCGTCGAGCCCGGTGGACGTGTTGACGAGCTTGAAGGTCGCGGTGGTGCCGGCCAGCGCCGGGACGACGCTCGGCGTCACCGACGCGGTGATCTGGTTCAGGTTGAACGAGAACACGGCGAGCTCGGTGGAGTCGAGGTTGGTGGTGCCGGCGACGGCGTTGGTGAGCGTGTTCGTCGGCCCGATGTTGAACGCGCCGCCGCCGCCGTAGTTCCCGATCGCCGCGATCTCCTGGAACGGGAACGACGCGAGCAGGATCGGGATCGTCAGCGTGAACACCGCGGTCTGGCCGACCGGGATGTTCTTGCTCCCGCTGAAGAT
>JAQBPK010000017.1 GCA_028287565.1 Vulcanimicrobiota bacterium
TGGCGGGGCCGCCGTCGGCGGGCCGCGAGACGATCGCCGCCGCGTACGCGTCCGGCGCCGCGCTCACGCCCGCCGACGTCGCCGCGACCGTCGGCGCGCTCGACCGCCTCGACGCCCGCGAGGCCGCGCACCGCGCGGCGCGAGCCGAGCTGGCCGAAGCCGATGCGGTCGCCGACGCCCAAGAGATCGACCGGAGCGGCCGCGTCCGCGGCTTCTTCCGGCGCGCGGCGCGGAGGATCGCATGAGCGCCTCGGCCCGCGCCTCCTTCGCCCCCGCCGCCGCGGCGCGGGCCGGCTTGCCTCCGCTCGCGATCATCCTGGGCGCCGGGCTGCTGCTGCGGCTGCTGTTCCTTGGCAGCACGGGCTTTCATAACGACGTGGCCGCGTTCGAGTCGTGGACCTTGACGCTGCGCGACAACCCGCCGTGGTTGTTCTACGCCAAGTCCGGCTTTGCGGATTACCCGCCGGGGTATTTCGTGGTGCTCTGGGTGCTGGCGAAGATCTACGCGCTCATTCCCGGACTCGGCGGTGAGGCGAGCAGCGGGTGGCCGGTGCTGCGCGTGGTGGTCAAGCTGCCCGCCATCGCGATGGACCTGGTCAACGCGTACGTGGTGTACCGCATCGTGCGCCGCTACGCCGCCAACAAAGTGGCGCTGGTGGCCGGTGCGCTGCTGGCGCTCAATCCCGCGGCGATCTACGTCTCATCGTACTGGGGCCAAGTCGACTCGGTGTCGTGGGGCCTGGTGCTCATCGCGTTGTGGCTGGTGCTGCGCGCGGGCGACGAGCCCGGCAAGACGGTGCCGCGCCTGACGCTGGCGTGGTTGGCGCTGGCGTTTTCGGTGCTGATCAAGCCGCAGGGCGCAACGCTCGCGCTGCTGTTCCTGGCGTATCCGTTTGCCACCAGCGATGCGGGTGAGCGCACGCGCCGGCTGACCGGTACGATTACCGGGATCGCGGCTGCGTTCGTGCTCGCCGGTGCGGTGGGGCTGCTGTTCCATCCGGCTGCGGACGTGTACGGCTGGCTGTTCGGGCGCTACGCGTTCGGCAGCAACGTGTACCCGTACACCTCGGTGAACGCGTTCAACCTGTACGCGCTGCGCATGCCGATGTGGAGCGCGGACAACGCCTCGATCTCGCTGTTCGGTTTTCCGGTCGGCTCGTACGCGATCTGGGGGGTCGGCTTGGTGGTGGCGGCGACGCTGCTCATCGTCGGGCGATATTTGCAGCGCCGCGACGACCGCGCTTTGCTCGAAGGGGCGATGCTGATCGCGCTGGCGTTCTTCGTGCTGGCCACGCGCATGCACGAGCGCTACGTGTACGGCGCGTTTTTGCTGGCGATGCCGCTGATCGCGTTCGGGCGGGGCGGCTTGTGGTCGTCGGTCGTGCTGACCGTGACGATGTACCTCAACCTGGCGTACTCGCTGGCGTACCAGACGGTGATGGAGCAGAAGATCACCGGCGTGAACGCCTCGGATCTGTGGCCCGCCATCTCGCATCCGGCGGCGTTTGCGAACGTGGCGCTGTTCTTCTGGATGGGCTATCTGTATCTGGGCGGCACGGGCGAGGCGACGGTGGCGGAAGGCGCAACCGGTGCGGCGCCCGCGACGGCGCCGTGGAGCAACGCGCTCGGTGCCGTTGCCGCGAAAGCGCGCGGCTGGTTCGATCCGCGCGAGGGCATCGTCGGGATGATGCGGCTCGACTGGGCGCTCGCCGGCGGGATCGCGCTGGGTGCGTTCGCCATCGCGGTCATCGGCTATTGGTGGCCGCCGGACCGCATCTTCGACGAAGTCTACTTTGCGCGCGCGGGTGAGGAGTATCTGCGCAACGTCACGCAGTTCGAGTGGACCCATCCGCCGTTCACCAAGCTTCTGATCGCCGTGTCGATGTGGCTGTTCGGCGGCTTGCACGGCCTCGGCAACACGTCCGTAGGCTGGCGCTTTCTGAACGTGGTCATCGGCTCGCTCGAATGCTTGGTCGTCTACGCGTTCGCCAAGCGCCTCACGGGGAAGACGTGGCTCGCCGCGTTCGGCGCCGCGCTGCTCGCGCTCGACGGCTTCCACTTCGTCGAGGAGCGCATCGCGACCGGCGAGATCACCATCGCGACGCTCGCGCTGCTGGTGCTCTATGCGCTCTATCGTTATTTGCTCGCGGCGCAGGTCCGGGTGAAGCCGCTGATCCCGAGCCGTTTCGGGGCCGCGTTCGGCGCGACGATGTTCTTCGGGACGTTCGCGGCCGGCGGCTTGTCGTGGCTCGTGAACCGGCTGCCCGCGCACCGCAACCCCGAGATCGTCGCCGGCGTCACGCCCGTCGATCCGAGCTTGATGACGTACGTCGTCGCGTTCGTCTACTTTGAAATCGGCGTTTATCTGCTGGCGCGCTGGATCGGCTCGCGCGGGCCGCGCGCCGGCAGCGTCGTGTCATACGCCGACGGAACGGTCGTGGCGGTCGACGAGAAAGGCGCCATCCAGATTCCCCCGGCGGCGGTGAACGATCCGCCGGACTTGCGCGTGCGCGTCGACAAGAACGGCGTGGAGACGTACCAAACGCCGGTCGCGACGGCGGCGTTCTCGCCGGCCGGCACGATGGCGGTGGACGGCACGCCGCGGTTCGCCGCGCGCGACGCGCGCGTGTGGCTGGGCGTGCTCGCCGTCGCGCTGGGTCTGCTCCTGTCGAGCAAGTGGAACGGCGCGCTCGACCTCTTCATCGTGTGGACGGTGCTCATCGCGGTGAGCGCGCAGCGCTTTCTGCCCGGGCGGGCGCTGTACGGCAACCCGCGCGGCTTCCCGATCGACATCGTGCTCGGCGTCACCGCGTTCACCGCGGGGACCATCTACCTGATCACGTACATCCCGTTCTTTCTGCTCGGGCACGGGTTCTCCGACCTGATCGCGCTGCAGCAACAGATGTACTGGTACCACAGCAGCGGCGTGTCGCACGCGACGCACCCGTACTCGTCGGTGTGGTGGCAGTGGCCGATCGAGGCGATTCCGATCTCGTACTACTACAAGGATTTCCGCGTAGCGGCCGACGCCGCGAACGGCGCGGCGTGCTGCGTCGCGGAGATTCTCGCGCTGCCCAATCCGGCCGTGTTCCTGCTGGGCCTGATCTCGGTGCCGTTCGTGGCCTGGCTCGCGTGGGTCGAGCGCAACAAGGGCTACGCGCTGCTCGTGATCGCGTACTTCATGCAGTGGCTGCCGTACGCGCGCTCGCCGCGGCTCATGTTCGAGTACCATTTCTTCCCGAACCTGGCCGTCATCGTGCTGTGCGACGTCGTCCTGATCGCGTACGTGTGGAAGCGCCTGTCGAAGACGTCGCTCACGAACGCGCGCTGGTCGGTCGGCCTGTACGGCGCGCTCGTGGTCGCGCTGTTCGCGTTCTTCTATCCGGTGCTGGCGGGAACGAAGGTCACCTACACCGCGTGGTACCAGCGCATGTGGCCCGACCGTGTCGGCATCCCCGGCACGAGCTGGATCATCCCCCACCGCAATCCGTAGAGAAGACGACATGTCCGGTCATTCCAAATGGCACAACATCAAGCTCAAGAAGGGCAAGGTCGACGCGCAGCGCGGCGCCCTCTTCACCAAGCTGTCCAAAGAGATCATCCTCGCGGCCAAGAACGGCTCGCCCGATCCCGAGGCCAACTACCGGCTGAAGATGGCGGTCGAGAAAGCGCGCGAGAACAACATGCCGCAGGACAACATCAAGCGCGCGATCGGGCGCGCGAGCGGCGGCGCGGGTGAGAAAGAGATCGAGGAGATTCGCTACGAGGGCTACGGCCCGGCGGGCGTCGCGGTGATCGTCGACGCGGCCACCGACAACCGCAACCGCACCGCATCGGAGCTGCGCTTTCTGTTCAGCCGCAACGACGGAAGCCTGGGCGAGACCGGCAGCGTCGGCTGGATGTTCGCGTCGCGCGGCATCGTCGAGGTCGATCCCGGCAAGCTGTCGGAGGACGAGCTCACCGAAAAGGCGCTGGTCGACGGCGTGATCGACGTGCGCTTCGGTGAGCCGGCCGAGATCGTCACCGAGATGCAGTCGCTGATGGCCGTGAAAGAGGCGCTCGAAGCGGGCGGACTGCGCGTGCGCTCCGCGCAGCTCGCGATGGAGGCGACGCAGACCGCGCGCCCGGCTAGCGGCGACGCGGAGAAGGTACTGACGTTCCTCGACGCGCTCGAAGAGCACGAGGACGTGCAGCGTGTGTACAGCAACGCCGACTTCGACGAAGCCCAGCTCGAGGCGCTCGCCTGATGCAGCTCGACGGCGCCGAGGTCGCGCCGCGGAGGCGCTTCGCACCGGTCCTCGACCGCGATTGGGCGCTGGCGCTCGCGCTCGCCTTCGCGGTCGGCGTGCTCGTGTGGTTCGGCCGCTCGATCAAGGAGTTCTTCGCGCCGACCGCCGCGACGGTCTACGTCCCCGCGTTCACCGGGCAGACGGGTGCCGACGTGCGCGCGGAGTGCGGGCGCATTCGCCTGCGCTGCGTGGTGATCGCGACGCAGCCCAGCGACCGGTATCCCAAGGACGTCGTGATGAACCAGCAGCCGGCGTCGGGCACGCGCGTGCGCGAAGGCCGGCAGATCTCGCTGGTCGTCAGCAGCGGCGTCGTGATCTTCCCGATGCCGGACCTGCGCTTCGAGTCGCTGCGCAACGCGAACCTCGATCTGAACCACTTCAAGCTGCAGCTCGACAAGACGACGTACGTCAACGACGACAACGTCCCGCGCGACCACGTCGTCGGCCAGGACCCGCTGCCGCTCGCGAGCGTGCGCCAGGGCTCGAAAGTTTCGCTGACGCTGAGCAAAGGGCCGCCGAGCGGCGTGAAAGTGCCCAACTTCACGGGGATGTACATCGACGATGCGCGCAAGGCCGCGCAGAATGCGCGCGTTCATCTCGGCCAGATCGTCTGGACGCCGTTCGGCCCGACGGGACCGCGGCGCGGCGAGATCGTGCGCCAGAGCCCGGGCCCCGGCGCGACGATGGACCCGTTCGAGGAAGTGTCGCTGCAAGTGAGCGCGGGACCGGGTGAGTACGGCTACCTCATCCGGCAGGTGCACGTCAGCGCGACGGTACCGCCGCGTGACGACGCCGCGCACGTGCGCATCGAGCTGCGCGACGACACCGGGACGTGGAACGTGTACGACAGCTTCGCGCAAGGCGGTCAGAAGCTCGACTTCAACGTGTCCGCGGTCGGCAGCGCGGAGATCGACACGTACATCAACAACGAGCTGCTCAACCAGACGACGATCGGCCGGGAGCCCGCGCGCTGGATCCCGTCGCCCGCCGACGCGGCGCGCGGGAACGCGAGCCCGAAACCGTCGCCCACGTGAGCCCGGCGGCGCGGCGGCGGACCGTCAAGATCGCGCCGTCGCTGCTGTCCGCGGACTTCGCGGACATCGCGGACCAGATTCGGATGGTCGAGAGCGGCGGCGCCGACGAGCTGCACCTCGACTCGATGGACGGCGTGTTCGTCCCCAACTTCACATGGGGGATGAAGATCGTCAAGGACCTGCGCAAGCTCACGCAGCTGCCGTTCGACTGTCATCTCATGATCGTCGAGCCGGAGAAGTACGTCGACGCGTTTCGCGAGGCGGGCGCGGACGTCATCACGTTCCACTACGAGGCGACGCCGCACCAGCACCGCCTGCTGCGCCACGTGCGCGAGACCGGCGCGAAAGCGGGGATCGCGATCAACCCCGGCACGCCCGTGCCGATGCTCGTCGATCTGATCGAAGAGATCGACCGCGTGCTGGTGATGAGCGTGAACCCCGGCTTCGGCGGCCAGTCGTTCATCGAGCGCGCGCTCGCGAAGATAGCCGAGGTGCGCACGGTGCTCGACAAGCGCAATCCCGCGTGCGAGATCGAGGTCGACGGCGGGATCGGTCTGGAGAACATCGAGCGCGCGGTGAAAGCGGGCGCGAACGTGCTCGTCGCGGGCAACTCGGTGTTCGGCGCGGACGACCCGCCGGAGACGCTGCGCGAGATGCGCCGGCGCATCGATGCGACCGCGCCGCGCGCATAGCTCATCGCGGTGACCGAAGACGAGCTGATCGCGCGGATTCGCGAGCGGCTGCGCGACGTGGGTGAAGAGCGGCTGTACCTGGGCATCGGCGACGACGCCGCGGCGTGGCAGCCGTCACGCAACAACCGCAGCGTGATCACCACCGACGCACTCGTTGAGGGCGTGCACTTCACGCGCGGCGCGATGAGCGCGCACGACGCCGGCTGGCGCGCGCTGGCGTCGAATCTGTCGGACGTCGCCGCGATGGGCGCGCGCCCGGTGCTGGCGACGGTCGCGCTCGGTTTTCCGCAAGGCACCGACCCGGAGTGGCTGCTGGGCTGCTACGACGGAATCGCGGCGCTCGCGAAGCAGGCGCGCTGCGCGATCGCGGGCGGCGACCTGACGCGCGCACCGGCGGTCGTCCTTGCGATCACGGTCGTCGGCGAGGTGCGCGCCTCGAACCTGAAGCGCCGGGACGGCGCTCGCGCAGGCGACGTCGTCGCGGTGACGGGTCCGCTGGGCGCCAGTCGCGCGGGCCTGCGCATCGCACTCGACCGGCCCGATCTCGCGGGCCAGGACGACGCGGGATCGAGCGTGACGGAGCGCGGCTTTGGCCAGGCGGTCGCCGATGCGCTCGCCGCGTTTCGCACGCCGCAGCCGCGGCTGCGTGAAGGGCGCTGGCTGGGCGCGTCGCGTCATGTCCGGGCCATGATGGACGTCTCGGACGGGCTCTCAACCGACCTCGCGCGGCTGTGCGCTGCCTCGCGCGTGGGTGCGACGGTTGAAAGCGTCCCGGTCCACGAGGCCGCGCGCGCGGTCGCCGAGCACACAGGCGACGATCCGCATGCCTGGGCCCTCGGCGGCGGTGAGGATTTCGAGCTGCTGGCTTCCATCGAGAAGCGCGCGTTCGGTCACCTCGCAGGCCGCTTCCGAGCGCACTTCGGTCGCGAGCTGCGTGCCGTCGGCCGGATCACGGACGGAGCAGGCGTGCGTTTCGCCGACGGAACCGTCGTCGCGCAGTCAGGCTGGGACCACGTCGGCTGAGCCGCCTCGAAGACGACTGGCGGGACGCGGCTCACCGAACCCGTTTCGGGGCGGGAACATAAAGAGGCGCGACTCCAGTCGCGCCCTCGGTTGCGGTCTATTGCCGCCGCCGCTCACGGCGGCGGGTCCGCCTAGGCGGCGCCGACGCGCTTTACGCGCTTGCTCCGCAGGCAGTTGGTGCAGAC
>JAQBPK010000030.1 GCA_028287565.1 Vulcanimicrobiota bacterium
TGAATGTACGACGCCGACTTGTAGAGCGCGTAGTCGGCCATCCTCACGAAGAAGTAGGCGAAAAAAACCAGACAAATGACCGCCATCAGCGCCGGCGCGTTGCCGCGCCGGGCGCGCTGCACGGCCAGCACGGTGAACGCGGCCGTGAGCGCCATTCCGAGCACGATGAGCAGCGACATCGCCGGTTCCGGCGGATATGAAGAGAGCGGCAGCAGCCCCCACAAGTACGCGAAGCCCGGCGGGATGAAAAAGGCGATGAACTTGATGTTGTCGTGAAGCGGGCCCGAGCCGGACTTGAGCATCGACGTGGCCGTAAGTGCGACGTTGTGCAGATAGACGTTCAGAAACAATGCGGCGGCGGCGGCGCCCAGGGCGGCGCGGCTCAGCAGCGGCCCAAGCCGGCGCCGGCGAACGCGCAGGAACGCGTGCGCCGCGGTCAACAGCACCGCGAAGATCGTGAGCGGCACGTAAAGCTCGAAAAGCCCTGCCAGGAGCAGGGCGGCGATGATGAACCAGCTGCGCGAGGCCCGGGGCCGCCAGAGCGCCGGCAGCACGGCCGTGTACGCGCAGAACAGTGCGAGGCCGATGATCTCGTCTGCGCCCTGGTTGACCGCGGTGTACACGATCAGGCCCGACGTCGCGAGGGCAAGGATCGCAAGCGCGACCCATCGGTCGCCGAGCCGCCACGGCATCATTGCGCCCATCGCCGCCAGTAGGCACATGAACGCGATGACGACGACGGGCATCATCGACTGGAAGGTGCCGATCCCCGTGAGCTCCATGAAAACCGCGACGAGGTCCGGCGTGCCGGCTTGCAGCGTGCCGGTGTTGCCGAGCTGCGCGCTCGCAATGTTCGTGTTCCAGATGAGGTCGCTCTTGCTCACGGCTTCGGTGAGGCCGTGCGCGCGCCAGTGCTCCCCGCTCATCGCCGTGCGCGTCATGTCTTCGTTCGCGAAGCCGACCCACGAAAAGCCGTAGAGAAACGACGGTGCGGCGATGAAGATGCTCGCGGCGACGAGCGCAGCCGCCGATAGCGGCGGAAGCGCTCGCGCGACGGCGGCGAGCTTCGTGCGCAGCACCGCCGCGCTGCCGACAACGAGCGCTGCGACGAGGATCGCCGCGTACGAATGCGCGGCAAGACCGAGCGTGCCGAGCGTCATCGACGTGACGGTGACGGCTGCCGTGCCGAGCGCCGGTGCAAGCAGCACGGAACGCCGCGTGAGCGGAAGGCGCGCCGCCGCCAGGATCCCGCAGCCGATCGACATGAGCACGAAGAAAGCGACGAGCTGAACGATCCAGGGAACGATAGTCAAGGCAGACCTTTGGAACGGCGGACGAGGTAAAGATACCCGAAGACGTAAAATCCACCTCCACGGTCCATTCGCCGGGGAACATGATGCAAAGGGAATACCTGCTACAGCGCTTGAAACGAGTCGTGATTCGAACGCTCGACGATATCGTCGTGCCGATCGTCAACGTGCTCGTCAGCAATCGCATCGGCGGCGTGATTCCGGAAGTGATGGACCGCGTCGTTCGGGATGCCGCGGACTACTGCGACGCGAAGATGGGCGACGCGCTGATGTTCACGACGCGGGAACGCCTGTGGTCCTATGCGCTGCGCAACGCGTCCGACGCCGGCGTCGGCCTCGAGTTCGGCGTCTTCGAGGGCGCGTCGCTGCGCTTCTTCGCGCAGCGCCGCCCGCAGCAGAAGTTCGTCGGCTTCGACTCGTTCGCCGGGTTGAAAGAAGATTGGGCAGGCTGGCAGTACACCAAAGGCCATTTCGACAAGCGCGGCGAGCTGCCGGACGTTCCCGCCAACGTCTCCCTCGTCGCGGGCTGGTTCGACGAGACGGTGCCCGGTTTTGCGGCCCAGCTCAACGAGCCGGTCTCGTTCGTGCACGTCGACTGCGACACGTACGAGTCCACCTGCGTCGTGCTCGGTGCGCTGGCCGCAAAGCTGCGCCCCGGCGCCGTTATCGTCTTCGACGAGTACTTCGGGTATCGCGGTTGGCGCAACGGCGAGTTTCGCGCGTGGCAGGAGCTCGTCGCCGCGCGCGGGCTGGCGTATCGCTATCTAGCGTTTTCCAACATGGCCGTCGCGGTGGCGATCACGGAGTAGCAGGCGCCGTCCGGCCGGACGTCGCGATGCCGAACGCCGACGCGATCAGCGCGAGCGCGTTGCACGCGAGCGCCACCGCCAAGATCGTCGCTATCGAATCGTGCCAAGCGGCGATCGCTCCTGCTTCGATGCAGGCGGCCGCGGCGAGCGGCACGATGAAGCGAAAGCGGTGCGTCGCGAGCTGGTATGCGGTCACCGCGTTCGTGAGCGACAAAAGGACGCCGATGCCGCCGTAGAGCAGCACGTACTGCGCCGCATCGGAATAGCCGCTTCCCGCGAAGAACCGCACCACCAGGTGCGGGAACGCGACGAACGGGACGAGCGCGACAAGGCCGACCGCTCCCGTGGCGGCGAGCGCCTGTGCGAGGACCGGTAGCGGGGAGCGCCCGGGGCCCAGTGCGGCGGCCACTTTCGGGATCGTGAGGAGCGGGACGAACGTGCCGAGCAGGATCACGACCCGCCCGCAGAACGCGACGACGCCGTACACCGCGGCATCGCGCGCACCGAGATAGTGCTTCGCGAAAAGGACGTCGAGCGACGCGAGCGACGCGGTCGCGACAAGCGCGGCGCCCGTTGCGAGCAGCGTGTGGAAGAACCGCGCATCGGGAGCGAACGTCGCCGGCGGCGCACCCGCGAACCGCTTGCGCACAACCGCGGCGACATAGCTCCACGTCAGCAAGGCGGCAACGCCTTGCGCGACCAGAGCGCCGACCACGCCGTAACCGCACAGGATCGCGACGCTGCCGAGAACGCCGCGGCCGACGCCTTCGAGCGCGAACGAGATCGACAGCGGAACGAAGTCCTCGCATCCCTGCAGGATCCCGCGGTATGCGGGAACGGCCATCGTGATCGACGTCGCGAGCGCCCACGGCAGCGCTTCCGCCGGGCTGACGAGGTGCAGGTAGTTGGAGATCGGGACGATTGCGGCGCAGCCGATCGCAAACACGGCCGCCGCGACCGCCAGGGCAGCGCGCCGGCACCACATCGTGAAGCCGCCGAGACTTGCCGCGAGTGCCTGCGACCGCAGCTCGGCCGTCGTCTTCGAGATCACCAGCGAGGCCGACGTCGTGAGCGCGCCGGCTAACGCGGTCGCGGTGACGAGCGCATAGAAGTCACCGTATGCGCGCTGATCGAGGTGACGGCTGCCGACGAAATACAGCGCGAAAGAACCGGCGTTCGCGACGACGGAGGATGCGAGGATCAGCAAGCCGTTTGCGGCGAACTCCGGCGTCCCGCGAAGGAAGGTTCGTGCGCGCCTGCCGTTGCCGATCTGCACGAAGCGGGCCCTTCGGCTGCGCTCCGTTGCGTCCTCCGGTGTCCGTCGCAGCCAGGATTCCAACCGCATTTCGCGCAAGCCGAGTTGGCCGTGATCCCAGATCGCGCTGCGGCCGCAGCGAGCCCTCCGTCGGGCCACCTTCCCTCATTGGACGGCGTGCGCGGGACTGCAATCCTCTTCGTGCTGCTCTATCATTTCAACGTGATGGGCGGCAAAGACATCGTCTGGCCGGACCGGTTCGCGGGCGCGATCGCGAACTCGTTATGGATCGGCGTGGACTTGTTCTTCGTCCTTTCCGGTTTCCTCATCACCGGGATCCTCATCGACGCGAAATCGAAGCCGAACTATTTTCGGAACTTCTACGCGCGGCGGGTTCTCCGTATCTTCCCGCTCTACTATCTGTTCGTCTTCGCGCTCGTCTTCGTTCTTCCGCACGTGGTCCGCGGATTCGAAGAACCGCTGCACTACCTCTCGTCGAACCAGGGCTGGCTGTGGACGTACACGACAAATGTTCTGATTGCCGTTCGAGCCGATTGGACGACCGCGGTTCCGCTCGCGAATCACTTCTGGTCGCTCGCGATCGAGGAGCAGTTCTACCTCGTCTGGCCCGCGGTCGTGCTCGCGTGCGACCGCCGCAGACTTCTCATCGTCTGCATCGCCATGATCGCCCTCGCTCCGGCGCTGCGCACTGCCGTGTGGCTCGCCGGAGGAAATTATCTGCAGGCGTACGTGTTGACACCGGCGCGGATGGACTCGCTTGCGGTCGGCGCGCTGCTCGCGGCGCTGGTTCGCTCTCCCGCGGGGATGGCGCTCGCCGCGCGCTGGTCGAAGCCGGTTCTCATCGGCGGTCTGGCGTTGACGGCGGCCATGTTCTGTCTTCGCGGGCTTCGCTTTTCCGAGGCGGACGCCGCGGTCTACACGCTCGGCTACTCGATCGTCGCGCTGACGTTCGGCGGCCTGATCGTCCGAGCGATCGTGGGCGGCGGCGTCATCGAGCGAATCATGACGCTCCCGCCGCTGCGGACGTTTGGAACCTATGCGTACGGAATGTACGTGTTCCATCCGGTCGTGCTGCGCGTGTTCGCGGACCATCTCTCGCCGCGCCTCCACCTGCCGCTGGTGCTCGGGTCGAAGATCGGGCTGCAGCTGTGGAGCTGGAGCACCGGGATCGCCGTGACGTTCATCGTCGCGCTCGCGAGCTGGCATGCGTACGAGAAGCATTTCTTGAAGCTGAAGAACCGCTTTCGCGACGAGCGCGAAGCACCCCGCGAAACTCGGCCGGCCGGCACGATCGAAGAGTTCGCGAAATGACGATCTACGTCGCCGGCACCTGCCAGGCGATTCCGCTCGCCGCGTGCCTGACCGTGATGAACCCGGACGTTCCCGTCGCGCGGCTGCCGCTCAACGCGGAACCGGGCGCGCTCGAGCCCGGCGACATCGTCTTCCGCCAGCGCGACCGCACCGTCATGCCGCCCGCGCGGCACGGCTGCACGGAGATCGTGTACCCGGGCGTGTGGTTCAACGCGTTCCACCCGGACGTCGTGTTTCTGCCCGGCCCGTGGGGCGCCGTGGTGCCGCCGCTCGGCAACGACCATTCGTCGCTCGTTCTCTACGGCCGGCACCGCGGCATGAGCGCCGCGCAAACGGCGAAGCTCTTCACGGAAGCGGTGTACGAAAAGCTGCGCTACTTCGATTGCTGGGCCGACGCGAAGCGCGCGCTCATCGCGGAGGGCCGCGACCTCGGCTTTGCGTTCGACGCGATGTTCGCGCGCGTGGAGCGCTTCGGCTGCTTCATGCACTCGCCGATCCATCCGGCGCTCGTCGTGATGGCCGAGCTCGCGCGCGAGCTCGTGCGGCGCGCCGGCTTGACGCCCGCGGTCGCCGCGCCCGAGTCGTATCTCGACGACCCGATGCTGCGCGGCGCGGTGTGGCCCGTCTATCCGGAGATCGGCCGCCGCTTGGGCGTGCCCGGCGCGTACGCGTTCAAGCCCGAGCACGTGCCGGGTGCGATGCCGGCGCTGCTCGATCTCGACGAGTTCATCGCGCGCTCGTTCGAAGCGTACGCCGTCATGCCGCCCGAGCTGCTCTCGTGCCGGCGGCTGGAGAACCCGGCGTATCGCGATCTCGAAAGCATCGCCGCCGGCGAACGCAAGGGCTCGCGCAACGGAACGATCCCGCACGCGCCGGCTGCCGACCTCGGCGCCCAACCGGACGTTCCCGCAGCATCCACGTCGCCGTATGCCGGCCTTCCCGCCGAGCGCTTCTGGCGGCGCGCGGTCGAACGCGTGCCACCGAGCGACGTCGACCCGGCCGGCACGCCGCCGTTTCGCATCGGCCGCGGCGCTCGCATCGCGACCGCCGGCAGCTGCTTCGCGCAAAGCATGTCGCGCGCGCTCGCGCAAGCGGGCTACGAGCACTTCGTCGCCGAGCCCGCGCCCGACGGCCTGCCGCCCGAGGCGGCGCGGCACGCGGGATACGGCGTGTTCTCCACGCGCTGCGGCAACGTCTACACGGCGCGCCAGCTGCTGCAGCTCTTCGACCGCGCATACGGCAAGCTCGTGCCGCGCGACCGCGCGTGGCTGCGCGCGGACGGTCGCTACGCCGATCCGTTCCGCCCGCTGATCGAGCCCGACGGGTTCGCGTCCGCGGACGACGTGCTTGCCGCGCGCGAGCGGCATCTGGCCGCCGTGCGCACGATGTTCGAGCAGCTCGACGTGCTCATCTTCACGCTGGGCCTCACCGAAGCGTGGCGCTCGGCGGCGGACGGAGCGGTGTTCCCGCTCGCGCCCGGCGTAAGCGCCGGGCGCATGGACCCCGCGCAGTACGAGTTCGTCAACTTCACGGCGGCGCAGGTGCGCGACGACCTGGACGCGTTCCTCGCGCGGCTGCGCGGCGTGAACCCGAGCGCGAGCGTCGTGCTGACCGTCTCGCCGCAGCCGCCCATCGCGACCTACGAGCCGCGTCACGTGCTCGTCTCGTCGGCGTACACGAAAGCTGCGCTGCGCGTCGCGGCGGACGAGATCGAGCGCGCGCACGCGAACGTGTGGTATTTCCCGGGCTACGAGCTGGTCGCCGGCGGTTTCAACCGCGGCGCGTACTTCCAGGACGACCTGCGCACGGTGACGCCGCAAGGCGTCGAGCACGTCATGCGCCTGTTCCTCGCGCACTGCGCGGCGGAGCTCGCACCGCCCGCGGCCGCGGACGGCGGGCTCGGGGCGAACGAAACGCTCGCCGACGCCGAGGCCGCGTGCGATGAAGAAGCGATCGCGTTCGGCGGCACGGCGGAATCGCGTTCCGGGCGCTATGGCGCGGCGCCGCATCCGGAGTTCGCGGACTACGACTGGACGCGCGATTTCGATCTCGGCGTCCCCGCGGTCGCCGAACCGCCGGCGGACCTGATGCTGGAGGCGCTCGCGCCCGCGTCGATGCGCGCGCCGGTGCAGGCGGCATTGCCGGGCGAGATGCGAGCCGGTTCGATCATCACCGTTGCATGCACGGTGCGCAACGACGGCGACGCGGCGCTGGCGAGCGGCGGAACGCACCCGGTGTTCCTGTGCTACCGCTGGTTCGACGAACGCGGCGCTCTGACGGAGATCGGCCGCTCGATTCACACGCCGCTGCCGGGCGCGCTCGCGCCCGGCGCCGTCGCGACCGTACAGATGCGCATCGAAGCCCCGCGGTACGAAGGCCGCTATCGCCTCCGCGTCGCGCTGTTGCAGTCGGAGATCGCGTGGTTCGACGACGTCGACCCGGGCAACGGCGTCGCAGCCGAGGTCGGCGTCGCGGCGCGACGGGCCCAGGCGGTGTGACCGCCTCGTTCAGGGGAGGCCGCGCCCGGCGGGAGGCAGCGCGCGCGGGAGCGCCGTAGGGACCGCGGTGAGGACGGTGCGGTGATCCGGTCCGCCGGCCGGGATCCGTTGCGGGGCGACGTGGTGACCGAGGCGTTTCCGTACGCGGCGCTGCCCGGGTACCAGAACTGGCGTTCCGCCGTGAGCGCGAATCCGGACCGCGACGGGATCGATCCGCAGGGTCCGGTGAAGTTCCGGCTCGCTTCAACGGCGCGGATCGCGTCGGCGGGCAGCTGCTTCGCGCAACGGCTCGCGGTGCGGCTGCGCGAGCTCGGCCTCGGCTACGCGATCGCCGAGCCCGGCGGCGAGCCGCTGTCGGCGCGCTACGGCAACGTCTACACGTCGCGCCAGCTCCTGCAGTTGCTGGAGCGCGCGCTCGGCCGGTTCGACCCGCTCGAGCGCGCGTGGACCGCACCGGACGGTTATCTCGATCCGTTCCGGCCGGGCATCGAGGACGGCACGTTTGCGTCCGTGGCGGCGGTGGAAGAGAACCGCGCCGCGCATCTGGCCGCCGTGCGAAGTCTGTTCGCGAGCGTCGACGCGTTCTTGTTTACGCTCGGCCTCACCGAAGTGTGGGTCGACCGCCGCGACGGCGCGGCGTTTCCGGTGTGCCCGGGACGCGGGCGCGGCGTGTTCGATCCCGGCCGCTACGCGTTCGTGAACCTCGGCGTCGACGACGTGCAGGCGGATCTCGAGCGCTTCATCGCGCTCTTCGGCGAGATCAACCCGGCGGGCAAGATCGTTCTCACCGTCTCACCGGTCCCGATGGCGGCAACGATGGTGCCGACGCACGTCGTGCGCGCGTCGCTCTATTCGAAATCCGTGCTGAAGGTCGCCGCGGAGAACGTCGCCGCGCGCCACGCCCACGTCGACTACTTCGCCGCGTACGACACCGTGATGCAGAACCTCGGCGGGGAGCAATTGTTCGCCGACCGGCAGCCGACGGACGAGATCGCCGACCGCGTCGTGCGGTTCTTCGTGCGCGACTATTTCGGCGACGCGGTCGCGTCGCGAACGGCGGTGCAGCCCGCGCACGCGGCGGCGCCGCGCAACGGCGAGCGCCCGTGCGACGAGGACGTGCTGCTGGATCTGATCGCGGCCGGCGACGCGCGGCGCGGCGAGCAGGCGGTTTCGGCGCTGCGGGCGGGCGGCGGCGCGGCCGTCGAGCAGATCGCGCATCCCGTGCCGCTGTACTTCTTGGGCGACAGCAACACGCTGATCTTCAAGGACCGCGTCTTCTCGGTACCGGGTTCGCCCGCGCCGTATCTGGGCCGCACGATGCACACGCCGGGGCTGGGCGCGTTCGACCTGTGCGACGCCGACGGCAACTTGAACTTCATCGTGCTCTCGCGGCTCGTCGGCGAGCATCTGCTCATCGCCGACGGCAACGGCAGCTGGCGCGCGTACGCGCGCATCGGCACGCAGGCGCTCAACTTCGTGCAGGACGCCGAAGGCCGCGTGCGGCGCGATCCGCCGATCCTGCTGTTCTGCGGCGTCTTCGACTGGCTGCTCTTTTTCCAGGAGATCGGCGGGCGCGAGGTCGGCTCCGAGGCACCGGACGCGGTGGGCTTCGACGCGGCCGTCACCATTGCGGCGCGCTATCTCGAGCCGCTCGAGCGCGGCCTGCTGCTGCTGCGGTCGTACGGGCTGCGCAACGTGTGCCTGCACTCGATACAGCCGCCGTCGCCGGACGACGAGGCGTTCAGGAACGCGTTCTTTCCGTGCACCGCGCGGGCGCGCTATCAGACGGTGCGGTTGATGAACCACCTGCTGCGCGGCGTGTGCGAGCGCACCGGCACGCCGTTCGTCGACCTCTGGCCGCTGGTCACCGGCGCGGACGGCATGGTGGACTCGCGCTACTGCTTCGACCCCGTCCACCTCAACCTCGACGCTGCGCTGCTGACGATCGAGGTGCTCGTGGAAACGCTGCGCGCGCGCTCCGCCGCCGAGACCGAGGTCACGGAGCCGGCCCCCGCCGCGAACGAGGCGAACGAGGCGAACGAGGAAGCTTCAACGATGATCGATGACGTCGCGAATCCCGCGGAGCTGCGCTTGGGTCCCGGCTGGCATCCGCTCGAGCGTGACCGCGACGAGATGTTCCGCTGGGCGGGCGACGACGCGCTGCTCTACGCCCCGGTGTTCGCGGCCGTCGACCATCGTCTGCTGCTCGAGGTCGAGCCCGGTCCCGGCGTCGGCTCGCAGCCGTTCGCGCTCGAAGTCTACGACGGCGCCGGCGCGCTGCTGGGGACCTTCACGGTGCGCGGGCGCGAAACGCTCGACCTGGTGCTCGCCGCGTCGCTGCCCGTGATGCACCGGTTGCGGCTGCACGTCGTCGGCGGCGGCGCGCGCACGCCGGGCGACGAGCGCGTGCTGAACTATCGCGCGTTTCGCATCACGCTCACGCCGCAGCGCGTCGACGTGCTCTCGAGCGTCGACGGCTTTCGCGTCGGGGCGGGCTGGTATCCGCTCGAAGAGTACGGCGGTTCGACGTTTCGCTGGGTCAACGACAACGCGAGCATCGAGGTGTCGAGCCGCGCCGCGGAGCTCGCGCTGGAAGTGGAGCCCGGGCCGGGTGTCGGAAAGCAGCCGTTCACGCTCAAGGCGATCCACGCGTCGGGCGACGTCCTGGCGTCGTTCGTCGTCAGCGCGCGCGAGCGCGTCGTCGTTCCGCTGCGGCCGGACGAACCGCTGCCGTACGTGATCAGACTGCGCGTCGAAGGCGGCGGCCGTGCGACGCTGGGCGATTCGCGGATGCTGAACTTCCGCGCGTTCCAGGCGCGCTAGCGGGAACACGATGACGATCCACGTCATCGGAACCTGTCAGGCGGTCGCGCTCGCGCAGTGCGTCGCGTTGATGAACCCCGGCGTGCGCGTGCGCACGTACGTCACCCTGGGCGACCCGGAGCTCGACGTTGCGCCGGGCGACGTCGTGTTCCGCCAGCGCAACCGGTTCACGGCGTGGGAGCCCGGCGAGCGCCCGAACGACATCCTGTACCCGCGCATCTGGTACAACGCGTTCCACCCCGACTGCGTCTACGCCACCGGTCCGGCGGGACCGGTGCCGCCCCCGCTGGGCTACCATTCCTCGCTGGTGCTGTACGCGTGGCAGCGCGGGCTCGACGCGGCCGCCGCGGCGCGGCTGTTCTGCGAGCCCGTCTTCGAGCGGCTGCGCTTCTTCGAGTACCGCGGCGCGGCGCGCGCGGTCATGCTCGAGGAAGGACGCCGCACCGGCTTTGCGCTCGAGGAACTGCTCGCGAGCTGGGAGCGCCGCGGCCGCTTCATGCACACGCCGAATCACCCGGCGCTGTTCGTGATGGCGGATATCGCGCGCGCGCTATTGCGCCGCGCCGGCATCGAGCCGCCGTTCGACGCACCCGAGGACTTGGTCCCCGACGGGATGCTGGAGAAAGCGGTGTGGCCCGTCTATCCCGGCATCGCGCGACGGCTCGGACTGGCCGGCTCGTACGCCTTCAAGCCGGCACAGCCGCTCGGCTCCGCGGAGCCGCCGGCGCTGCTCGATCTCGACGCGTTCATCGCGCGGTCGTTCGCGGCGTACGAGCACATGCCGCCCAGCGCGCTCTCTTGCGTGCGCCTGCAAGACGCGGCGTACCACGATCTCGAGCAGCTCGCGGCGCGAACCGCGCACCGCGACGGAACGAGCGCGAGCGCGGCGCGCGAGGAACGGCAGCCGCGCGCGGACTCACCGTACGCCGATTTGCCGCCGGCGCGGTTCTGGCGCCGCGCGGTGGAGCGCGTGCCGGCCGGCGAGGTGGATCCGGTGGGGACGCCGCCGTTCGCGATCGGCCGGCGCGTGCGCATCGCGACCGCTGGAAGCTGCTTCGCGCAGAACATGTCGCGCGTGCTGGCGAGCCACGGCTATCGCTATTTCGTCGCCGAGCCTGCGCCGGACGGCGTGTCCGCCGATGCCGCGCGGGCGGCCGGCTACGGCGTGTTCTCGACGCGAAGCGGCAACGTCTACACCGCGCGACAGCTGCTGCAGCTGTTCGAGCGCGCGTACGGCACGTTCGCGCCGCGCGAGGACGTCTGGCTGCGTCCCGACGGGCGCTTCGCCGATCCGTTCCGCCCGCACGTCGAACCGGACGGTTTCGCGACGGCCGCGGACGTGCGCGCCGACCGCGAGCGCCATCTCGCGGCCGTGCGCGCGATGTTCGAAGGCCTCGACGTGCTGATCTTCACGCTGGGCCTCACCGAAGCGTGGCGCTCGAAGGAGGACGGCGCCGTGTTCCCGCTCGCGCCCGGCGTCGTGGCCGGGCGAATCGACGCGTCGCGGCACGAGTTCGTCAACTTCACCACGGCCGACGTGCGCGACGACCTCGACGCGTTTCTGCACCGGCTCCTGCGCGTGAACGCGAACGCGAAGGTGGTGCTCACCGTGTCCCCGCAGCCGCCCGTCGCGACGTACGAGCCGCGGCACGTGCTCGTGTCGGCGACGTACACCAAGGCCGCGCTGCGCGCCGCCGCGGACGAGATCGAGCGCACGCATCCGGAGGTCTGGTACTTTCCGGGATACGAGCTGGTCGCCGGCACGTACAACCGCGGCGCCTACTACGAGCGCGACCTGCGCACCGTTACCCCGGCGGGCATCGAGCACGTCATGCGGCTGTTCTTCGCGCACGGCGCGGCGGACGAACCGGAGGTGCGCGACGTCGACGCGCCGCTGGTTGAAGAGAATCAGGCCGGCATGGACGTCGTGTGCGACGAGGAGGCGATCGCGTTCGGCGCCGCGCCCGCGGAGTCGAACGGCGCGCGCGACGCGTGGTCGGCCGAGCACGACCAGTACCTCGATCGTGCGGAGCCCGTGTTCCTGTGGAACGAGGCCACCGCGCCGCTGGGCGGCGGAACGATGGAGGCGCTGGCTCCGCTTTCGATGCGCGCGTCGCTGGACGCTGAGCTGCCGTCCGCGATGCACGCGACCGCGGTCGTCAGCGTTCGCGTGACGGTGACCAACGGCGGCGACGTCGCGCTGATCAGCGGCGGCGCGCATCCCGTGTATCTGTGCTACCGCTGGTACGACGAGCGCGGCGACGTTGCGGAAGTCGGCGAGTCGATCCACACGCGGCTGCCCGAGCCGCTCGCGCCGGGTGCGCAGGCGACGATCGCGATGCCGGTCGCCGCGCCGCGGTACCCGGGCCGCTACCGGCTCGCGGTGACGCTGCTGCAGTCGGAGGTCGCGTGGTTCGACGACGTCGATCCGGCGAACGGCGTGGCGTCGCCGGTCGACGTGGTGAACCGCGGCGCGGAGCTGGCTCGCGCGTGACCGGCGTTTCACCGCAGAGCGTTCGCTGCTGGTGCGATGCGATGTCCCCGTGCGTGCCGTTCGGTGCCGGCTACGTGCGCTGCACGGGCTGTCAGACGCTCGTGTACCAAACCGTGCCGGACGCCGCGCAAGGCGCGAACGCCGCGGCCGATCTCTACGGCGCGCAGTATTGGACGAGCCATCAAACCGAGGCCGGGCTGCCGCCGCTCCGCGAGCGCGCGCGCACCGACGTCGCCGAGCGGTGCCTCCACTGGCTGCGCACGCTGGTGCGCTTTCGGCCGCCGCCCGCGCGCCTGCTCGAGATCGGCTGCTCGCACGGCGGCTTCCTGCACCTCGCGCGCCTCGCCGGTTACGACGCGGTCGGAATCGAGCTCAGCGCCGGCGCCGTCGAGCTCGCGCGCGCCGCGTTCGCGGTGGACGTGCGCGCCGGCACGTTGGAATCGGCGGGCTTTGCGGACGGGGCGTTCGACGTCGTCGCGTCGTTCGACGTCCTCGAGCATCTTGCGCAGCCGGAGCGGTCGCTGCGCGAGATGCGCCGCGTTCTGCGCCGCGACGGCCTGCTGCTGATCCAGACGCCGGAATACCGCGAGCGGAGCCGCGCGGAGCTCGAGGCGGCGAACGATCCGTTTCTGAAGCATCTTGGCGGTCCCGATCACCTGTTTCTGTTCTCCAAGCGCTCCATCGCGGAAATCCTGCGGCGCACCGGATTTCCGGGCGTCGCGTTCGAGCCGCCGGTGTTCGCGTACGACATGTTCTTCGCGGCGGCGTGCGACGAGCCGGTCGCCGCGGATGCCGGGCGAGTCGCGGATGCGCTGTGCGCAACCGGGGACGGCCGGCTCGCGCTTGCGATGCTGGACGTCTACGAGCGCACCGAAGAGCTTCGGCGAATCGCGGCGGAGCGGCTGACGGTGATCGAGGGGCTCCGCGCCGCGTGCGACGAGCGGCTGCAACTCATCGAACGGCTCGACGGCGAGCTGCGCGCGCGCCGCTGAGCTCAGTCGCGCGGGACGAGCTCGAAGAGAAACTCGCTGCCGTCGACGAGACGTTCTTTCGCGACGGTGAGCCCCGCTTCGCGGAACGAGCGCTGCAGCTCGTCGTAGCTGAAATGGTTGACCCAGCCGTTCTCGAGCCGGCCGTTCGCCGCGCCGCCGGCGGCGACGTTGTACGACACGACGCTGCGCGCGAACGCGGTTCGCAGCTTCACGAGCACCGCCGGGACGTCGAAGAGATACTCCATGACGCCGATGACCGCGCAGGCTTCCGCGTCGATGGGCGCGAGCTCGTCCTTTTCCACGTCGAGGACGATCGTGCGCTCGTCGCGCGCGACGATATCCACGGGCACGTAGCGCTGCCACGGCGCGAGATAGCGCTCGAGCGTCATCCCGCCGCAGCCGAGATCGGCGACCGTCCGTGCGGCGCTGAGCCAGTCGGCCGTGAGCGCCGCGCGCTTGGACCATTCGGTCCAGCTTCCGCTGACGTGCTTCCACCGCATGAGCATCGGCGCGCGCTGCTCGATGGAGCGCAGCGTCAGCGCGCGGCGCTCTGCGGGCGCAAGCGCGTGGAACGCGTCCACCGTATCGTTTTCCGCGCTGGCGCGAACCGTCACCGTACCGCGCACGCCGCTGGCGGGGTCGACGTCGTCGAACCACGCGACGCTTTCCTGCAGCAGCGTGATCGCGAGCGTGTAGCGGCCCGGCTGCGGCGGCGCCGCGACGCGCAGCGCGGTTTGCATCGTCTCGCCGGATGCGAGCGGCAGGGGGAGCGGCGTGTGTACCCACGTCCCCGCGCCGACCGCGGTGCCGTGCCCGTCGTACCAGCGGTAGCACAGCTCGACGGGATTCGGCGGCGCGGACGCGTACGTCGCCGCGCCGCGATTGGTGACGGCGCACGGTACGGCGATCGTCTCCCCCAGACGCAGCTCGCGCGGCACGTCGAGCGCAAGCGTCGCGCGCAGCGACGCGTGCGGAAGCGGCTCGCATGCGGCGGATCGCAGCTCGGGCGCGATGCGCACGGCGACGTGCTGGGCGCCGTGCTCGAAGAACGCGTCGCACGCCGCTTGCGCGCGGTCGCGCGCCGCGACCAGCCGTTCGAGCCGCGTCGGCCGCGCCGCCTCGATCGCGGCTTCCAGCGCTTCGTGCGAGCTCGGAGCATCGATCGCGCTCAGGCCCAATTCCTCGGCGATGCCGCGCAGCTTCCCCGACCGCGCCACGACGAGCACGCGCGAGCGGTGCCAAGCGGCGACGAGCGCACCGTGATACCGCGTCGTCACGGTCACGGCCGGCGCGCCGAACGCGCGCAGGTAGCCGGCGACGGACATCGTCGTGTAATCGAAGTCCATGACGGACAAGGACGCACGTGCGTCGGGCGCAAGCCGGTCGAGGATCCAGCGCTCGAGATACGGCAGATCGCGCGCTTCCTGGATGAGCCAGCGCGTGCGCGCGGGTGGCCGGCGCCGCACGAAGACGTCGAGCTCGCCGAGGTCGAACTGCTCGCGCCGCTCGAACGCGGCGAGCAACCCGACGACGCCGCTCTGGCGCGATGGCCCCGCGCGTTCGCGTTCGAACGCGAGATGCGCCAAATCGGCGCCGGCGCTCAGCCGCGCGGGCGCGACGAACGGCCGCAGCATCGCCGCGGAGAGCTCGTCGCGCGTCCACACGCGTTCCGCCGCGGCGAGCAGCGCCCGCGCGCGCGGATCGGCGGCCGCGTCGGCGCTTTCGCAGCCGACGCCGAGCCAGTACATCGGCTTGCCGAGCGCGGCACAGCGCTGCCGCTCGCGGTCGTTGTGGTCGAGCAGCCACGGACCGCTGTCGAGCTGGAACGGCGTGTCGCCGAGCCCGAGCCACACGTCCGCGCCGCGCAGCGCGTTTTCCCGCGTGCCGGCGTCGTCCGCCAGCCAGCGAATCTGCGGGAAACGCAGCTCCTGGCTCGCGCGGTCGTGCGGCGTGCAGATCGTGATCTCAGCGTTCGGATAGCGCGCCGCCGCGTGCAGAAATCCGGCGAGCGTCAAGTCGTCGCCGAAATTTCCGGCGCCGAAGAAGTTGTGCCCGACGAACACCCGCACGGCGGCTGCCGTTCAGCGCACGATCGGTGCCGGCGCCGCAGCGCGCCTGCCGGCCGGCGCGATCTCGACCGCGAAATCCGTTCCGCTCGCCGGATCCTGGTCGTCGAACCACGTGATCCCTTCCTGCATCAGCGTGATGCGCAGGAGCGCCGCGCCGGCGCGGTGCGGGACGACGATGCGCATCGTCATGTCGACGGTCTCGGCCGGAAAGACGGTGCGCGGCAGCTTCGAGCGGTATGCGCGGCCGTCGCTCAGATACGCGCCGGTCGTGCGGTCGAGCCATTTGTACGAAGCGTACACGGGCGCCGGCGGCGCGCTCGTGAAGAAGCTCCGGCTCCGGTTCGCCACGCGCACCGCAACCTCGTGCATCTCGTCCGCCGTGCAGCGCGGCGGAAACTCGCACGTGATGCTGCAGCGAAAATCGCTCCACGGCAGCGGGTCGCCGCTGGGCCACAAGCTGTGCGGCTGCTCGGCGCCGATTTCCGTCAGCATGCGATATTGGCGGAACTCCGACGTCCGCAGCGGGTTCACGTCGAAACCGCGCCGCAGCCCGGCGCCCAGCGACGGCGGGACGAAGGCAAGGTCGTAGATCTCGCGCGCCGGCACGGTGATGCGGTCGACCAGCGCCCAGGTGCGGCGGTCGATCACGACGATCTGCGATTCGCCGTACGACTGCAGCGTTGCGCTGCGGCGGCAAGCGCCGACGTAGAAGAAGTCGTCGTCGTAGGCGATGCCGCGCGTCCAGTTATCGCACGGCACGCGCCGCACGACGCGCCCGGACTGCTCGTCGAACGCGAGCAGCTCGTTGTTGCCGGAGTTGCACACGAGCCACATGCCGTCGACCCAGCGCGGCGTATGCGGCGTCGTCAGCCCGGCGACGACCGTCGTTCCGGTCGTCAGCTCGACGATCCGGCCCTGGCCGTCGTGCGCGGGCGTGTCCCAGCCGCGGAACGTGCCGAAGTCGCCGAAGAGCGTCGCGTACCACGTGTCGCCGTGCCGCGTGATGCAGTTGACGTGCCACGCGTCGGACGGACCAGGATAGCGAACCTCGCGCACCAGCTCGCCGGCCGGCGAAAACCACTGGACGGCGTTGTGCCAGGGCGAGACGACGACGACGTTCTCGCCGTCCCATGCGACGTCGTGTACGGCCGCCGCGACGTCGAGCCGCATGTACCGCACGACGCCGCGCTCGTCGTAGACGACGATCTCGGCGAGCAGCGCGTCCGGCGGCGGACAGCGCAAGTTGCGCGCGAGCCGGCGGCCGTCGTACGCCAAGCCGGTGGTCGCGATACGGTCGATGCGCTCGGCACGCGAACCGTCGACCGCGAACAGCCCGCCGCCGCTGCCGTCGTCGCCGAACGCGGACGCGATCAAAACGCCGGGCGCGTCACGGCGCGCGGACTCCATCCTGCGCCTTTCGGCCGGTCCGCGCTTCAGACCCTTGCGGGCTGCTTTGCCGGCTTGGCGTTGACGATGTGGATCGCCTTGCCGTGCATGTACTCCGCCGTGTCCATGATCGACTCGGTGAGCGTCGGGTGCGGGTGGATCGAGAGGCCGATGTCCTCGATCGTCGCGCCCATCTCCAGCGCGATCACGCCCTCGCCGATCAGCGACTCCGCTTGCGGCGCGACGATGTGCATCCCGAGCAGCAGGTCGGTCTTGCCGTCGCCGACGAGCTTGATGAGGCCGTCGGTCTCGTTCATCGTGCGCGCGCGGCCCGACGCGATGAGGTTCATCTTGCCGACGCGCACGTCGTAGCCGGCCGCCTTCGCCTCTTCCTCGGACAGCCCGATCGTCGCGACTTCCGGATCGGTGTAGACGCAGTTCGGGATCGCGACGGGATCGAACGCGCTCGCGCGGTCGCCGGCGATCACCTCCGCCGCGACGACGCCTTCTTTCATCGCCTTGTGCGCGAGCATCGGCGCGCCGGTGACGTCGCCGATCGCGAAGATGCCGCCGACCGTGGTGCGGCGCTGCGCGTCGACTTCGATGAAACCTTTGTCGGTCGTCTGCACTCCCGCCGCGGCGAGGTTGAGCGTGTCGGTGATGGGCTTGCGGCCGACCGCGACCAGCACCTGGTCGAACTCGCGCGCTTCGGGCTTGCCGTTTGTGCCCTCGCCGCTGATCGTGACCTTCGCGGTCTGCGGTCCCGTCTTCTCGATCGTCTCGACCTTCGTGCTCAGCATGATCTCGATGCCCTGTTTTTTCAGGATGCGGCCGAGCGTCTTGCTGATCTCGAGGTCCGTTCCGGTGAGCAGCTGCGGCATCGCCTCGACGACGAGCACCTTCGCGCCCATGCGCGTGTACACGGTCGCGAACTCCAGGCCGATCACGCCGCCGCCGACGATCAGCATTGTCTTCGGGATGCGCTTGATGCGCACGGCGTCGTCGCTGTTGATGATGACGTCGCCGTCGTGCGGCCACGCTCCCACGTTGATCGGCGCGGAGCCCGTCGCGATGACGATCGCCTGCGCCGTGTACTCGTCGGTCGCGCCGTCTTTCTTTTTGAGCGACACGCTGTTCTTACCGGTGAACGACGCGTCGCCGTACGCGAACTGCACGTTGTTCGCTTTGAACAGCTGGTTCACGCCGCCGACGTTCGCTTTGACGACCTTGTCGGCGAACGCGGCGACGCCTTCGCGGTCGACCTCGGCCTTGGGCACCTTCAGCCCCAGAGCGCCGGCATGCTCGATCTGGCGCGAGATCTCGCCGACGTGCAGCAGCGCTTTGGTCGGTATGCAGCCCCAGTTCAGGCAGACGCCGCCGACCTCGTCGCGGTCGAAGCACACGACGGTCTTGCCAAGCTGGCCGAGCCTGATCGCGGCATGGTAGCCGCCCGGGCCGGCACCGATGACGAGCGCATCGACGGAAAACGAAGCCATGTGGTTCTTTCTGCTCCTTGGGTCGGGTCAGGCCCAGCGTTGGGTGCGGGCCGTTCGTCACGACCCGCGGGCAGGCGGAACCGTTTCGGCCGGCGCCTCGCCTCGACCCGCGAGCGCCCTCGGCGCGCTTCGCTCTCCGGCGCAAACGTCCGGCTAGACGGTATCTTGACGGCTGCGGCGCGACCAGGGCGGAAAGGATGCGGCACCCCGGGAAACGCCGCAGGTCATGTCGACCGCGATGGGCTCGTTGTTGAGCGCGCACGAAGCGCTGCACGTGCGGCGCGCGGTCTTCGGCGCGCCGCTGCGCCACGATCCGTCGCCGTACGCGTACGTCGAGAACGTGTTCACGCCGCAGACGTACGCGTCGATCCTGCGGCTGTTTCCCACCGGTCCGGACGTTCTCCGGCGGTGGTCGAACCCCGGCGAGCCCGCGCTGCGTTTCGGCAGCTACGAGCAGCGCCGCGAGATCAACCTCAACGAGGACGCGGATCGCCTGCCGCCGGGGCAGCGCGAGTTCTGGTCGGCGCTGACGGCTTTTTTATGCGGGCCGGGGTTCGCGCGCACGCTGCTCGACCGCTTCGGCGATTTCGCGCGCGCGCGCTTCGGCGCGGAGCTCGACGATCCGGCGTTCGTGGAAGAACGGCTGCGCGGCACCGCGATCCTCAACGAGCACGATCCGGGCTACTATCTCGGACCGCACACCGACCGCAGCGAGAAAGTCTTCACCGTTCTGCTGTACTTTCCGGAGCGCGAAGGCCTGGATCATTTGGGCACGACGCTCTACCGCCCGCTCGAACCCGGCTTCACGTGCGACGGCCGCGGCCACTACGATCCGGCGCGGTTCGAGCGCGGCGAGACGATACCGTACCGCCCGAACTCGGCGCTGATCTTCGCGCGCACCGGCGTGATGTTCCACGGCGTGCACCGGCTTTCGGAGGAAGACTTGCAGGGCAGCCGGCGGCGCAGCATCCAGATGCAGTTCTGGTTGCGCAACGCGCGCCCGCGCGAGGCGTGCAAGGTGCGCTTGCACACGGCCATCCCGCCCGCGATGCGCGCCGGCGCGGAGCACCATCTGTCGTACCAGCTCACCAATCGCGCGGCGGCGGAGCTCGTGTCCGAGCTTCCGTATGCCACGCAGCTCGGGTACCGCTGGACCGTTCACGACGGGCATCCGGTGGAACCGGGCGCGCCGGTGCGAACGCCGCTTCCGCAGCCGCTCGCGCCGGGCGCGGCCGTTCGCGGCGACATGCGCGTCGTCGCGCCGCGCGTGCCCGGACGGTACGTGCTGCGGCTCTCCGTGGTGCAAGAGGGCGTCGCGTGGTTCGACGACATCGATCCCGACAACGGCGCGACGGACGTCGTGACGGTCTGGGACGCGGGCGCGGTCTCGCCGCACAACGTCGTGCCGGAGACGAACGGCGTCGCGCTCGGCGACGGCTGGTATCCGCTCGAACGCGCGGACGGCGCGGCGTTTCGCTGGGTGAACGACCGCGCGGTGGTTCACGTTGCCGCGCTCGAGCCGCTTCACCACGCGCTGTGCTTGCTCGTCGAACCCGGACCCGGCACCGCAGGCGCATCCCTCCGGCTGACGGCCCGTCTGGACTCCGGCATGGAGCTCGGTACGGCGCTCGTCTCCACCAGGCAGCTGGTGAAGTTCGCGCTGCCGCCGCGCAGCCCGAGCGTGCTGAGCGTCGTGCTGCATGCCGAGAACGGCGGAACGCCGAGCCCCGGCGATCCGCGGATCCTGAACTTCCGCGTTTTCCGGCTCTGCGTCGAGCGGTTCGCCGACGTCTTTCCCGCGTGGGCGAAGCCGGCGCACGGGTTCTACCCGCTCGAACGCGAGGGCGCGAGCGCGTTCCGCTGGGCGCGCAGCGACGCGACGGTCACGCTCGCCGAGACGCGCGGCGACGCGCTGGCGTTCGACGTCGAGCCCGGCCCGGGTTCGGATCCGGTGGACTTCACGGTGCACGCCGCGGGTGCGGACGGCGAAGCGATCGCGCGCGCGACGGTCGCCGGCCGCACGCAGATTCGGGTCCCGCTCGGCGCGCTCGGCGACGGCTGGTATGCGCTCGAACGTGCGGACGGCGCGGCGTTTCGCTGGGTGAACGACCGCGCGGTGGTTCACGTTGCCGCGCTCGAGCCGCTTCACCACGCGCTGTGCTTGCTCGTCGAACCGGGACCCGGCACCGCA
>JAQBPK010000044.1 GCA_028287565.1 Vulcanimicrobiota bacterium
ACAGCGCCACGATAGCGGTGGCGTGGTAGATCACGGTGAAGCCTGCCCACATGATGAAGTTCGCCCGGTATTCGAGCATCGTGAGCACGTTGATCCGCCAGTAGCGTGCGTACGTCGCGAAGTACACCGCGGAAACGTTCCGTCCGCACGTCCGCCGTCCCCGTCCGCGAGGCGATCGTTCCCGTCCGCACGCCGTACCGGCTCGACCTCACCGCAGTCGTCCTTCGCCGCCTCTCCACCAACGTCGTGGACGTGTTCGACGGCACCGCGTACCGCCGGCTGCTCGGCGACCCGCAGGCGCCGACGCTGCTCACCGCGCACCAAGTCGCGCCCGACGCGATCGCCGTGCAACTCGACGGCCCCGCTGCCGGGGATATCGACCCGGCGGTGATCGCGCGCCGCTCGCTCGGCGCCGAAGCCGACCTGTCGGCGTTCTACGCGGGCGCCGCGTCGGTGCCGTGGCTCAACGCGATCGCGACGGCCGCGCGCGGCGTGAAGCCGCCGCGCTATCCGTCACTGTGGGAGACGGCCTGCAACGCAATCGTGTACCAGCAGGTGTCGATCCACGCCGCGGGCGCGATCCTGCGCCGCGTGATCGAACGCCATTCAACCCCGGTCGAGACCGGCGGCGTGCGGCTCTTCCCGTTCCCCGCGCCGCGCACGCTGCTCGACGCCGATCCCGCCGAACTGCGCGCGCTCGGCCTTTCCGTCAACAAGGTCAACGCGCTCAAAGCCGTCGGCGCGGCGATAGAGTCAGGCGATCTGGACGAAACAGCCCTGGAATCACTGAGCACCCGGGCATTATCTGAAGCCCTGGTCGCCCACAAAGGCATCGGCCCGTGGACGGCGGCGATCATCGCGCTGCGCGGTTTCGGCCGCCTCGACGTGTTCCCGATGAACGATTCCGGCGCGACGGCCGGCCTGCGCAAACTGTCCGGCGACCCGGCGATCGAAGCGGAGCCGATCATCGACGCGCTGCGCCCGCAGCAGGGCATGCTCTACTACCACCTGCTGCTCGGCCGCCTCAACGCGACCGGCGAGATATCGATCTAACTCGCTTTTTGGTTGAGCGCGATGAGGCGGCGGAAGCGGCGCTCGTCGTAGAGTTCCACCAGCGCGGGGTCGTGCTCGAGCAGCATCAGCCAGCCGGGATCCGCGCGCACGCCCGCTTCGATGTCGTCGAGCGCGCCGTGGACGTCGCCGACGGCGAGCCGCGCGTACGACAGGTGATACGGCGACACAGGTCCCGTCTGCGCGATCCGCAGCATGCGGTCCAGCGTGCGCTGCGCGCCTTCGCGGTCGCCGGCAATCCCGCGCGCATGTGCCGCCGACGCCATCTCGCACGGGTCGTCGCCGAGCCGGTCCTGGGGCTGCAGCAGCTCGATCGTTTCCTCCGCGCGCCCCGCGGCGACCAGCGCGTCCGACAGGTACACGCGCACCACGCGCGAGCGCGGATCGACCGCGACCAGCTCCTGCGCTTGCTGGATCGCATCTTCGTACGCGCGGTTGTAGAACGTCGCCGCCATCGCGCACGCGGCGTACAGGAACGACGTCGGCTCCAGCGCTACCGCGTCGGTCGCGCTGCGCAGCGCCGCCGGCACGTTTCCGTCGAACAGCGCCAAGTTGTAGTTCGCGATGTGGCCGCGCGCGTCGAACGGGTCGAGGCTGAGCGCTTCGCCGACGTGCGACGCGGCAACCGAGTGCCCCAGCCCCGCGTCGACCGCGACGCGCGCGTACGCCGAGTGCGCCGCCGACGAACGCGGGTCGAGCGCCAGCGCGCGCTCGGCCAGTGAGCGCGCTTTCGCGTGCGCGAGCTGCGCCGTCACCGCCATCTCGTGCGAAAGATGGAGCCAGCCGACGGCCATCCCCGCGTATGCTTCGACGCACAGCGGCTCGATGCTGGCCGCGCGCTCGAAGTGGCGCATCGCGCTGTTGACGTCGGCGGGCGACGCGCGCGACAGGAGCAGCTGCCCGAGCGCGACGGCGCGCGCGGCGACCTCGTTCGACGCGGCGACCGGCGAGCGCGTCAGCAGCCGTTCCAGCTCGACGGCGATCGCTTCGATGGCCTGCGCGCGGTAGCGGAAGAACTGCCGCGGCGAAAGGTGCATCGCCCCGGCGACGACCAGCGTCGTCTCGCCGTCGACGTCGCACCGCCGCACGATCTCGCTGCAGAAGCGGTGCTCGTGGCGCAGCGCGCGGTCGACGAGCACGAGCACCGCGTCGCGGGCCGAGGTGCAGCGCAGCACGCGCTCGAGCTCCAGCGCGACCCCGTCGCGTTCGAGCTGCGCCGGGCGGCGCACGCCGCGGAGCAGGCTACGGACCGAGCCGTGGCTCCAGGGTGTCACGCGGAATACGCTCGCACCCGACGGCGAGCCTTCGGGGCCATGGCATTCGGTTCCGAGGCCGCGCCGGTTGCGCCTTCACCGTCCGGCGGCGGAACATGCCCCGTTTGTGCCAATCAGGTGCCAATCCCCGGGGTGCGGTCAGTCCAGGCTCGTCGGGCGCAGGGCCAACAGCCGGCGGAAGCGCCGCTCGTCGTACAGCTCTACCAGTGCCGGATCGTGCTCGAGGAGCATCAGCCAGCCGGGATCGTCGCGGACCGCGGCTTCCAGATCGTCCAGCGCGCCCGCCGAGTCCCCGGACGCCACGCGCGCGTACGCGATCAAGTACGGCGAGACGGTCTGCGTCCGGGCGACGGTCAGCATGTGCCCGAGCGTGCGCTGCGCGCCTTCACGGTCGCGGATCGCGCCGCGCGCGTGCGCGCCCGACGCGAGCTCGTACGGATCGTCGCTCAAACGGTCGCCGGGCTGGAGCAGCTCGATGGTCTCTTCCGGATTGCCGCTCGCCACCAGCGCGTCGGCGAGATACACGCGCACGAGCCGCGAGCGCGGCTCGATGTCGAGCAGCTCGCGCGCCTGGCGGATCGTGTCGGTCCACGCGTGGCGGTAGAACGCGGTCGCCATGACGCAGGCGGAGTTCCCGAACGAGGTGGGATCCAGCGTGACGGCGTCCCGGGACGAGCGCTCCGCGGCGACGAGGTCGCCGTCGGCCAAGGCCAGGTTGAACGCCGCGATGTGGCCGCGCGCGTCGAGCGGGTCGAGGCTGAGCGCTTCGGTGACGTGCGGCGCCGCCACCGCCCGCCCGAGGCCGGCGTCGATCGCGACGCGCGCGAACGCGGAATGCGCCACGGCCGAACGCGGCTCGAGCGCGAGCGCGCGCTTCGCGAGCGACCGCGCTTTCATATGCGCATGCACCGGCGCGGCGGCCATTTCCCGCGACAGGTACAGCCAGCCGATCGCGAGGCCCGCGTACGCCTCGACGCAGAGCGGATCGATCGACGCCGCGTGCTCGAAGTGCCGCATGGCGCTCGCGACGTCGGACGGCGCCATGCGCGCGAGGAGCAATCGCCCGAGCGCGACCGCCCGCAGCGCCCGGTTGTCCGACCCGCGCAGGGGAATCCGGGAGAGACTCGCTTCGAGCTCCACGGCGATCGCCTCGACGGCCTGCGCCCGGTAGCGGAAGAAGTGGCGCGGCGAGAGGTTCAGCGCGGCGGCGACGACCAGCGTGGTCTCACCGTCGACGTCGCAGAGCCGCACGATCTCGGCGCAGTACGGGTGCTCGTGGCGCAGCGCGCGGTCGACCAGGAGGATGACGGCCTCGCGCGCCGTTTGGCAGTGCAGCGTGCGCTTGAGGTCGAGCGCGACGCCGTCCCGTTCGAGCTGCGACGGCCGGCGGATGCCGCGCAACAGGCGCCGGACCGAACCATGGCTCCACAGCGGCATGGAACGCGCTTCCCACGGCTCGCGCCTGCCCGCCTACCGAAACGGCGCCGCGCGCGTGCCGGTTTTGTGCCATCGGGGCCGTGCGGCGGGGGAGGAACGGGCGGAACTCTCGGGGCACGCCCGGTGGTCGGGGAGGTCACGATGGCTACCCAAACCGCACCCGTCTTCGCGATCCAGCGCGCGAGCGACCGGGCATTCTTCGACTTCGGCTGGCTCAAGACGCACCACTCGTTCAGCTTCGCGGACTACTTCGATCCCGAGAACCTGAACTGGGGCGCGCTGCGCGTGTTCAACGACGACACCGTCGAGGCCGGCAAGGGCTTCGGGACGCACCCGCACCGCGACATGGAGATCATCACGTACGTCCTGCGCGGCGAGGTGGAGCACCGCGACTCGCTGGGACAGCACGGCGTGGTCGCGCCCGGCGGGATCCAGTACATCAGCGCCGGGACGGGCGTGCGCCACAGCGAGTTCAACCATTCGACAGAGCGCGACGTCCATTTCGTGCAGATGTGGGTGCTTCCGCGCAGCTACGGCGAGACGCCGGCGTACGGGCAGCAGGCGTTCGATGAGGATCAGCGCCGCAATCGCTGGCTGGTCGCCGCGAGCGGTGAGGCGGGCGTGGACGCGCCGGTGGCGCTGCGCGCGGACGCGACGCTGCGCGTGGCCAAGCTCGAGAACGCCGAGCTCACGTACGCGTTCGATCCCGCGCGCTACGGCTTTTTGTTCGTGGCCGACGGCGAGGTGACGGCGAACGGCGAGCGCTTGGGATCGGGCGACGCCGTGCGGATCCACGGTGTGCGCGATGTCGCGGTAAACGGTACCGGCGAAGTGATCCTGTGGGACGTTCCGCCGACTGCCGTTCGTCTGGAGGACGCGTGATCGCGGGCCCGTGTGAACACGCGGCGACGGTGAAAGACCCACCGCCGCGCACGCCTGAAGGCTGCGAGGAGTGCTTGCGCAGCGGTGATGATTGGGTGCATCTGCGCTTGTGCGAGGAGTGCGGGCACGTCGGCTGTTGCGATAGCTCGCCCAACACGCACGCGACCAAGCATTTCCGCGCGACGCACCATCCGGTGATCCGCTCGTTCCAGCCCGGCGAGGACTGGAAGTTCTGCTACGTCGACCAGTCGATGTGGGAGTGACGTAACGCGTGATGTGGCAGCCGTTCAGCGAGCCGGCCCGGCGTGCGATCGTGCGCGCGCAAGAAGTGGCGGTCATGTTCGGCTGCACGTTCATTGGAACGGAGCACATCGCGTTCGCGCTCGCGGAAGGCGATGACGACATCGGGCACCTGCTCGCGAACAGTCTCGACCGCGACGCGATCCGCGAGCGCTTGGGCGGCGTCAGCAGCGAGCCGGTGCCGGAGATGTCGTTCAGCACCGGAGCGAAGCGCTCCATCGAGCGCGCGTTCGAGCACGCGCGGCGGCTGAACCACGACTACATCGGGCCGGCGCACATCGCGCTGGGAATGCTCGACAGCGGCGATCCGCCGCCGTTGCTGCACGGCGGCGACGACTCGCGTCTGCGCGAGCGCCTCGACGTCCTTGCGGCGATGGACGACCCGTCGCGCACGAAGTGGAAGCAGATCGAAGGCGCGGACGACCACCACGCGGTGGCGGGCGGCGTGCTGTCCGCGGTGCAGCATTACAAGGATCTCGCCAAGGCGGGGACGCGCGTGAGCGTCACGATCACGCCGGCGAACGGCGCCGCGCACACCTGGGCGTGGGAGCACGTGGACGAAAAGAAAAAGAGATGATGAACGAGCGGAGCCTGAGCACGCTGCCGGCCGATCTGCCCGTACCGGTCGACGACGGCGCGGCGACACACTTGGCTGGAACGCGGCTGCCGCATGTACAGCTGGCGGCGACCGACGGAAGCACGGTCGACCTCGCGACGATTGCGGGCACGGTCGTGGTGTTCGCCTATCCGCGGACCGGACGCCCCGGCGAACCGTCGCTCGTCGACGACTGGGATGCTATTCCGGGGGCGCGCGGCTGCACGCCGCACACGTGCGCGTTCCGCGATCTGCACGATGAGTTCACGGCGCTCGGCGCGCGCGTCTACGGCCTCTCGACGCAGGACACCGCATACCAGCGCGAGATGGTGGAACGGCTGCACGTCCCGTTCCCGGTGCTCAGCGACGCGGACCTGGCGCTGACGCGCGCGCTGCGTCTGCCGTCATGGGACGTCGCCGGACAAACACTGCTCAAGCGAATCGCGTGGATCGCGCGCGACGGCACGATCGAGCGCGTGTTCTACCCGGTGTTCCCGCCGGACAAGAACGCGGACGAGGTGCTCGCGGCGCTGCGCGGCTGAAGCGTCAGCGCCCGGGCGCGAGGCGCGCGCACGCGTCGATGGCTTGCTCGCGGGCGGTCGCCGTCTGCACGTCGAGCAGGTACTTTCCGGACGACAGGTGGTTCAGCGGCAACGCGACGACGGTCTCGGACATCTGTCCGGTGAACGGGTTGAGCAGCATCGGTGAACGCGGGGCGTTCGCGATGCGCGGTTCCTCGCAATCTTGCCCGGTGCGGATCGTGACGCGCGGCTCGCTGCGCGCGGGATTGGCGAGCTGCACGCGGACGCGGGTGCGCGTGCTGCCGATGCGCTGCAAGGTGACGGTGCCTAGGTTGACGCCGGTGCCGCCGCGTTCCATGAGCTGATACGTCACCGCCTGCGCCTTTTGGGTCGCGAGCGCGGCCGCGCGCTGCGGGCCGGGGGTTTGTGCGCCGACGGCTGCTGTGCTGAGCGCGAACGCCGCCGTGGCGGCGGTGAGAACGATGCGGCGATCCATGGTGTGCAGATCGTAGCCCTATCGGCAGAGACGCGCCGGAGAACTCAGCCGGGCCAGGCGCGGTCGACGATTGCGCGCGTGTCCGCTTGCGGCGGCAGCGTGCCGAACGCGATGCCGCCCTCGCCACCAAGCCGCGAGGCGCAGAACGCGTCCGCCACGGCGGCCGGTGCGTGCCGCACGAGCAGTGAGCCTTGAAGTGCGGTCGCCATCCGCTCGACGATGCGCCGCGCGTCGCGCTCGGCTGAGGCGGCGCCCGCTGCAAATGCGTCGCGCACGTACGACAGCGCACGGTCGAGGTGCGCGTTCGCACCGGCGGCGAGTCCGGTTTCGGTGAAGTACGCATCGAGCGACGCGGGCTGCTTGGCGAGCGCACGCAGCAGATCGAGCGCGTTGATGTTGCCGGAGCCTTCCCAGATCGAGTTGAGCGGCGCCTCGCGATAGAGACGCGGCATGATGCTCTCCTCGACGTAGCCGTTGCCTCCCAGACATTCCATCGCTTCGGCGGTGTGTGCCGGTGCGCGCTTGCACACCCAATACTTTCCGAGTGCGATGCCGATGCGCGCGAACGCCGCTTCGTACGGGTCGTCCGGGCCGCGGTCGACGGCGCGCGCGAGCCGTAGCATTAGCGCGGTCGCGGCTTCGGACTCGAGCGCGAGGTCCGCGAGCACGTTCGTCATCAGCGGCTGGTCGACGAGCAGCGCGCCGAACGCGCGGCGGTGGCGCGCGTGGTGCGCGGCCTGCGCGAACGCCTGGCGCATCAGCGACGCGCTGCCGGCGACGCAATCCAGGCGCGTGTGGTTCACCATCTCGATGATCGTCGCGATGCCGCGCCCTTCGTCGCCGATGCGCAGCGCCAGCGCGTCGGCGAGCTCGATCTCGCTCGACGCGTTGGAACGGTTGCCGAGCTTGTCCTTGAGCCGCTGAATGCGGAACGCGTTGCGCGTGCCGTCGGGCAGGACGCGCGGCATGAAGAAACACGTCAACCCGTCCGGTGCTTGCGCGAGCACGAGGAACGCGTCCGACATCGGCGCGGAGCAGAACCATTTGTGTCCGGTGAGCGCGTACGTGTCGCCGTCGAACGGCACCGCGCGCGTCGTGTTTGCGCGCACGTCCGAGCCGCCTTGCTTCTCGGTCATCGCCATGCCGCACAGCGCGCCGGCTTTCGCGCGCAGCGGTTTCAGCACGGGCTCGTACGTGCGCGACGTGAGCACGGGCTCGAACAATGCCGCGAGATCGGGACGGTGGCGCAGCACCGGCACCGCGGCGTACGTCATCGACATCGGACAACCGTGGCCGGACTCGACCTGCGACCAGACGTAGAAGCGCGCGTACCGCGCGGCATGCGCACCCGCGCGCGGCTCGCGCCACGGCGCGCCGTGCAGGCCGTGCGCGACGGCTGTCTCCATCAGCCGGTGCCAGCTCGGATGGAATGTTACCTCGTCGATGCGGTTGCCGAAGCGGTCGTGCGTTCGCAGTTCCGGCTCGTTGCGGTTGGCCTCGAAGCCCCACGCGATCGCCTCTTCGGAGCCCGCGAGCGTGCCGAGCTCGTGGAGCCCGTCCTCGTCCCATGCCGCGCCCTCGCGGCGGAGCCCTTCGAGCAGCGCGACGTCCTGTGCTGCGACGTCGTACCCTGCGAGCGGCGGCGGCTGGTTCGCGACTTCGTGGGTGCTGTCGGTGGGGCGATCGATCGTGTCCATAGAGCCTCCGCAAACGCATGTTCGCGCTCGGCGCGAAACCGACCGCCCGGGCTCGGCGCCGCGGCGACTGCAGGACTTCGCGCCGCGAAGACCGCCCGGGTTCCGGAGCGGGGGTAGCGAAGGGCGATCCATGATGAAGAGCTCTTTCCGTCTCGCCGGCGCGGCTGCGCTCTGCGCTGCGCTGCTGGTCACCGCTTGCGCGAAGAAGACCGATCAAACGACGACCTCGACCGACACGTCTTCGACCTCGGCGACGGCGTCTTCGTCGCCCAGCGGCGTCTACTCGGCGGTGCCCGGCGCATCACCGGCAGCCGATTCGTCGGCGGCTTCGGCTACGTCCCCGGCGCCGGACGCGTCCGCGACGGCGGTCGCAGCAAACACAACGAGCGCGCCGTCGGCAGACGCGACCACCGCGGTGACGGCGAGCACCTCGAACGGCACGGCCGGCGCGGGCGGCGGCTACATCGACCTGCCGGTGTATCCGGGCGCAACGGAGACGAAGGAAGGCGCGATGTCGATGTCCACCAACACCGGGTCGCTGGTCGTGAAGATCTACACGACGCACGACGACACGAAGAAAGTCGCCGACTGGTACAAAGGCCATCTGCCCGCAGCGTTCAAGGGCGGCGTCATGACGGCGGGCGGCAACACGGTGGGAACGTTCGCCGACGAGCACACCGACGGCGATCAGTCGGTGATCGTCGCCAGCAAAGACGACCACACGACACACATTCAGCTCACAACGAAGCACGGCAAGTAGCCGCCAACTTCGCAGAAATGGCAAACTCGGCCGGCGGCACAGCACCGGCCGAGCTGCGTTTCGTGCGCTATGGCGACGCTGTTAAGACCACACGATTCCGCCTTCAGTGAAGAACTTTTCGCCGCGTAATCGTAGCCCGCGGCTCACCGCTCTCAGCCTCCTTGGACGACAACACGCTTTTGCGCCGCGCGCCAAACGACCCACGACAGCCCCGCGAACGCCACGCACCAACCCACCTGTGCGGCCATCGCCCCAACATAGCCCGACGGCGGGATGCGTCCCAGATAGATCAGCAGTGGCGTGGAATAGATGGCGGCGAACGGCAGTGCGAGCACGATCTTCTGAAGGATGCCCGGGAAAAAAATCAGCGGCACGATCTGCCCGCTCAGCAGGTCGCTCACCCAGCGCACCATCAGTTGGATCGCGAACGTCTCGAGCGTCCAGAATGCCACGCAGTTCATGAGGAAGTTCAGCAAGAAGTTCACGAGGTAGCCGAGCAGGAAGCTCAGCGCGAATGCCGCCAGCACGTGCGGCGCGGGCACGTCGATCCGCACGATCACCAGCGACAGCACCAGCGCCGGGACGATCAGGATCGCGTGGAGCAGCGTCATGCCGACGCCGTCGCTGAAGAAGTACAGCGGTAGGCTGATCGGCTTCATCAAGTCGGTCGCAATCGTTCCCTCGCGGATCTTCTCGCGGATCGCTCGCGTCCCGTCGATCTCCAGCACCAGCGACATCAGCAGCGCGACCACCGTGTACGTCAGCACCGCGTGGAGCGGCACCCCGGCGGGCGCGGCGTTCTGCGCGTACAGCGACGTCCAGACCGCCTTCATCAAGTACAGCCGGACCACCAGCGAGGCGACGTTGGTGAAGACCTCCATCCGGTAGGTCGCTTCACGCGAGAACGCCTTGGCCGCGAACGCCAGGTACGGCGCTAAAATCTCGCCGAGGGAACGCGGGGCGGGCGCATATCGTATTAGAGACATATGCTAGCAGCCGCTACCGTACTGCTCACGCTGATCGCCGTGACGTTCCAGCCCGTCACGTTCCAGCCGGTGACCGCCGCGAACACCGCGCAGCCGCCCCAGGTCTTCGTCCGTGACGCCAGCGCCCAGGCGCAAGCCGGGGACAATGCCCACGACTTCGGCCTGCGCCCGCCCGCCGACAACGACTCCGACGCCGCCCCGCTGTTCAATGCCCACGGCGATTCGATCCGCTCGGGCCTGGGCGTGTGGCGCACCGCCGCCGGCACGGCGACCTTTGAGCCCGGTCCGCAAGGCGCGACCACCGTCAAGGCGCAGTTCCGCGGCCTCATCCCGAACGGCCGCTACAGCCTGTTCGTGCGCCAGCTCGCGGGCCGCACCGGCACGGCGTTCACGCCGCTCGACCTCGTCGGCGCGACGAACAACTTCACCGCCGGCCCGGACAGCACGGGCGCGATCGTGGTGAGCTCGCCGCTGCAGATGCCCGCCGGCTCCACAATCGTGCTCGTGTATCACAGCGACAGCACGGACCATCAGTCCTCGATCGGCGTGCTCGGCACGAACGCTCATCCGCAGCTGATCACGCGGGTGCCGTAGAGGCTGCCGGCGCCCCCGCCTCGTCCGGCGGCGCGTCGCTGTAGCCTTCGAGGTAGATGCGGCGGATGATCGATTCAAGCTCCGGCTCCTCGATCGAGAGGTCGCTCACGCAGTAGCGGTCGGCGACACGGCGGATGACCACCTCAGCCGACACGTGGCGTCGGTCGAAGCGCAGACGCCACACCGTGTTGCCCTCGTGCGACTCCAGTTCGGCGTCCTCGACCGCCATCTGTTCGACCGGCTCGCCCAGCGTCACCACGAGCGTGCGGTGCGTGCCGTAGCGGTCGCGCAGCGCGTCGATCTCGCCGTCGTACACCAGCGTGCCGTGGTCGATCAGCACGATGCGCCGGCAGAGCCGCTCGACGTCGGCGAGGTCGTGCGTGGTGAGGATGAACGTCGTGCCGCGTTCGCGGTTGACGCGCGCGATGAACTCGCGGATCGCCTCCTTCGCTACCACGTCGAGCCCGATTGTCGGCTCGTCGAGGAACACCACGGGCGGATCGTGCAGCATCGCAGCCGCGAAGTCGCCGCGCATGCGCTGTCCCAGCGACAGCTGGCGCACGGGGGTGCGAAGGAACGGTCCCATGTCGAGCACGTCGGTGAAGTGGTCGAGGTTGGCGCGATAGCGGTCGGGCTTGATGCCGTAGATCGCGCGCAGCAGCTCGAACGACTCGATCAGCGGCAAGTCCCAGTACAGCTGCGAGCGCTGTCCGAACACGACGCCGATGTTGCGCGCGTTCCTTTGGCGTTGTTCGTGCGGCACCAGGCCCGCGACGCGCACCGTGCCGGACGTCGGCACCAGGATGCCGGTGAGCATCTTGATGGTGGTCGACTTGCCGGCGCCGTTGGGGCCGATGTATCCCACGAGCTCGCCCTCCTCGAGCGCCATCGTGATGCCTTCCACCGCGACCTTGTCCTCATAGTCGCGCGAGAACAGCGTGCGCAGCGTCCCCGCTACGCCGGGACGCCGGACGAGCGAGCGGAAGACCTTGCGCAGGTCACGCGTCTCGATGATGGGCATGGACCGGACGGCTTCGGCGCTCGGCCTTCGCCGCCTCGGCTGCGGCTACGGGACGATCGTGAGGCCCCAGCCGTTGTCGGCGCCCGTGAACGTGCCCGACGTGGAGATCTGGTTGCCGTTCTGGTCGTACACCGGGACGTTGGGTCCGGCGTGCGCGGCGCCTTGCGAGTTGTTCACGTAGAGGTAGCCGTTCGCCGGGTTGTAACCGATCCCGACCGGCTGGTGAATGTTCGGCCACGTCCCCGGCACGTCGATGAGATTGCCGATTTCGTCGAACACGGTGATGCCGCGCGCGCTGAACGTTCCGTAGATGCGCCCCGACACCGGATCTTGCGCGAGTCCCGACACGCCGTTGTTTCCGTCGAAGCCCATGCGCCAGTTACCGTCCGTGTCGTACACGACGATTGCGCCCGACGCGGTGTCCTCGGTGTAGACGCTGCCGCCGTTGCCGCGGCCGCGCCCGCTGACCAGCAGCGCCGTCGGGTCGTACGGAAACGCGTTGGGCGTGCCGTGCGGCGGGCTCGCCGGCTGCTTCCAGTTGCCGCTCGTCGTCACGGGCGCGCCCGAGGAGTCGAACACGAAGAGCCCGACGTCGTGCGTCGTCACGTAGATGCGCTGCGTGTCCGTGTCGATCGCGACGGCCATCGGGTTCACGAGCGAGATGGCGTTGCTCGGACCGGCGGCGTTGCCGTCGAGGTCGTACGCCTTCACCGTGTTGTTCGAATAGTTCGCCACGAAGATGCGCCCCTGCGCGCCGTCGTACGCGAGACCCATCGGTCCGGAGAGGCTCGGCCACGTCCCGCTCACCGTCACCGGGTTACCGTTCTCGTCGTACGCTTTCACCCAGTTCTGTCCCGGACCGCCGGAGACATAGATGCGCGGGGCGTTGCGCGCGACGTACCGCGCGGGCACCTTGAGCGTGATCGGCGAGGCGCCGCTGTTCGTTTGCGAGGCGGTCGACGGCGTCGCCGTGACGGTGAGCTGGAGTCCGGCGTTCGCCCACCAGCCGACGGGCGTGAGGGTGAACAGGTTGGGGTTGTTCGCGGCCGCCACGCCGTTGGACAGCGTGTTCGTGTCGGAGCTCGTTACCGTGATCGCCGGTGAACCGGGTCCCAGGATGAAGTTGCCGCTCGCGTCGGTCGTCACCGCGAAGAACTTGCGTGCAAAGAGCGTCGTGCCGTCGGCCTTGTACGCGCCGTAGAGGTCGAAGCCGCCGGTCTGGTCGCCGCGGACGTCCTGGTTGGGCTGCGCCAGCAGCGACACGGCGGCGGGGATTCCTTGCAGAACGAAGTTGAGCGAGTTGTTCTGCGCGGGCACCACCGTGAACGGGAAGCCGATGTTCGTTGAAAGGACGTTGCCTTGCGGGCTGCCGTTGCCGTCGAGACGCTGGTCGTACGTGCGGAAATCGAACGTGTGCGCACCAGGCGATACCGCGACGTTCACCGTGCACGTGAGCGGTGAAACCGGCGTTGGGTTGTTGCAGCCGGGATCGCCCGGCCCGATGTTCATGCCCGTGAAGCTTTGATTGCCGGTGCCGGGATCGATCGTGATGCCGAGCGACTTCGTCGCCTGCGACACGTAACGCGGCGCGCGTCCTTGCGATGCGGTCGTCGTCGCGCGCGGGATCGTCACGGCGAACGACATGGACGCGCGGTTCCCGTTCGACGGCGCGCTGATCGCCGCGTGCGGCAGCGTCGAGAGCGCGTGGCCTCCGCCTCCGCAACCGGCGAGCGGTATGAGGACGGTCAGGGCAAGCGCACGTTTGAACACGATCAAGGCCTCTTTGAGAAACGTTGCGACGAAGGCAAACAAACACAAGCGCCGCGACAACACGGTGCTTCGTGCAGTTCTGATGAACCAGCCCGTTCGGTTAGCAACAATGTTCGGAGCACCCGCAACGAAACCGCACATTTACACGATCCTCACGGCGGCATTGCAAACAATGGCAAAAGCGAAGAAAGCGAAGAAGAAGAAATCCGCGCCCGTGCAGCCGAGCGGACGCCTCGGAGCCGAGCAATGGCTCGCAGTGCGATTGAAGACGGGCGCGGGCCCGATGGAACCGAAGGCGCGGCGCGGGACGCGCGCGGAACGCGAACGTGCAGCGCTGGAGCTCGAAAACGGGGCGCGCGAGGGGAAGGAGCTCTAGGCGGCAGCGAAGCGCTCGCTCATGCTTCCCGACGCGCTGGCGCGAGCGCTCCGTGACGCCGCGCTGGTCGTCGTTCAAGCGCCGGCAGGCTACGGCAAGACCACGAGCGTGCGCGCCGCGCTCGACGGCGCGCTTGACGTGGCATGGTACGACGCGCAGCCCTGGGAAGCCGACGCGTTCGCGGACGCGCTGCTCGCGCGCGTGCGCGCGGTGCGTTCCGACGCCGGACGCCTGACGTCCGCGCTCGCGGCGCAAGGCGCCGATCCCGAGCGCCTCGGCGCGACGTTCGCCGAAGAGCTGCGCCACGTCGACGCGCCGCTGCGCATCGTGGTTGACGACGCGCACGTGCTCGGCCCGTCGTTCGCCGGCTTCGCGCGCAGCCTCGCGCGGCGCATGCCCGAATCGGTGCGGCTCGTGCTGCTCGCGCGCGTGCCGCTGGACGTCGGCCTGCCGGAAGCGGTCGCCGCGGGACGCGGCGCGCTCGTCGATGCAAACGCGTTGCGTTTCGATGTCGCGCGGGCGCGTTCGCTGGCGAGCTCGCTCGGCGTGCCGCTCGACGATGCGCGCGCGACCGCGCTGCTGCAGCGCACCGAAGGCTGGCCGATCGCTGTCGCGCTCGCGCTGCGCGCGCCAGCATCCTCGGACGCGCTGCTCGACGAGCTGGTCGCACGCCGTCTGGACGCACTCGATCCTGCGGCGCGCGAGCTCCTTGAGATAACCGCAGCTTACGAGACCATCGAGGTGGACGTCGTCGCCGCCGACGATCCGTCGTTCGCTGCGCGCTTCGGCGCGCTCGCGGAGGACGCGTCGCTCGTCGGCACGGTGCGCGGCGGGTTTCGCGTGCACCCGCTCATCCGCGAAGCGCTCGCGCGGCGTGTCGGGGAGCGCGCGCTCGCCGCGCGCCATGCCGAGGCGGCGGATGCGTACGCGCGCGCGGGACGCCTTCGCCCAGCGCTGTTCCATCTCGATCACGCGCACGATCCGAAGGCCGACGCGGCGTTCCTGCGCGTGCACGCGCCGTCCGCCGTCGCGTCGGGATTGATGGACGGCGTGCGCGGATCGCTCGCACGCGTGCGCGCCGCGCGCACCGGCGAACCGGCGCTGGTCGCGCTGGTGGACGGCCTTTTTGCGAAGGCGCGCGGCGACGACGGGCGCGCGGCGTTCGCACAAGCCGCGCATGACGCGGACGCCGCCTGTGACGACGCGCTCGCGTTCGAGGCGCGCCTGCAATGGGTCGAAGGCGATCTGGCGCACAGCGAGCGCGTCCCCGCCGACCGCATCGCCGACCTGCTCGCGCGCGCGCCGGCACACGGACCGGCAGCGATCGGCAAGGCGATCGTGCGTGCGGGCTGGGCCGATGCGATTGCCGGAGACTTCGCGCACGCGCTGGGACGCCTCGATACGCTCGCGGACGACGGCGATCCGACGGTACTCGCCGATGCCGCTC
>JAQBPK010000090.1 GCA_028287565.1 Vulcanimicrobiota bacterium
CACGCCGCGCTCCAGCCGCGCACCGCACGCGGTCGCGAGCGCCCACCCCAGTCCGCCCGCGGCGCCTGCGCCGGGCAAATCGCGGGCGTCGCGGCCCGTCTCCGCCATCATCGCGTCGGCGAGCCGCGCGAGCACGCCGTCGAGGAACGCAATGTCACCGGTCGTCGCGCCCTTCTGCGGGCCGTACACCGCCGCGGCGCCGTGCGGCCCGAGCAGCGGGTTGTCGACGTCGCACGCGATCGCGAGATCGACCCCCGGCCGCCCGGAACTCGCCGAAGGGCGCAGCCGCGCATCGAGACCGCTCAGGTCGATGCGCGCGACACGCGCGAGCGCTTCCGGCGTCGGCTCGAGCTCGGCGCCGGCGTCGTCCAGAAAGCGCGCGCCCAGCGCGGCGAGCGCGCCCGCGCCGCCGTCGGTCGTCGCGCTGCCGCCGATCCCGAGCACGATGCGCGTCGCCCCCGCGTCGAGCGCGTCGCGCAGCAGCTCGCCCGTCCCGCGCGTCGTCGCGCCGCGCGCAGCGAGACGTTCACCCAGCAGGGCGAGTCCCGACGCGGCCGCCATCTCGATGATCGCCGTCGCGCCGTCGCTCGCGTACGTCGCGTCGACCGGCCCGCCGAGCGGCCCGGTCACGCGAACCGTGCGCGCGCTCGCGCCGCTGGCGAGGAACGCCTCGACGGTGCCGTCGCCGCCGTCGGCCATCGGGATCAGCACGCAGTCGGCGTCCGGTACGACGTCGCGCACCCCGGCTGCGAGCGCAGCCGCGACACCGGCCGCGTCCAGGCTGCCCTTGAACTTATCCGGCGCGACGACGACGCGCACCTTAGGAGCGTGGCGGCCGCGACAGGTTCACGGACGCGAGCTCTAGCGTTTGGTGAGCGGAACGTCGACCGTGATCGTCTGGCCCGTCGCGATGCTACCGTCGTACGTGGGCTGCACCGTCGCGGTATAGCCGGGCGGCGGCTGCGGGCGCAGCGTGTACGTGCCCAGCGGGATGTTCACGACGCGGTAGCTTCCGTCGCTGCCGCTCGTTCCGTTCAGAATCGTATCGACGGTTATGACCACGCCCGCGAGCGGCTGGTTCGTCGCGCTGTCGTAGACGCGGCCGACGATCGTGCCGTAGCTCTGCACGGGCGGAATTTGGGGCGCGCCGCAGGATGCCAGCAAAGCCAGCGGCAGGGCGAGAAGGGCGAAGCGAAGACGCGTCACGCGAGGCGCGTTCCGCTAGGCCGGAACGACGCCCTCTTCGGCATCCTGGCGGTCCAGGTTCTCGACCCGCTCGTCGACCAGCCAGCGGTTCGCGTCCTCGCGCCGCGCGTCGGGGACGCGGGCCTTGATCCAGGCGAGGATCTCGTCGTCGGTCTGGCACGTGTCCAGGGCCGCGTCGAACATCCGGGCGGTGATGCCCCAGCGGTCGAACACGCCGCGGTCCATCGGGCACGGATAGATGTAGTCGTAGATCGTCTCGTCGCGGGCGGCGCGGGCCTTGTCGAACACCCGGGCAAGCCACAGATATCCGTCGAGCGCCTCGCGGCCCCGGCGCGGAAAATCACCGTTCCTGAAATCGGTGGCCATGGTTCTTGTCTTTCTCCTCGCGAGCCGTCGCATTGCTTTGGACGCAGGCTGCCTTCCCGGAGTTGCGGAACGCGACCAGGTCATGGCCCTCACGCAAGCCCCTCCAACGACCGGGATGACGTACTACCGAGACGCCCTCGATGCTGTCGGTCATACCCCGCTCGTGAAGCTGAATCGCGTGATCGACGACGCGAAGTGTCTGGTTCTCGCCAAAGTCGAGTACGTCAATCCCGGCGGCTCGGTGAAGGACCGGCCGGCGGTCGCGATGATCGAGGACGCCGAGGCGCGCGGCATCCTCAAGCACGGCGCGACGATCATCGAGGCCACGTCGGGGAACACCGGCACGGGCTTGGCGATGGCGGCCGCGATCCGCGGCTACCGCTGCATCCTCGTGATGCCCGACAAGATGTCCAAGGAAAAGACCGACCTCCTCAAAGCGTACGGCGCCGAGGTAGTGATCACGCCGACGAACGTGCCCAACGACTCGCCCGAGTCGTACTACGGCGTCGCGAACCGGCTCACGGCGGAGATCCCCGGCGCGATCCAGCCCGACCAGTGGCACAACGCGCAAAACCCCGGCGCGCACTACAAGACGACGGGCCCGGAGATTTGGGAGCAGACCGCGGGCAAGATCACGCACTTCGTGAGCGGGATGGGAACCGGCGGAACGATCTCCGGCACGGCGCGCTTTCTCAAGGAAAAGAAGCCGGAAATCGTCGTGGTCGGCGCCGACCCGGAAGGCTCGATCTACAGCGGCGACACGCCCAAGTCGTACAAAGTCGAGGGGATCGGGATGAGCTATCTCCCGCAGACCGTCGACATGCGCGTGATCGACAAGATCCTGCGTATCACCGACAAGGAAAGCTTCTTGATGGCGCGGCGCATCACGCGCGAGGAAGGCTTGCTCGTGGGCGGTTCGTCGGGAACCGCGGTCGCGGCGGCCGCGCGCGTCGCGAAAGAGCTGCCGGCCGAAGCCATCATGGTCGTCGTGATGCCGGACTCCGGGCGCGGCTACATGTCGAAGATCTTCAACGACGAGTGGATGCACGCCAACGGCTTCTTGGAAGACGACCGCCGCAAGGACACCGTGGGCGACGTGCTGGCCACGAAACGCCCGCTGCCGCCGATGATCACCGTCACCGAAGAGCAGACGGTGAAAGAAGCGCTCGACCTGCTGCGCAGCTATGAAATCTCCCAGCTGCCCGTCACGCGCGGCACGGATGTCGTCGGCTCGATCAACGACGTCGCCGTGATGCAGGCGGTGTTCGACCACGCCGACATCATGCACAAGCCGGTGGTCGAGGTGATGGGCCGCGCGTTCCCGGCGCTCGAGCACGACGTGGAAGTGACGGTCGCGTACAAGCTGCTCACGATGGCGAACTCAGCGATCGTCGTCACCGAGGACGGCCACCCGGTCGGCGTCGTGACGCGCCAGGACATCATCTCGTTCCTGTCCGCGCAAACCTAGACGCGGCGGAGGTAGTTCAAAGCACCATGGACTTCGCGACGCGCGCCATTCACGCCGGGCAGGACGCCGACCCGACCACCGGGGCGACCATCGTGCCGATCTATGCCACCTCGACGTACACGCAGACGGCGGTCGGCGAGCACAAGGGCTTCGACTACTCGCGCGTCTCCAACCCCACGCGGCTCTCGCTCGAGACGCAGCTCGCGGCGCTCGAAGAGGCGCGCCATTGCGTCGCGTTCGGGTCCGGGCTCGGCGCGGAGAGCGCGATCACGAGCCTGCTGTCCGCAGGCGATCACGTGGTGGTCAGCGACGACACGTACGGCGGGACCTACCGGCTGTTCACGCGCGTGCTCGATCGGTTCGGGCTGGAGTCGACGTTCGTCGACATGACCGATCTCGCCGCGGTGCGCGAAGCGATCCGCCCGAACACGAAGATGTTCTGGCTCGAGACGCCGACGAACCCGATGCTGCGCATCATCGACATCGCGGCTATCGCAGCGCTGCGAACGAACGGCGAGCTGGTCGTCGTCGACAACACGTTCTGCACGCCGTACTTTCAGTCGCCGCTCGCGCTGGGCGCGGACATCGCGGTCTACTCCGCGACGAAATACATCGGCGGGCACAGCGACGTCATCGGCGGCGCCGCGATAACCAACGACGACGGGATCGCGGAGAACCTGCGCTTCCTCGGCAAGACGCTCGGCGCGACGCTCGGCCCGTTCGACGCGTTCCTGATCACGCGCGGCGCGAAGACGCTGGCGCTGCGCATGCGCGAGCACGAGCACAACGCGCACGCGATCGCGCACTTCCTCACCGAGCGCGACGACGTTTCAGAAGTGTTCTATCCGGGGCTCGCGTCGCACCCGCAGCACGAGCTGGCGCGCAAGCAGATGCGCGGTTTCGGCGGCATCATCTCGTTGACGCTGCGCGGCCCGGAGTCGCGCGCGCTCGAGGTCGCCAAGCGCACGAAGCTGTTCTCGCTCGCCGAGAGCCTGGGCGGCGTCGAGTCGCTGATCAACCACCCCGCGCGCATGACGCACGGCTCCATTCCCAAGGAGGAGCGCGACCGCCGCGGCATCACCGACGGCTTGCTGCGCCTCTCCGTCGGCATCGAAAGCGCGTCCGATCTCATCGCCGACCTGCGCCAAGCGCTCGACGCAACGATTGCGCTCGCGGGCGTCACGGCAAACGGCGCCGACGCCGGAGTGGGCGATCCCGACCGCATTCCGGCGACGCAGAACGAGGGCGCGCCGACGGCGTAGCTTTACGGTCGCGCAACGCTTCTCATCGGCGCCTCACGGCATTCCCATCCAGTGCTCACCACTTTCCCAGCCTTGTCTTTGCCTGAGCACGGTATGGTGCTCCTATGAAGTTATCTCTACCAGTGCTCGCCCTCGTCGTGGCGACCGGGTTACCCCTCGCCGCTTGCGCGCAGCAGAGCAACGCGGCGGAGAACGGTGGCCCTTCGCCCGAGATTCGCGCGCAGATGCAGCAGGCCCGCGACAACGCGAAGACCGCGGCCCTCAACGATCTCACCCCGGCGAACCGCGCCAAAGTCCAGTCGATCATCGACCAGGTCAACAACGGCCAGCTCACCGACCTGCGGGCTGCAGCCCAACAGATCGACGCCGCGCTCACGCCCGCCGAAACCAAAGCGGTTCTCGCGGAGCGCGACAAGATGATGGCGACGATTCGCGCGAGCATGCCGCCCCGTCCCGATGGCGCCGGCCCCAACGGCGGCCCCGGCCCCAACGGCGGCCCCGGCCCGAACGCAGGCCCCAATGCCGGCCCCGGCCCGAACGGCGCACCTCCGAACGCCGGTAACCCGCGCGGTCCCGGTGGCGCACGCGGCAACGATCCGGGTCGCTTCCTCCTCTCGCTCGGCGTGAGCCGCGAGAAGATGCGCGCGCTGCGTGAAGCGCAGATGCAGCAGCAGCCGAAGCCGCAGTAACCTGCGATAACGGATGCACAACGGCGCGCCGGTCACCACCGGCGCGCCTTTGTATTTTCAGTCCCGGTCGAGCACGTCTAGGAGCGCGGGGAGCGAAACCTCGTGGCGGTAGCCGATGGCGCGGTGGTCGTCGTCGAACTCTTCGTGGCGTACTTCCAGGCCGAGGTCGCGGCAACGCTTCGCGAACACGCGCGCGCCGATGTCCAGGCCGTATTCGTCTTTTCGGCCGCAGTCAACGTAGCGCAGGCGCAGGCGTTGCAATGCCGCGCGGCCCGATGCGACGCGCTCGCACGGATCGAAGGCGAGCCAGCGCGCGAAGACGTCGTCGCGCAGCTCGCCCGTGTCGATGTGGAACGGCAGGTCGATCGCAAACGCTTCCGCGGCGGCCGGTGAGTATGCCGCCGCGTATGCGATCATCTCGATCGCCGAGTAGAGATGCTGCGGGCGTTTGGGGCGGCGCTCGAACTCCTCGACGAACGCTCGTATCGAGCCGAACTGCTCGATCGCGCGCTGCGTCGCCGGGAACGACGGGAAGTGCGCGTAGGGAAAGTACGCGTCGCCGCTGTGCGATGCGAACGCGGCGAACGTGCCGGGATGCGCGAGGCAGAGGTGAATCGCGCCGAAGCCGCCCGACGACTTGCCGAACACGCCGCGCCCGCCCTCGTGCGCGATCGTGCGGTAGTTCGCATCCACGTGCCCGACGACGTCGCGCACGGTGTACGTCGCGTAGTCGCCGTTGTGAACCGAGTCGACGTACTGCGAGCCGCCCAGGCGCGTGACGCCGTCCACGATCGCCAGGATCGCCGGCGGCATCTTCTTCTCCGCGACCAGGCGGTCCATCCACTGGACGACGTTGGTCTCCCACGGCCGCGTCCCGATCAGCGCGCCCGCATCACCGGTGAAGCCGTGCAGGCAGTACAGCACGGGATAGCGGCGCGATCCTTCGGCGTCGTACTCCGGCGGCGTGTACACCGGCACCGGCCGGACGGAGGGATCGCCGAGCGGGTTGCCGCGCAGCGCCGGGCTGTCGACGAAGTCGATGCGCAGCGAGCCGCGCAGGTTGAGAAGGTGCGAGAGTTCGTTCACGGTGACGGCGAACGGGGTTCGAATGATCCGAGGCGTGGGCCTGCGTTCGGCGGTCGCGATCAACGTCGCGACGATGGTCGGAGCGGGGCCCTTCATCACGCTGCCGCTCGTCGTCGTGGCGCTCCACGGGTCGGTCTCATCCGTCGCCTGGATCCTTGGCGCCGTCATCGCGCTGTGCGACGGCCTCGTGTGGGCGGAGCTCGCTTCGCGCTATCCGCGCAGCGGCGGGACGTACACCTATCTGCGCGAGGCGTTCGGGCCGCGCGGTCCGGGACGCTTCGTCGCCTTTCTTTTCGTGTGGCAGTTCTTGTTCTGGGCGCCGCTCATCCTCGCGTCGGGCTACATCGGCTTTGCGCAGTACGCCGCGTACCTCGTGCCGGCGATCGCGGCGCCGGTGCCGTCGCACGCGCTCGCCGTCGCGGTCGGGATCGTCACGCTGCTCGCGCTCTACCGCGCGATTCCGCAGATCGCGCGCACCGCGCTGGTGCTGGGCGGCGTCGCGCTCGTTACGCTGCTAGCGGTCGCGTTCGCGGGGCTTACACATCCGTACGCGCCGCCGGCGCACACCATCCCGATGACGTTCACGTTCGCCATCGGTCTCGGCGCGCTCGGCAACGCGCTCGTGATCACGCTGTACGACTACGGCGGCTACGGCGACGTGTGCGCGCTCGGCGACGAGGTGGTGATGCCGGCGCGCACGATCCCGCGCGCGGTCGTGCTCTCGGTGCTGTTCGTGGGCGCGGCGTACGTGCTGCTGAACCTCGGCGTTGCGGTCGCGGTTTCGCCGAAAGACATCGCGGGCTCAAGTGCGATCGCTTCGCTCGTCGCGCAGCGCGCGTTCGGCGCACCGTTCGCGGTCGCGGTAACGATCGCGGTGATGATCACAGCGTTCGGCTCGACGTACGGCCTGCTGCTCGGCGCATCGCGGATACCGTATGCGGCCGCGCGCGAGGGCGATTTTCTCGCGCCGTTCGCGCGGCTCCATCCCAGCGGACGGTTTCCGGCGGTGTCGCTAGTGACGATCGGACTGCTCGCGCTCCCCGCGTCGCTGCTCCCGCTCGACGCCGTGATCGCGGCGCTGACGGCGGGAATCGTGCTGGTGCAAGGCGTGGGTCAGGTTATCGCGCTCGCGCTCGCACGTGCCGCGCAGCCAAATGCGCCGTTTCGCGTGCCGCTGTATCCGCTGCCGCCGCTGATCGCGCTGGCCGGCTGGCTGTACCTGTTCTCGTCGACCGGCAGAATCGCGATCGTGTTCGGACTGGGCACGCTGGCTGCCGGTGCGCTGGTGTTTCTCCTGCGCGCGCGCATCATGGGAAGCTGGCCGTTCGCCGCGATGATCGCTGCGCTGCTCGCGGGCGCGACCGCGACACCGCAGGCCGCGAGCGCGCAGTCGCGGGCGGCGAGCGCGCCTGTTTCGTTCGGGCATGCGGCCGTCGTGCAGCGCGATGGTGAGCCGCGGCTGCTGGTGGACGGCGAGCCCTTCTTCTTCTGGGGCGGCGCGTTCTTCTACGAGCGGATTCCGGCCGCGCAGTGGCGCGACTCGATGCTCGCGATGCGCGGGCTCGGCGCGAACACGCTCGACCTCTACGTTCCGTGGAACTGGCACGAGCTCGCGGACGGCGCGTACGACTTCGACGGCCGCACCGACCCGCGCCGCAACTTGCGCGAGGTCCTGCGCCTGGGTGCCGAGCTCGGCTTTCATTTCATCGTGCGGCCGGGTCCGGTGATTCGCAACGAGTGGCGCAACGGCGGCTATCCCGCGTGGCTGCTGGAACGGCCCGAGTACGAGATGCCGCTCCACGACGTGCTCGAAGGACGCTATCCGGCGACCGCAACGCTGCAGAACGCGCGCAGCGACGACGCGGCCGCGGAATGGATGCGCAACGCCACGCACATGCGCTATGCGGCGCGCTGGCTGCACCGCGCGCTCGAAGAGTTCCGGCCGTATGCCGACCGGGTGCTGGCGGTCCAGCTCGACGACGACCAAGGCGCGTACATCGACAACCAGACGTATCCCGCGCCGAACTTCCAGCGCTACCTGCGCTGGCTCGACGCGCAGGTGCGCGACGTCGTCGGGCCGGTGACGCCGACCTTCATCAACACGTACCAGATGCGCGTTCCGCGCGCGTCGCCGGTGTGGACGATGGGCAACTGGTACCAGAGCGACGCGTACGCCGTAGGAATGCACGATCGTATCGAGCTCGACTTCTCGACGCTGCTGCTCGCGACGAACCGCCGCGGACCGCTCGCCCAGAGCGAGTTCCAAGCCGGTTGGCTCGCGGGCGCGGAAGACCCGCAGCCGCGGCCGGCCGATCCCGCCAACACGACGCTCGCGCTCGACGAGCTGCTGATGCTCGGCGCCCAAGGCATCGTCGACTTCCCGCTGCAGGACACGCTCGCCGAGCCCGGTTGGGAAGCGCCGTTCTCGAACGCGGCATACACCTGGGACGCGGCGCTGCGCTATGAAACGCTGCCGGAACCCCTCGATACGTCGGCCGGCCTGAGCGATCGTTTGTTACCGACGTTCGGGTTCGGCGCACTCGTGCGCACCTTTGCGCCCGTGATCCTCGCCGCACATCGCGTCGCGCCGGTTGCGATCGCGTACGGCGAACCGCCGCCGCGCGCCGACTCGCGCCCGCCCGACGGCGCGAGCGGTGTCGTCACGCGCGTGCGCGCAGCGCTCGCGACGTGTATCGAACGCGGTGTCAGCTGTGACGTGCTCGACGTGCGACGCGACGCTTCTCGTGCGCGCCGGTACGACGCCGTCGTCGTTCCGGTGGACGTCGCGTCTGCGGCGCCTGACGCGGTCGCGGCCCTTCGCCTGCGGCTGCGCGGTACGCACACGATCGTCACCGACACCGTGCCGAACCAGCACGGCGCGGGGACGGCGACGCTGCGCGGTCCGCGCGGTGCCCTCACGATCGCTTCGAACTGGTCCGACACGCCGATCGGCGTTCGCTTCGGGCGCACGAGCGCTACCGTTCCGGCGCATGAGGTCATGGTGCGCATCGCCGGCGTAGCGCTCTCGGCGCTCGGTGCGCGCGCCGACCGCCGGCAGGTGAGCTCGGACGATTGCGACGTGCGCGGCGGCTCCGCACGCTGGAACGAGCCCGCCGACGCGGTGCTGAGCGCGCCGGGCGGCTGCAGCGTGCGCATCGCGGACGGATCGCACGCCGAAACCGTGCGGCTGAACCCGTACGAACGACTGCATCTTCCGAGCATGCGACGCGATCAGCGACCCTTCGCCGGCGGTGTGACCGGCAGGCGCGCGCGGGACGAGACGGCGCTCGCGCCGTCGGTCGGCGTCGCGGTGGACGACGGCGGCGATCCGCCCGGGGACACCGCCGTCGCGCGCGTGCGCCCGGCGCTGGCCGGGATCGCGCGCGACGAGATCGTCCTGCGCAACGACCGCCTGCGCGTGATCGTCGACCCGCACGCCGGCGCACGGGCGTTTTCCATGCAGGCGTTGTCGCCATGGGGGCGGTGGTGGCCGAGCGCATTCGACGCGACCGGCGCCTGGCGCGACGACATCAGCGAACCGGTCGCTCCTTCGCCGCGCGACTACATCGCGAAGTACACGCACGCGTATCCGGCAGGCACGTTCAACCGCGAGTACCGCGTCGAGGTCCTCGAGTCCCAGCCGCGTGCGATCGTCCGGCTCACCTATGCGATGCCGGACGCCGAGCCGCCCGGAGCGGTCTTCGAACGCGTCCTCACGCTGGAGCCGCGCGCCGCGCGCATCATCGTGGACGAACGGCTCATCGTACCGGCGGCGTCTGGGCAGCGGCTGGTCGTGCGGTCGTCACTGCCCTTGCTGGCGCCGAGGAGGCTGGGCTCCCTGCCGGAGCACGTGCCATTGGACGAGGTGTCAAGGGAGCGCGCAGGCGACGTCCCGCCGAGCGCCGGCGGTCTGGCGACGTACGCGAACGACCGCGCGTTCGCGGTGTCATGGAATGCGGCCGACGTCGAACGCGCCGCCTGGACGCCGTTTCGCAGCACGGGGACGCTCGCGCTGACGTTCGCTCCGGGCTGGCGGCGCACGACGTACGCGTATGCCGCCGCCGCATCCGCAGACCAGGCCCGGCGGTTCGTGCGAGCGGAGCGCGCCTGGCTCGCCGCGAATCCGGGTGCGAGCCGATAACGAGGGGAAGTGGCGAAACGGTATACGCAGTCGCCTCAAAAGCGACCGAGTGAGAGCTCATGTGGGTTCGAGTCCCACCTTCCCTATGACTGACGTCTCCGATTTCCAGCGCGAGTCGTACCGGATCGACGAGCAGATCTGGGACGCGCTCGCGTTGCGCTCGGGCGAGCGCGCGCTGTTCCTCGGCCTCGCGAACGAGGGCGCGTGGGTCGCGCGCGCGATGGAGATCGGCGTCGACGTCACCGTGCTGTCCGTGAACGACGCGCAGATCGCGCTGATCGAGAAGCTCGGCGCGAGCGCGATGCGCGGCAGCGCGACGATGATTCCCGCGACCGAGAACGCGTACGACGTCGCCGTCGCGATGCACTACCTGCACGAGATCGATCCCGGCTTTCACGCGCACGTCGTCGCGGAGCTGGCGCGGGTGGGCAAGCGCGTCTCGATCGTCGAGCCGTCGCCGCCGGCCGATCCGCTGGGCAAACGCATCGCCGCGCTGTACGCGCGCGCCAAGCGCGAAGGCGGTCAGTTCGAGAGCTATCAGCCGCTGGAGTACTGGCGCAAGCTGCTTTCCGTCGTGAAGGGCGACGTGTGGCAGAACTTGTTCACGTTCACGCGCGTCCCGCCAAAGCACGCGGTGTCGGAGACCGTCTCGCTGATCCTCGACGCGATGGTGATCGAGGAGATGCCCAAGGCGTACTTGGACGAGCTGCGCGAGCTCGCCGCGCGGCGCGACGCGCAGCTGCTGCCGCTGTCGCGCATCGTGCTCGTCGGCGTGCCCGCGGGCGTCCCGCTCCCGCAA
>JAQBPK010000119.1 GCA_028287565.1 Vulcanimicrobiota bacterium
TACGCCGCCGTGAAGCTGTGGATCGACAACTGGCGCTGGGCCGACGTGCCGTTCTACCTGCGCACCGGCAAACGTCTCGCGCACAAGAACTCCGAGATCGCGATCCGCTTCCGCTCGCTGCCGCACCGCCTGTTCGGCGACTACGGCGACAACTTCGACAACAACGTGCTGGTAATGAAGATCCAACCCGAGGAAGGCATTTCGCTGCGCTTCAACGCGAAAGTGCCGGGCCCGAAGATGCACATCCGCTCCGTGTCGATGGACTTCAACTACGGCACCGGGTTCGGCGTCGTCTCGGCGCCGGCGTACGAGCGGCTCATCGGCGATGCGATGCGCGGCGACGCGACGCTGTTCACCCGCTGGGACGCCGTCGAGACGGCGTGGCAGATCGTTATGCCGGTGCTCGACCGCTGGCTGAACACGATCGACGAAAGCTTCCCGAACTACAGCGCCGGAAGCCAGGGACCGCCGTCGGCCGACCGCATGATCGCGATGGACGACCGCGAGTGGCGCAAGATATGAGCCTGGAGTCGTCGACGGTCTCGACGTCGCTCGAGGCGATTCGCGGCGAGCTGGCGCGTACGAAGCTGTCCACGTCCACGCTGAACTTCGTCGTGTGGATCGACGACCCGGCGCGGCGCGACTGGATCATCGAGCGGGCCGGGATGCTCAGCGAGAAGCACCCGTCGTTCACGCTGATTCTCGACCACAGCGGCAGCTGCGCGGGCGCGGCGACGGTGACGACGAGCCCGCGCAACGCGCAATCGACGATCACGGTGGACAGCGAGAAAGTCGAGATCGACGTCTGCAACGCCGACGCGGAGACCGTCGTCGGCTACGTCACCGGCCTCTGCAAAACGAACGTACCAACCGTGCTGTGGTGGAGCGGCATCAACGAGCAAAGCCGTCCGATCTTCTATGCGCTCCTGCCGCTGATCACGACGCTGCTCGTCGATTCGTCGGGCGGCACGCGCGACGAGACGGCGCTGCGCATGCTGGTCGGATTCCACGCCGAGCACCCGGAGGTCGCGCTGCGCGATCTGGCTTGGATGCGCCTGCGGCCCTGGCAGGACATGATTGCGAACTTCTTCGACGATCCGAACCTGCTCGGCGAGCTGTTCACCATCCGCGCGCTGCACATCGCGAGCGGCTCCGACTCTGAAGCGCTCTACCTCGGCGGCTGGCTCGCAAGCCGTCTCGGCTGGACGCCGTCCGGACCCGGCACGTTCACCGACCAGGCGAACAAACAGATCGCGTTCAAGCACAAACGCGTCGGCGACATCCGCCGCGTGCAGACGATCTGCCTCGACAGCGAGACGTCCTGGTACCACGGCGAAGTGTCCGAAGACAACGACGCGGTGGTGAAAGTATGGGTCGAAGGCGAGCACGCCCGCGAACCGCGCCTGTTCCCGCTGCAAGCGATCGACAACGCGAGCCTGCTCGAGCGCGCGGTGCTCGAGCCGGGAACGGACGAGCTGTTCGAAACCGCGCTGAAAAGCGCGGGCACGCTGCTCGGCTGACGGCGGCGCAACATGGCCGTCCCGAAGATCGTCACCATTTTGCCCGACGCCGGGGCGCTCGCCATCGCGGCGGCGGATCACGTCGTCACGGTGCTGTCCGACGTGCTCGCACAGCGCGACTTCGCGCACGTCGCGCTCGCCGGCGGCTCGACGCCGCGCGCGGTGAACGCGCTGCTGGTGGCATTGCCGCGGCGCAGCAAGATCGACTGGAGCCGCGTCGTGTTCTGGTTCGGCGACGAGCGCTGCGTGCCGCCGGACGACAAAGACTCGAACTACCGGATGAACCGCGAGACGCTTCTCGATCCATTGCACGTCACGCGCGGCCAAGTGCACCGCATGCGCGGCGAGGACGACCCGACCGCTGCCGCGGCCGACTACGACATCATCATGCGCCGCGAGCTCGGCGAGCATCCGCGGCTCGATCTCGTGCTGCTCGGCATGGGCCCGGAAGGTCACACGGCCTCGCTGTTCCCCGGAACGGTCGCGGGTATCGACAAAGACAAGTACGCCATCGCGCACTACGTGCCGCAGCTCGATAAATGGCGTATGACGCTGACGCCCAGCGCGATCAACGCCGCGCGCAACGTCGCGATCACCGCCGGCGGCGCGGAAAAAGCCGACGCATTGCGCGCGGTCTTGGAAGGCGCGCGCCAAACCGACGTCTATCCAGCCCAAGTCGTCAGCCCGCGGCACGGCGAGCTCGACTGGTTCGTGGACGAAGCCGCCGCATCGCGATTGCAACGCTGATCCGTGGCGGCACGCGTCTCGATAAAAGACTTGAAGACGCGGCTCGCCCGCCCCGCGACGCTGATCGAAGTCGGCGGTTTTCGGCCGCCGGCCGACCCGTCGGCGTCGTGGTTCGGCCGCGTGAACCTCGCTCTCCCCGGCGAGACGTGGCCGATGGAAGCCGGTCAGGCGATGCTGCCGATCGCGCAGCTCAACCTGCGCGAAGCACCGTTCGTGCCGCCGTCGCTCGCCGATCTCGAGCTGATCGCGGTGTTCTTCGGACGAGGCGCGCTGCAAGCGGCTACGCCGAACGGCGACGGCTGGCTGGTGCGCGCGTACCCGCGCCTTGCCCAACTCACCGTGACCGACGTTCCGGGTGACGTCGCGAACGGCGTCTCCGAGATGATGGCGGACGAAAAGCCGATCCGGCCGTTCCCGGTACGCTACACGGTTTTGGAACACGATTATCCCGACTGGGAGGACGCTGCCGATCTCGACATACCGGACGCGATCTCCGACCGCTGGGAAGATCACTTCGGCGCCGCACGCGGCTGCAAACTGGGCGGCTGGCCGTCGCTGATCCAGGGCGAGATCTTTTACGCCGCCCACGACTCGACACCGTCCGAACCGGAATTCGTCCTCCAGCTCGACATGGTGCCGAAGGCGAACTTCGTCTTCCACGCGGACTCGACTTGCTACTTCGCGCGCGGAACAGGCGAGGCACGCGGCACGTGGGCCTTCGACTGGCAGTGCGACTGACGCACCGCACGGCCCCCAAACGGTAAACTTAGCCTTCTCCTGGCCCTTGCGGTTCGATGAAGCACTGGACGTTGGGGGTCCTTGCCGCGAGTGCATCGTCAGCGGCGTGTTCGCACGCAGAGAGGATTGCCGTCATTTCCTCGACGGCGAGGCTGATTGAGGCACGACGACGTTTTCTGCCCGATCGTTTATTGTCTTCGTCGATGCGGACCAATGCCTCCCGAATCGCTCTGAGTCCAGATCGCAAAGTACGCTTGCGTCCGGTAACGTCCACGATGTGAATGCGAAACTCGGGACTCGCGATCGCGGCTGCGAGTTCCGAGACGCTATGGACGCCAAAGCGCTGGTAAACCGTTCGAACCGTAGTCCTGACCGTGAGGATACTGCGGTGCTTTGCGCGCGCGATCTCCGGCACCGTGTCGCCGGCAATCAATCGCTCTATGATCCGGTGCTGATTTTCCGTGAGGAGGATTTCGCGTGAACGGTTGCCGCGTGGTTCGTTCACGCGTGCGATAACCGCGAGACTCTTGATCCGTTATGACGCAATGCGTACCGGCACACCCTGGATGCTCCAAGCAGTTTGCTGTCTATGGTGCCTCGGCGAAGAGCGGGTTTGCAATCCGGTGAAATACGGGCGGTTCAGCGCGCGGGCGCCGCGTGGCGCGTGACTCTCGTCCGTTAGACGCGCTAGGATACGGTCGGGTCCCCCGTTTGGGGGAGTCCCGCACAGAAGGAGTATCCTCGCTATGTCATTGCTACTTGTGCTGCTGATTTCGCTCGGGCTTGCGCCGAGCGCTGCGCCGGATAACACCGTCGGTGGAGGCCCCGTATCGGTAGTGCAGCCGGCGAATACTGTCGGGGGCGGGCCGGTCGGCGCAACGCCGCCACAACCGAACACGGTCGGCGGCGGGCCGGTCTAAACGACGACCGAAAAGGAGGACGTCGGCGGCGACGTGGGAACCGCCGAGGCAAGCGGCGCGGTGTGCCGTGGTTCTCGACGGTGCAACGGGTATGCAGCCGAGCCGCCCAAACGACGGGGTCGACGTCCTCATTTCCGATTCGATTCTCACCGTTGCGCGTGACGCATGGTTCCGAGGCGACTTCCTCGCGTGCCTCGACACGATCTCCGGCTACTCACCGCAGGACGATGCCGGGAAACGCGAGGCCATACTCCTGCGATGTCGCGCGCTGCTGAGACTTCATCGCGCCGCTGAAGCGATCGACATACTCGAGCCGGCTCTTCGGAGATTCGTCGGTGTGGACGAGGCCTGCACCGCTCGCATGCTGCATGGCACGGCCGTGGCGAAGGCAACGGATGTCGATCGAGGGCTTACGCTCCTATGCGACGTCGCAACGTCGGCCCGGACGCTGGACGCGCATCCAGCAATCCGGGCTGAGATCGAATACCAGATCGCATACGTTCATTGGCTCAAACGGGAGTACGATTCGGTTCTCGACCATGCCGTGCTCGCCGAAAACGCGAGGGCGGACGTCATCTCGGTCCGAGCTGCTTCATTGCGCGGATTTGTCGCGGTCGCGAAAGAGCGCTACGAGCATGCCCTCAAACTGTTTCGCTGGGCGCTCAACGCCTATCAGTCGTGCTCGCAGCGCGACTCGGACCTGGCAGAGCAAATCGTCGTGCAGATTGCCGCTCTCGAAGTGGCCTTGCAATCCGCCGAGGTGCGCGGGACGCACACGGATGTCCCCGAGATCGGAGGGCGCCCGTCGGAAATTGCTGCTGTACGGATTCCAGGAGTGTCCCGAATGCAGATCGCGTCGCTAGACGCGTGGCTTTTCGCGTTTGACGGCGATCGGGACAACGCTTACGAGCGCGCCCGGGTCGCCGATCGCCTCGCGCCGTCGCCCGCTTGGCTTACGTGGTCGCTCGCGAACAGAGCCCTGATAGCTGCCGCGTTCCGGGACTTCGCATGTGCTCGCGCTTTTGCGGCGGATGCCGGCGAGATCGCCGATACCGTGGATTGGAACGCGACGAGCGACGAAGAGCGCGTCGGCCTCCTCTTGCTCGCCGAAGCGGCCGCCGTCTGCGACGGGCGCGCCGCAATTGCGGCTCTTGACCGGTACGACTCTCTGACATCGAATATCGACCGGGCTCGCCTGTTTCACGATGATGTAAGGCTCTGGATACTCGAAACCTTTGTCCGCGGTCTCGTCTTTCGGATCAGCGGGGAATTCGATCGCGCCTGGGACGCTTTTAAGAACGTCCACAGGACGGCGCTGCGCGTCAAAGTCTTGTGGCGCGCGGCCCTTGCGCTCATCGAGCTCGACGAGACGCCGCACGCGGCGCGAACACGCGACGACCAGTATCTACAAGCGGCCGCGCTGCTCTGCCGCAAGCATTTTCCGCGCTCGTTCATCGCGCGTAGGCTCGGACGATGGATGAACGTCTACCGGGATCCGATCGCCGCGAAGCTAGCGCCCCAGCCACGCGAAGTACTGCGCCATTTTCTCGCGGCCAAGAGCGCGAAAGAGGTAGCAGCACTGCTCGGCTTATCCGAACATACCATCAAGGATTATACCGAGACGCTCTTCCGGGCGTTCAACGTTCACTCGAAGGAGGAACTGCTCGTCACCTGCTACGAGCGCGGTATTGGCTCGCCATCTTGGTGGAACGCGCTCGACGAGACGAATCCGCCCGCGATTGAAGGCGAACGAAGGGAAGGCGTGCCGGCACCTCGTCGGCGGTCTCGACGCCGAAGCGCATAGATTGACGGACGATTCTTGCGCCTTCGAGCGACAGTTCGCCGACACGATTTTTCAAATATTTTGTTTGACAATTTGTTGATACGAACACACGTTCGTGCTATAATTTCCACAGCGATTCATTTCGCGTTGTAACATACAGCGACCCGACCGGTGTTTGAGCACCGGCCGAGCCCGTCACCCGATGGAGTGAACATCGAATGACAGTCTACGAGTTCGGCGCATGGGCGTCGAGCCCTCGGCGCGGCTTTTCCGTCGCCGAACCTCCGGCGCCTACGGAGTTCCACGCGTCAATCGCCGACGTGACGGACGAACAGCACCAGAACATGGCCGGCCTCGTGCAGCCGGACGACTTCAACGCCGAAGTCGTCGTGCGATTCCTGCGCGAGCACGGCATCGATGCTTGCGTCGACGAATCCACCGGCGGCTTTCGTTACACGCTCGCCGATACTGCACGCGAGCCGAACGTGCGTTTCGCATGCGTCTGTCTGCGCGCATCGATAAGCTACGCGCTTGAAGCCGCCTTCTGGTGCATCAAGGCGAAATGACGATCATCGTCAAGAAATCGCCGCCGTACCGGAACGGACACCGCAACCCCGTGCTGGTCGAGCCACTTTCGGCGCGCGTCTTCCGGCTGCGCATCGGCCTCGGCTACAGCGTGTACGAGCTGGCCGAGGACTCCGGCGTCTTCGTCGGCACGATAAAGCGGCTCGAGGCCGGCCTGACGGTCGACAAGCGAGAGCTGCCGCAGCTTGCAAAAGCGCTCGGCGTGCCGTTTTGCGAACTGCTCTGCGGCGGCCACGACTGCGCCGAACGAGCCTGCATTCCAGCTCCGTCAGCGGCGGAGCCGTCGGCCCGGCCGGGCTGACCGTGGTTTCACCCGCCATGCACCACGACCACCCGCGCGGCCGCTCGCGATTGAGGAGTACTCCCTCCTGAAACACGAGCACCGCTTGACGGTACCCGCCCGCGTCGTGTAGGATCGGCATCGTTGTCCGCAAGGAGGTTCATCATGCGACACGACGACTACGATCAACTGCCCAGCTTTTACGCGTTCTAGCAAACGACGCGCAGGATATCCGTCCGAAACCAACGTCAAGCGCGGCGACCGCGTCGTGCACGGCGACAAAGAGCTGATCGAGAAGCTGGGTCGAAACGACCCCTGCATCTGCGGCTCGGGACGCCGGTTTCAAGAAGTGCTGCATGCGCAGCGGCCGCTACGACGGCGTCGAGCGAGACTATTTCTTTCCGCGAATAACAAGGAAGCCGCCGAGAGGTCTCGGCGGCTTCTGCTCTTGAAACACGAGGCGGCCTTAGACCGTTCATGGTGCGATGGACCGGTGGACCTCGACAGGGTTAGTCGCGCTCGTGATCGCCGTTGCGGTGAGCGCGTCCACTTCCTCGGCCACACCCTCCCCGCCCGGCGGGATCGTTGAAGGCCGGACGACCGTCAACGGCCATGCAGTCGAATTCTTGGACGTTCGGCTCGCGGACGTCGGGGTGCGGATCGGTCTGGCTGACGGACAACCCGGGCATATTTCGGCGCTCGACGCGATCGCGCGGCGCTACCACGCGCTCGCCGCGATCAACGGAGGCGACTTCGAGGCGTACGGCTCGCTGCCGCTGCGCAATCCCAACCACACGATGATCACCGGCGGCGGCTTCATCTTCAAGGGCGACGTCGGAGACGTGCTGTGGTTCGACGCGCAGAACCGCGGCTCGATCGATCGCATCCCGCTCAAGATCGAAGGCTCGCTCGACGAGCGGTGGACATTCCCGAACAACTGGTACGCGTATTGGATCAACCGTTATCCCGCCGGAACGCAGGAAACGATCACGATCTTCACGCCGGACTGGGGCGAGCGAACCGGGCTCAGCGGCGGTCCGCAGGTGCAGGTGGCGGACGGCGTCGTAACCGCGATCAACACAAGCTCGACAATCATCCCGCGCCACGGTTACGTGGTCTACTTTCGCGGTGAATCGAAGGCCGCCGCGCACTTCGCCGTCGGCCGGCGCGCATCGTTTCGTATCGTGCGGGGCGACGGTCAATCGTTGGGAGCCTTCGCCAACGCGCGAGAAGCGATCGGCTGCGGTCCGCGGCTGATAACGAACGGCCGCGTCACGGTGGATCCGGCCGCGGAGGGATTTCGCGACCCGAAGATCCTCTACGCGTCCGCAGCGCGCAGCGCCGTCGGCCTCACGCGCGACGGCCGGCTGATCCTCGCGACATCGGACGGAACGATCCGTCAGATGGCGGACGTCATGCTGAGACTCGGAGCCTCTGACGCCATGGCGCTCGACGGCGGCGCCTCATCAGGACTGTGGTATCGCGGGCGATACCTCACTGCGCCGGGCCGTCTCCTGAACAACGCGCTTTTGATCGTCCCGAAATATTTGCGCTGAGCAGTTCACGAACGTGTTCTGCGCCGAATTCACGGGCGGTGAATGCGATAGTCCGGCACCGCCGTCGGATGGGCACGCGCTGACGAGATGCGAGCAATCGATCGGGCTCCTCATTCGACGACCCGCACCGTGCCGGCGCTGAGCACGAACCGCACGATCTTCTTCGCCGTATGAAGCTGGCGCAAGTCATTGTGCGAGCAGGCCGCTTTCACATCGTCGGGCGTCGCGTATGTCGCAGTCGCCTCGGCAAACGCCCCACCGTGCGAGCGATGTACCGGATCGACGTAAATCCATAGCGGGGCAGCGGTGCTCGATGCGTCGTCCGCACACATTGGATTTCCGAACACCGCGCGGCTGTCAGCCGCGCTGAAAATTCTCTGGTCCGCCGGCGACGGCAGAACGTGGCGCACCACCACCGATTGGGAGAACTCACCCATTTCGGCGTATGCCGACCAGCAGAGAAACCGCGCCCGGCCGGCTCCCGGCAGCAGCAAACATCGATCCATTTGACCGCCGGGGTACCATTTCGAAAATCGCCAGCCGTCCGGTCCCGCCTCGAAGAGAATTCCGCCGCCGAAGTTAGTCGCGTGCGGCTCCCACTCCGATAGGTACGTGACGTACGCCTGCCGCGCACCGTCGCGCGTCAGCGGGCCGTAGAGAATCGCGGTGAGGCGCAAATCGTCGTTGGGCCTCGACGGAACCGTATAGCCGATCCTGTCAACACAGTGCGTTACACCGTTCGCCACGTAGTGTGAACGGCAGACCAGTCTCAGAAACGTTCGTTGCTCAGCGGCGGTGAGCGGACGGGAATCGCCCCGCACGCCGGACACCGCCGGTGCGCCAAAGAGCGCGGTCGACGCAACCGCGACCGCCGCGAATAATGCTTGCCATAGCATGCTGACAAAGCATTCTAGCGCGAGCCCTTTGCGCCTTCAGACGCGCCGCGGCAATTCGTTCGTCCTGAGCGAGGCCTAACGCATCACCCGTCGAGCGACGGGAAGTATGACCGCAGCGCGCCGTCGCGACGAATGTCCGTCGTGCAGCAGTGAAAGCTTCCGCCGAACGGGTACACGCGGTCGAACGCGCACGGGATCACCTCGCAGCCGAGCGACTCTAGGAGCGCGATCATCGGTTTCTCCGCGCGTTCCACGACGGCGGTGTGCTCGTCGAGCATCAAGACGTTCATCGAGATCCAACTGCTCACGTCGCGGCTCACGGCACCCGAGCGAGACGACAGCGGTG
>JAQBPK010000188.1 GCA_028287565.1 Vulcanimicrobiota bacterium
CCTGATCCCGTAGCAAATCACCGGGATGCCGGTGACGTGCGCGATGCGATGGAGCTGTCGCACTTGGTCGGGTGAGAGAAACTGCGCCTCGTCGACGAGCACGCACGACACGTTGTCGGCGTTGGAGAGGTGGCGCATGAAGTCCACGCTTGCGTCGAACGTGAGCGACTTGCGCTTGGGCCCCAGGCGCGAGGTGACGAAGCCGACCCCGTAGCGGTCGTCGATCTCGGCGGTGAAGATCACCACCCGCCGCCCGTGCTCCTCGTAGTTGTGGGCGACCTGGAGGAGCGCGGTCGACTTGCCCGCGTTCATCGCCGAGTACCGGAAATACATCTTCGCCATGCGTCTGACGCTGCCGCTTCGCGGCGCGGCGTCCGGTTCGCTTCAACGCGTCAGAGCAGGCACGGATCCCGTCAGAGCAGGAGGTGCACGTCTCCGAACTCGTGCCAGAGGTAGCCGTTCGCGAGCGCGCGGTCGTAGGCGCGCTCCAGCAGCGGCTCATCCGCGAAGGCACGCAGCAGATCGAGGTGGCTCGCCTCGGGCTCGTGGAGCCCCGTCAGCAGGCCGTCGACCACCGCGACGCCGCGCTCGAGCGTGACGATGAGATCGGTCCAGCCGCTGGCCGCGATCGCCTCGCCGCGCGCCGCGGCGCCGGGAATCAGCGCCGCGGTGCTCGCTGCGGCGCTTTCCAGCGCGCGCACGACCGTCGTTCCGATCGCGATCACGCGGCCGCCGCGGCGGTGCGTCGCGTTCACGGCGGCGGCCGTCGCCGCGGGGACGGCGTACCACTCGCGGTACGGGCGCTCGTGGCGCTCGGGGCTGGACACGCCGGTGTGCAGCGTGATCGTCGCGACGCTCGCGCCCACGTCGCGAATATCGTCGAGAACGCGCTCCGTGAACGGACGGCCTGCCGACGGCATCTCCGCCGAGCCGGGGACGCGGGCGAAGATCGTCTGGTAGTCGGCGAGCGGGAAGGAGTCGGTGACGTAGCGGTAGCGGATCGGCGCACCGTGCCGTGCGAGAAACACGTCGACCGGCCGGGGCAATTTCAGGCCGGCATACCACAGACGCGGATGAGAAGCGTCGACCGGCGCGAGAAACGTCACGGCGCCATCCTCAGCAAGTGCGGCACGCTCGCCCGCGGTAACCGGCTCGCGCGGCTCGGCGCGCCGGTGATCCGCGTTGCGCGGTTCAACGATCCAGAGATCGTCCGCGATGCGCGTGGACAGGTGCAGCGCCAGCGGCGTTCCGTCCCCGCGGTGGGCGACGAGCGCGGCGGGAATCGTCGCGGAGTCGTTCGCGACGAGCAGATCGCCGCGCCGCACGAAGGACGCGATGTCGCGAAACGCCGCGTCGCGATGCGTGCGCGCGGCGCGGTCGGTGACGAGCAGTCGCACGCCATCGCGCGCGCGGCCGCGCCGCTCCGGCGGCGCCGTCGCTTCGTTCGCCGCCGGAAGGATGAAAGGAACCGACACGCTCACGCTCCGACGGCCACCTCGGACGAATGCAGCGCGACGCCCGACGACTGCAGTGCGACGCGCACGTAGCCCGGCCGTGGCGAAGCGATCGCGCGCAGCAGCGCGGGCGCGACGTCGCGCGGGTTCGCGAGCTCGGACGGATCGGCGTCGGGCACGGCTTGCCGGTGCAAGTCGGTGTCCATGTCACCCGGATCGGCGACGATGACACCGATCCCGCTGCCGTCGATCTCGGCGGCGAGGATACGCGACATGTGCTCGAGCGCGGCTTTGGCGGCGCCGTAGCCGCCCCAGCCGGGATACGCCTCGACCGCGGCGTCGGAGCTGATGTTGACGATCGTCCCGCCGCCGCCGCGCCGCATGATGGGCAGTGCGTGCTGGATGAGATGCAACGGCGCGAAGACGTTGGTCGTGAAGATGCGGTCGACGGTCGCGGGCGACAGCTCGTCGAGCGCGGGCAGCGGCGAACGCCCGATCGTGGACGCGTTGTTCACGACGAGATCGATCCGCCCGAAGCGCGTCTCCGCCGCCTCGATGAGCCGGTGCACGTGCGCGCCGTCCGCGACATCGCCGGCGACGGCGACAACGGGCACGAGCTCGGACAGCTCGCGCTCGGCCGCAGCCAGCGCGTCGGCGCCGCGAGCGTCGATCACCAGCGAGATCCCCGCGCGCGCAAGCTCGCGCGCCACGGCGAGCCCGAGCCCTTTGGAAGCACCGGTGACGATCGCGACGTGACCGCGCTCGAACCACGTATAGTCGTTCATTCCCGCAGCGTACCGCGCGCGACCGTGCCGCCGCGACGCTCCGAGGTACGGTGCGGGTCCTGTCCGTTCGGCCAGGAGTGAGCGCCGGTGCTCGGGCTGAGGAGGCTACACGATGCCGCGTGCCTTCGCGATCGCGACCGCTTGCGCGCGGTTCGATGCTCCGAGGCGCGCGAGGATCTCGCCGACGTGGAACTTCACCGTGCGCTCCGCGATGCCCAAGCGTTCGCCTGCGGCACGGTTTGAAAGGCCTTCGGCGAGCAGCGCCAGGATCTCGCGCTCGCGGTCGGTGAGGCGGTCGCGACGCGGCTGGCGCACGGCGCGCGCGAGCTGCGCGGCGATATCGGCCGGGATCATCGTTCCGCCCGCCGCGACGGCGCGCACCACGGCGACCAGCTCGTCGCTCGACGTTCCCTTGAGCACGTACGAATCCGCGCCGCGCTCGAACGCCGTCGCGACGCGCTCTTCGCCGGCATACGCGCTGAATACGACGATTCGCGTTTGCGGCGACGCCGTTTTCACGCCCGGGATCGCGTCCAGACCGCTGCGGCCGCCCAATTCGAGGTCGAGGATCAGCACATCTGGCGCCTGGGCCGCCGCGATTGCGACCGCATCATCAGCACTCATCCCCGTTCCGACGACGTCGATCTCCGGCTCAGCGCGAAGGTTTGCCACGACACCGTCGGTCACGATCGGATGGTCGTCCACGATCGCGACCCGAATCATGCGGATGTCACGGCACCGCAACGCGCTCGCTACGAGCCGACGGCGATGGACACGATCGTGCCGCCGAGCGGGTCACCCGGCGCGATCGGGTTCTGCAGCGTGCGGGCCGGCGCCGGCGGCCCGCACGAGCCGGGCGCGAACACTTCGACTGCGTTGCTCGGTCCGCCGGCGCCGGCGTAATTCAGCGCCACGTAGAGCTGGCTCTGCGCATCGACGGCCAGCGCGACCGGAATGCCCGGCGCGGTGCTTGTGGAGAACGGCCCGAGCCTGCACAGCGGTGCGCTGGACGCCGTCCAGCCCTTTGCAAACGAATAGATGTAGTTCAGGGGCGACTGCATGCCGTCGTGCGCGGCGACGTACAGCGTGTCGTCCGGCCCGATCGCGATCGGTCCGTCCGACCGCTTGAAGCTGAGGCTGCGGACCGGCGTCGCGGGTCCGCGGGATCCGGGCGCATAGACGTTTACGACGCCGGGGTTGCTGGAGCTGACGTACACGTTCAGCTCGCTGTCGACCGCGATGCCGTTGGGCGGCGCACTGCGCGGCGTCAGCTGCACCGTCGAGAACAGCCCGTTCTGCTGGTTGTCGCCCGGAAACGTGTCGACGACGTAGGTCGGCGAGGCGGCGGCAAGGACGTCGTAGCCGGGCGTCCCGGGGACGCGCGCGATCGCGATCCCGGCGTAGCCCCCCGTCTGGGTGAAGCGTGCCTGCGGGTTTGTGCCGCCGTTTGCATCCGGCGCGTACACGGCGACTGCGTTGAGCGGCAGGCTGTTCTTCGGGCGGATCGTCTCGAGCACGACGAGCGTTCCGTTCGCGCCCGCCGCGACGCCGCTGGCGCGCGATGCGGGCCGCGCGTTGTTGCCCGGCCCGCCGGGATCGTACACGCTCGTGATCTGGCGCTGCGGTGTCGCGGGCCCGTTCGCATCGGACGCAAAGACGTTGACGCGATCCTGCGAGGCCACGTACAGCGACTCGGCGACGATCGCGGGACCGATCGCGATCGACCCGACGAATCCGTACGCGGTGGGTGTGGCGATGGTGCGCACGGGCGCGCCGGAACCGCGCATGCCGGGCGGATAGGCGTCGACGCGCGTATTGCCGCCGACATCCTGGATGCCGGCGTACACGTTGCCTTTGGAGTCGACCGTTATGCCGCCCTCGGGACCGACGGCGTCGCTTGACAGATCGAAGCTGCGCGAAGGATCGGGCCCGTTCGATCCAGGTGCGTACGCGCCCACTTTGGGGGACAGGCCGTCGCGGGCATAGACCGTACCGTCGTCCGCCACCGCCACCGCGGCAATCGCCACGATGTTCGACGCGATGGTCCGCCGCGGCGCGGCGCCATCGCACGCGCGCGGCGGGAACACCGTGATTCCCCGTCCACCGTAGTGCGCGACATAGATCCACCCATCACCGTCCACCGCGACGTCGCTGACGCTTTCGCCGAGCGCGAGCGTTCGAATAGGGCTCGAATAGTCGTCCACACCGTATGCGAACGTGCTGAGCGTCGCGCTGCTGCCAACGGCTTTCGGCGTGCCGCTCACCGAAAGCACCTCGATGCCGTCGCCCACGAGCGCGACCTGCAATGGCGTTCCCGTTCCCGTGAAGATGTGCTGCGGACCGGCCGAACCGCTCGACCCTGGGGCGTAGGTCTGAAGACGCCACCGCGTCCCCGAGTCCGTCGCGTCGAGCTCGTAGATCGTGCCCTCCGGCCCGATGTCGATCGCGCGGGCGAGATGATCGCCGGAGCCCGTGAAATTACCCTGGATCTTGGCGGGCGCGCCGTTCGCCGCGAGCGGCACACCGTGCACCGACGTGCCGTCACCGTACCAAAGCGTTCCGGCGAAGAGGTCGATGTTCGTGTTTTGCGGGCGAAGCTGCGCAGCGCCCGAGCCGCCCGGCATGACGGACCGCACGCCGCCGCCACAGCCGGAAAGCAGCACCGCCAAAATCGCCGCGAATGCAGCTGAACGACGCATCGAAGGGCCTCCCGAGGAGCCGCGATAGAGCCACGAGCGCAAACGCGCGCATCTCCTGTGCCCCGGGCACGGCAGCGCGAAGAGGCCCGTACGTCCCGGTCGTACCGGGCTTTTCGGGGCCGGCGCGAACGACGGCGCGCGGCTACGGGCGTACGGCCGGTACGATCGTCTCGATCAGCGTTCCCGTGGCGCCCGTCGACTCGACGCGGAATCGCCCGCCGGCGAGCCGCGCGCGCTCGTCCATGCCGCGCAGGCCGTACCGTTCGCCGTCTTGCGCGGACGGGTCGAATCCGATGCCGTCGTCGCGGATGCGCAGCGCGACCGCGTCGTCCTCGCCGATCAGCTCGATCTCGATTCGCGATGCCTTTGCGTGCAGGCGCGCATTGGCGAGAGCTTCGGACGCGATGCGAAACAGCTCACCTTCCACTTCGTACGGCAGCGACGTTGCTCCGCGCTCGTGCAGCGTCACGCGCATCCCGGTCTCCGACGTCAGCCGGCGCGCCAGCGCGGCGAGCGCGCCCGGCAGCGCGCGGCCGGCGAGCGGATCGGAACGCAGGCTGAGCACCGACGCGCGCGCCTGTGCCATCGACGCGCGCGCGACGTCGAGCGCCGTTGTGATGCGCTGCGCCGCCGGTGAGTCGCGCGGCACGTCGCGCAGCGCGCTCTCGAGTTGCAGCGCGATCGCCGTGAGGTCTTGTGCGAGCGTGTCGTGGATCTCGCGCGCGAGCCGCGTCCGCTCGGCGGTGCGCGCGGCGTTCGCCTCTTCTTCCGCCAAGCGCCCGCGTTCCACCGCGAGACCGATCTGCGCGCCGGTGACCGAGAGCAGCCGCAGATCTTTCTCCGACAGCTTGCGCGGAATCTGCGGCGACACGTTCATGATCCCCAGCCGCCGCTCGCCGAAGCGGAGCACCACCGACGCGTGCGACTGCAAGCCCAGCGTGAGCGCTTCGCCGCCCTCGCGCGCGCCGCGGCGCAGGCGCGAGCACGCGATGATGTCGACGTTCTTGGAATCGAAATCGCCGTCCACGAACGACTCCATGCACCAGCACGGATCGCCCGTCATCTGCACCGGCTCGCGCAGGTACGGCGGCAGATCGTGTGCCGCGGCGAGATAGAACTGATCGGTCTCAGGATCGAGCAGCCAGATCCAGCCGGTCGCAAGGTCGAGCGCGTGCACGATCTCGCGCAGCGCCGCTTCGAGCGCGCGCTCCACGTCGGTCGCGGTCAGCGCGCCGGCAATCGCATCGAACAGCTCGACGTCACGTTCGTGCACGAAGCGAGAGGTTCGCTTTAGCTTGCAGGCTCTCCGCGAGGGCTGGCCCAAGGCCGTTACCAGCCGCAAGGGCGAGCCCCAGCGGTCAGGGCAACCGCCGCGGCACGATTGCTGCGAACGGTCCGACAGGTCCGGCGGACAGGATTTTCGCCGCTGGCCGCTCCGCTCGGCAGGTTTTCAGCAAGCGGGCACCTGGAAATACGCGCCTATATGGAGACCCATGCGCTCGAATATGCCTTCGTCCGCTCGACCGAGGCTGCCGCGATCGCCGCGGGGCGGCTCGTCGGACTCGGCGACAAGAACGCCGTGGACGGTGCCGCGGTCGAGGCCATGCGCACCGCCCTACGCGACGCGGCGCTGGCCGGGGTCGTGGTCATCGGAGAAGGCGAGAAGGACGAAGCGCCGATGCTCTACCACGGCGAGGAGATCGGCAGCGGCGACGGCCCGTCGCTGGACGTCGCGGTGGATCCCATCGACGGTACGACGCTGGCCTCGCGCGGCGGGCCCGGCGCCATCTCCGTGATCGCCGCCGCACCGCGCGGCGCGCTGTTCCGCACGCGCGTTCCGTACATGGAAAAGCTCGTCACCGGCCCGGCTGGGCGCGGCGTCGTGTCGATCGATCTGCCGCTGGAAGAGAACTTGCGCGCGCTCGCGCGCGCCAAGGGCCGCGAGGTGTCCGACCTCACCGTGGCGCTGCTCGACCGCCCGCGCAACGAGCCGCTGATGCGGCAAGTGCGCGCGGCGGGCGCGCGCGTTCGCGTGTTCGGTGACGGCGACGTCGCCAACGGCGTGTACGCGATTCTCGAGGAGCGGGCGAACGTCGACGTGCTCGCGGGAATCGGCGGCTCACCGGAAGGCGTGATCGTCGCGTGCGCGGCGCGCGCGCTGGGCGGCGAGATGCAGGGCCGGCTGTGGCCGCGCGACGAGGCGGACGAGGTGATCGCGAACGAGGAAGGTCACGACATCCGCAAGACGCTCACGCTGAACGACCTCTGCGCGAGCGAGGACGCGCTGTTCGCGGCGAGCGGCGTCACCGACGGTGAGTTCCTCGACGGCGTGCGGTATCGCAGGGGTTCGGCATTCACGCAGTCGATCGTCATCTCGACCTACACGCGCTCGGTGCGCACCATCGACGCGAAGCACGAGCTGCGCCCGCGCGATCTGCGCCTCGACGCGATAGAGCCCAAGAGCGCCGCGACGCCGTAAAGGCGCGACCCCGCAGGAAAAGCGAGAGCTCCGAAGCTACTGCGCGCTTCGGAGCTCTGCCGTTTACGAGGTGATTTCGGTGAGGCCGTTCTAGCGGTGGTCCCGCCACGGATCGACGTGCGCCTTGCGGCCGTCGCGGTCGAGGTGCCGGCGGTTACCGTTGCCGTTGTACCAGCCGTTGTGGTTGCCGTTGTTGCGGTTGCGGTTCCAGCGGCGGTCGTCGCGGTCGCTACGGCGACGGTTCCAGTTGCCGTTGTTCGGGTTGTAGTAGTTGGAGTTGCCGTTCCAGTACGCGTTGTTGTAGTTCGGGTTGGTGTAATAGCCGTTGTTGTAGTTCGCGTTGTTGTAGTAGCCGTTGTTGTAGTTCGGGTTACTCCAGTAGCCGTTGCTGCTGGTGTAGACGCCGTTGACGTAAACGGGATTGCCGTAGTACGCGTGGTTGTAGTGACGTCCGTCACGGTCGTGGCGCTCGTGCTGGGCGTGGCGCCGCCAGTGATCGTCTTGGTCGGCCGACGCCGGGCGCGTGCCCTGCTGCAGCATCGCGAGCGAGCTCGATGCCGCGAACACCGCCGCGAAGGCCGCCAGGGTGAGTCGTCTGCTGAGCATCTGGTCCTCCGAATGATTGCGGATGGATAAGAACAGGATACCCGCAGAACGAAATTTCCCCCGGCGGCGTTCAGCGCCCGCCGCTCGGCCGCTCGGCGAAACCTGTAAGGATGCTGACGGAATCGGGCCGCGGCCGGCCTCACGATGGTGCTGAAGCCAAAGTCCTCATTTTGCCACCCGGTCGGACGCAGCGCTGCCGTGCCGCGAACGGAGGGCACGGCCGGCTGCGTCGTCCCGATGACGGAGGACCCGCTATTGCCCGCCATCGCTTTCGCTTCGGGCCCGGCGCTGGAAACGCGGACGGTGTGCGCACAGTGCGGCGACTCACGGACGTAGCGTCGTGTGCCACGATGACCTGTCCGGCCGTGCTATGCGCGAGCGACGAACAACCCGCCTTGGCCGGGTAGGGTCAGTCGGCGCCACTGCTCTTCGGCATAGCGATCCGTCATCGTAGCGATGTAGTCACGCGACAGGCGCTTGAGGGCAAGCGGGTCGGCTCTGTTCTGAAGCTTCGCCGGCGTGATTGCGGCGTCGACGCGTCCCCGCCAATCTATCGGGTACCAGTACGGAAGCCGTGAGTTTCCCCCGTCGGCAAAGGCACGATAAAGCTCGCGCACGACGGCTTGGCCCGCTTGCTGCAACGTCAATACGGGCCCGGTCAAGATGACACAGGCAAATGTGATCGCTTTGTATATCTCCACTTTGCGGACCATGTCCGGCGCTGGTTTGAGCTTGTAGGCATATCGGCGCAGACGGTGCGAGTAAGGTTCGCTGGTCGTCGATGTGACACAGTCGCTGATGTGCTGGCTCACGAATGACTTGATCAGCGCAATTCGGTCGCCACCAGGCGACGTGCAGCCGCGCACGACGCCCTCGGTCAACTCAACGACGTCCTGCTCGCGCAACGGGCGCTCGGAGTGAAGCTGCGGATGCTCCTTGCGGTACGATCGCTGTGCTTCCGATAAGATCGACTTGCGTTGCGTATCGCTTTGCAGATCTTCTTTCGTGACGGTCCCGATGACCAGCGCGTCTTCGAGATCGTGAGCAGAGTACGCGACATCATCCGACCAGTTCATGATCTGGCATTCGAACGTGCGCTCCTTCTCGGTGCAAAAGCCCTGAACCAGCGCTTCGTCGCTTTTGTAATATCCCTTCGTAATTCCGCCTGCGGGATCGATCGGCTGCGGGTATTTGATGAGTCCGTCGAGCGTCGCTCGGGTGAGATTCAAGCCGGGATAGCGCGGACTCTTGCTTTCCGTATTCGTCAATATCCGAATGTTCTGGGCATTGCCGTTGAAGCCGTCGACATCGGACATCTCTTCGTGTAATGCGGCCTCGCCAGCATGCCCGAACGGCGGATGACCGATATCATGTGCGAGACAAATCGCTTCGACCAGATCTGTGTCGGCGTTTAACCGAAGCGCCAAGCCTTTTCCGATCTGCGCCACCTCGAGCGAATGGGTCAGCCGCGTTCGGTAGTAGTCCGAAGCGCCCAATCCGTAAACCTGTGTCTTGCCGCCTAACCGCCGGAATGCGGCTGAATGTATAATGCGTGCTCGATCGCGCTCGAAAGGAGTTCTTTCATCGTTCCGAGCGCGGTCATCGTCTGCGTATTCGCGCGCGAGATCGTCCGACGTGTACTCGTCGAATGGGGACACCCGCAACTCCTTCCGGTTTACACTGCGAGCGCTGAGGCGCTCAGACGTTTCGTGTACTGCTCGACATCGGCGGAAATGTCGCCTAACAGATCGTTCGGCAGTCCCCGTTCGTCGCCGCCTTCCAGAAGCGTCGCTAACGACTGAATGCCTAGGTCGAGACGCTTGTTGAATGCCTTACGCGCGGTAATGCTTTCATCCGAATCCTCTTGGGTGGTTCGGACCGTGTCGGAAGCGAGCTCCCAGACCGGCAAGCTGATGACCCATGGCGCCCAACGGGTGAGGTCGTCGCGAACCGTCCAGATCTGATCGTAATCGGAAGCGGTCCATGCGTCGCGGATGCGTGATAAGACTTCGTGGTACAGCGCTAGCCGTGCGCCGCTCGCTTCCGCGGCTCGTTCCTCGGATACCGCCTGTGCTGTCATGCCGTCTGCCCTCCTGAATTCAATCTACCCAGCGATTGTGCCATATGGCTGGCATTCCCACTCTATCGAGGCCTTGCTATCTTCTCTATCGGCACGCAGCCCTCCCGGCGCGCCGCCTCCACAGTGCGAACGCAGCGGACAGCTCCGGCATCAGCGCGTGGCGTTCGAGGCTCGACACCCCCGAGCCCCGAAGATGCCCGGCGGCGCTTACCAGACCACGTGCCAGTCGACGATCGGCACCTGCGTGCCGTTGGCGAGCGTGAGAATTCCGTTGCCGCTCGCGTCGGTGGTGAACGTGGCGACCGACGTGCCCGCCGGCGAAGTGATCGTGCCGTTCACCGTGACGGCGCCGTTTGCGGCGGTCGAGCTCGTCACGACCAGCGTATTTCCGCCGGGAAGCGTTCCGGTGAGGCTCACCGCGGCGAGGTTTCCGTCGGCGTCGAACGTGACGCTTCCGGTGAGCACCGACGAGCCCAGCTGCGTGCCGCCGGAGATCGTGAACGGCGGTGCCGCGGAGAGCGTGAGCCCGCCGAGCCCGGCTTTGAACGACGTGCCGTTGCGCGTTCCGGTGAACGTCGTATCGTTCGATGAATCCATCGCGACCGTCGCGTTCACTGCGGCTTGGTGGCCGAACGAGGCATTGATCGACGGTTTGGGATCGTTCGCAATGCGCCCGGTCGTCGCGGTGTACGCGCTCGCGCTGAGCGATGCGGCGTGGCCGTACTGCGCGATCGGCGTGGTGGAAGTGCCGGGATAGAACGCGGACGTCACGGTCCACGAGCCGCTTCCGGTCGAGCCGGTGAGCGTATACGCGCTCTTGCGCACGCCGAGCTGCGCGTGTGCCTGGTTGAACGTGGTGACGGTGCGCGAGATCGTTTCCGTGCCGCCGCTCACCGCGCGGGTCGCGATGGCGTCGCGCTCGACCTGCGTGCAAGCGTCGTCGTAGTAGTGGATCGTCTCGACCGTGATCGAGTTGTCGGCGTTCACGGTGACGGTGCGCGTGGTGCGGTGCTTGCACGCGTGCGGCAGCGCCTGCGCGCTGCGGCTCGCCGATGACGTGCCGAGGCCACCGTTGCCGATGCCCGCGTCGGCTTCGCCGGTGTCGATGGGTTCGAACGCGGCGTCGGTGGCGGATTGCGCGATGTCGCTCGGGCTCAGCGACGGTGCGTTGTTGGTGGGGTTATTCGCGGGAATCGAGGATGCCGGCGAGGTTCCGCCGCCTCCGCCGCATCCGGCGAGAAGCGCGGCGGCAACATATGCCGCAAGCAGGGATGGACGCATGAATGACCTCCTGTCGTACGTGGGCGATGGGTCGAGCGTACGTCCGGCGCGACCCGGCTGCATTGGACCGGCCTGAGGGCGAGATGAAAAGTGCATTACGCGCGGTGCTCCGGATCACACGCGAGGAAACCCGGCGTGCGGCGTGAACGACAGCCGCAATCGGGTCGGTGCGCACAGGAGGTTCTCTCATGGAGCTCGGTCGTGGCCGTTTTCTCGCCGCCGCCGGTGCGGCGCTTGCCGCAGGCGCGCTGCCGCGCGCAGCCCTTGCGCAGACGGTGCAGCTGCCGTTCGACAACGGAACGCGTCCGCTGGTCGCGTTTCCGCAGAAGCGCCCGCTGATTTTGCTCACGCCGCGCCCGCCGCAGCTCGAGACGCCGTTCGAGGTGTTCAACGCGGGCGTGTACACGCCGAACGACGCGTTCTACGTGCGCTGGCACCTCGCGAACATCCCGCAATCGGTCGACGCGAGCGCGCACCGCATCGCGGTGAGCGGTGCGGTGAATACGGCGCTGTCGCTCTCGATGGACGATCTCGCAAAGATGCCCGCCGTGGAAATCGCGGCAGTGAACCAGTGTTCGGGGAACTCGCGCGGATTGTTCACGCCGCGCGCGATCGGCGGTGAGTGGGGCAACGGCGCGATGGGCAACGCGCTGTGGACCGGCGTCCGCCTGCGCGACATCCTCGACCGCGCCGGTGTCAAAGCGGGCGCGAAGCAGGTGCAGTTCGACGGGCTGGATACGGCGGTGCTGCCCGGCACGCCCGATTTCAAGAAGTCGCTCGATGTGGACGTCGCGCGCGGCGACGACGTAATCGTGGCGTACGCGATGAACGGCGAGCCGCTCCCGGTGCTCAACGGCTATCCGGTGCGGCTGATCGTCCCGGGCTGGTTCGCCACGTACTGGGTGAAGATGCTCTCGGCGATCACCGTGCTCGACAAGACGGACGACAACTTCTGGATGAAGACCGCGTACCGCATCCCGGACACACCCGGCAACAGCGTCGTGCCGGGCGCGACCGGCTACCCAACGATTCCGATAAACAGGATGGCGGTGCGCTCGTTCATCACCAACATCCCCGACGGCGCTCCATTCAAGCGGGGCCGGAACGAGCTCCGGGGGATCGCGTTCGACGGCGGAAGCGGGATCAAACGCGTCGAGCTGTCGATGGACGGCGGAACGACGTGGCGCGAGGTCGCGCTCGAACGCGATTACGGGAAGTACAGCTTCCGGCGCTTCGCCGGCGAGTGGGTCGTTGCACCCGGCACGTATACGGTGGCCGTGCGCGCGACCGCGAACGACGGCGCGGTGCAGCAAGCGACGCCGATCTGGAATCCCAGCGGCTACCTGCGCTCCTCGATCGAGACGTACAAGGTGAGCGTGATATGACGAAACAGTCGCTGACCGTACTCGCATGCGTCGCGGCGCTCGGCGCGGCGGCTCTCGGCGCGAACGCTTTCGCGGCGGGCAAGCCGGCGCCGCCGAAAGGCACCGCGACGATCTCGCTCCCGGGCGACGCGGGAATGGCGTACAAACCCGGCGCCGGTGTCGGCGCTGTGCAGGCAGCTTGCCTGAGCTGTCACTCCTCGGCGTACGTCTCGACACAGCCGCTCCTGACAAAAGCGCAATGGACGGCCGAGGTCGTCAAGATGAAGAACGCGTACGGCGCGCCGATCGCGGACGACCAAGTCCCGGTGATCGTGGACTACCTCACAACAAACTACGGCAAGCCGTAACGCTAGCGGCTCGTCTTTCCGGCCGACATAGCGCGATCCGTCTCGGCGCGCAGGCGGCCCGGCGTCATGCCGAACGTGCGGCGGAACGCAGTGATGAATGCGCTCGGCGATGCGTAGCCGGCGTTGAAGGCGGAGTCGTTGAGGGAGCCGCCGGCGGCGAGCGAACATGCTGCGCCGAGTAGCCGCATGCGGCGTTGCCAGCGGCCTATGCTGCAGCCGGTCTGCGTAACGAACAGCCGCTCCAGCGTGCGCGCGCTGGTACCCGCGATCTCCGCGAACCGTTGGCGGTCGATCGTCGCGTCCCCGGCGGCAAGACAGTGCTCGGCTGCGCGCAGCGCGCGCGGATCAGATGGAAACGCGAGCGCGAACGGCACGCCGGCGAGCGCGTGAACTTCGTCGAAGATCACCTCGATCAGATGCCGGTCGGATGCTTCGCGAGCATCGAGCGCGCCGCGTTCGACGTTGCGCTCGATGAGCTCGCGCAGCAGCGGCGTCACCGCGACGGCACGCGACGGTGCGATGTCGATTCGCATGCGCGACACGTCGAGATACAGCATGCGCACGTCGATCCGTTCGGAGGCGTGCAGCTGGACCGGGACGCCGTCGGCGACGAGCATTCCGTGATCGGTGGAAATCGTTGCGAGCAGACCGGCCGCGCGCGCGAGGCACGCACCCGAGCGAGCCGCGATAAGGCGGTGCCAGCCCGGCGGCCCCGGCGGCTGCAGCGTGCTGCCGCGAAAGCCGAGGCCGAACCAGCGCACCGGGTGCCCGTCGTCGTGGCGAAAACGCGACACCGCGCGGCCGGATCGCGAAAGACGGCCGGGGGTTGAATCGGCTATGCTCACGGTATGCAGCACCATCGAGCTCCCTTCAACGCGGTCGCGCACTTCGCGATCAACGCCGACGACGTCGAGCGCGCGCGGGGTTTCTACGAATCGGTGTTCGGATGGCACTTCCACGCCTGGGGCCCGCCGAACTTCTACCAAATTCAGGCCGGCGGGCCGCCTGAAGGCGCGCTCCAGGGCCGGCGCGAGCTGATTCCGGGCGTACGCACGATCGGCTACGAGTGCACCGTCTCCGTGGAAGATCTCGGCGCGACCCTGGACGCGGTCCGCGCCGCCGGCGGGACGGTTGTGATGGAGCCGGTCACGATCCCGACCGTCGGCGACCTGGCCTTCGTCGAAGACACCGAGGGGAACGTCGTGGGCGTGATGCGGTACGACATGGAGTACGAAGACCAGTCGCGCGCCTGAGGCGCCAGCGTCCCGGCAACCGCCGGCGGCGCGGAACGGGTTGCAGGTCCGATGCCGTACCTCCAGCTCGACCTGCCGCGCTCTATTTCTCCGGCGCAGAAACAGCGGCTGGCGCGGGCGCTCGCGGAGCGCTATGCCGACCTCATGGAAACGGCGCAGCATATCCCGGCGGTCTGCATTCGCGACACAACGCACAGCGGACCGTTTCGCATCGAAGACGGCACGATCCGTGAAGTGGCGGTCCTCATGTGCGACGTTCGCCGCGGCCGCGACGCGGATCAGCGCGAGCGCGCGGCACGCGGTTTGATCGAGCTGATAGCCGGCGAGACGGGCATCGACCCGCTGCGCGTCGTGGTGGAATTCACGCAGCACGAGGCCACCGAGATGTTCCGCTACGGCGCCTTCGCTCCGGAGTGGCAATCCGGCGAAGCGAGCGCAAATCCGCGATAGCGGTAGCGGCGACTCGCGATTACGGCGCCGCACGCCGAGAGGCCGGTGCTCCGCGGCTACGGAACGTTCCGGCACCGGAGGAACAGCTGATATGACGACGTCTCGTGCCGCGATGATTCCGCGCGAAAAGCTAACCGCGTTTGCGCCGGGGATTCAATGGGCCGTCTTGCCCGGTGACGGGATGACGCTCGTGTATTGGGTCTTCGAACCGCCGGCATGCGGCGCCGTTCCGCTGCACGACCACGTCGTAGCGCAAGGCGGCGTGGTGCTGGAGGGCTCGCTCCATATGCACGACGCCGGCGGAAATACCACGACGCTCCGCCGGGGCGACTGCTACACGCTCGCGTCCGGCGAGCCGCACGGCGTGACGTTCACGGAACGCTGCGTCGTCCTGGACATCTTCTCGCCGAACCGCGTCGAGTACGAGGAACGCTTCGCCGCCGGCACCCAAGCGGAGAAGTTCATCGTCCTGGGCGGCGGTTAGTTATGCCTGCGGCTACCCCCAATCATCCCTGAGGCGCGCTCTGGCCTCGGAATTGGTTAACCACGAACTCCGGTATACCGTCCACGGTTTCGATGATGAGCTGGCAGATATTGATACCTGGGGTGAGCTCCATCGCATAGGCGCCAAAATTCACCATCTCCAACGTTATCGTACCTTCGAAATCGGCGTGAATCGTCGGCGCGGTGAGATGGACCACGAGGCCGAGCCGGGCCAGCGAGCTGCGGCCCTCGACGCGTGCGCAATAGTTGGGACCTTTGGGATTTACAGGAAATTCCACCCGTTCGGCCGTGCGCCCGAGAACGAGTATATTCGGCTTTAGTTTGAACGGATGGTCGTCCGTTATCTTGACCGTGCGCCAGTTGCGCTCGACGAAGTCCGACGAAAACTTCTCATTGAGAGCGAACGTGATGTTCGCACCTTCACGCGGCACGAGAATTTCATCACCGAGCGTTAGATCGATCGCCGAAGTGTTGAACGGAGACTTGCCGGGAGTAAGGTGGGGAAGGGGATCGATGCTGAGGTGCCGGTTCTCGATGGCCTCGACGATCTTGACGTTTGAAAGAATCATGCAGCAACGAGATCGTCTTCCCGTACGCGGAGATAGCGCCGCTCTACATCCATGGCAGACCCAGGGAGCAGTACGACGATCCCGGTCGGGGGCTCTTCGCTTGGTCCGAGAAAACGCACGCGCAGTAATGGTTGGCTGCCATCCCTTACGAGTCCGCGATCGGCGAAGAACGATATCTCTTCGCCGCTCAGATCGTGGACGGTAACGGCATATTCCGTCGAGAACATTCCATCTTTGAATGTGCACGGAATGTAGACGAGGGACATGGCGGCAGGCATGTGGAGTACTTCCTTATTGAAAACGGGCGAGGAATCAATGAGAACATACGTTCGCCGTTGTTTTCCCATTTCTTTTCGTGGAGCGCCATGTTACGATCACTGTTTTTACTTCGCGGAACGTTTTCGTCACTTAGGTATGGCGCGGGCACGAGCATGGTGCTATACACGCAGCGCATCGCGCACGCGATACATGTGCCGTGGCGAGCTACAACTGAAGCGGCCCGATCAGTGCTTGTGACACTGACCGGGCCCGTCACCCGATGGAGGTACCACCGAATGACAATCCGCCTGTTCGACGCGGCCGCGTCAACTACCCCGCCCGCCTGCCCGTGCGGTGCCGTATGAAGAACGTCGTGCCGCTCAAGCAGCCTGAGTCGTTTAAGCGGTTCGGGATCGACTGGACTCGTGCTGCCGCTAGCGAGTCAGAGCGGCAGTTGCGTGAAGCGTTTCTCACCTATGAGTGTTCGTGCGGTCCCAACGGTCTCGTGTCCGTTCTTCTTCTCGCTGCCGTGTCGCGGCGGCAAGGCATCGTTGCCGACGATCTTCAGAGCGCTGCGGATCATGCCGAAGTGCTTTTGGGCGTGAAGCTGCGGAAGCACCAGGACGATGCGCTCCACTCCATGCACGCCTACGTGCGGGAGGGAGGCATCGTCTGGTCGTGATCCTAAGCTGATCTGCAGTCTTAGTGCTGCTTGTGCGCCTTCTGCATGTTTGCGCGGCGCTGAGCGGCCGTCATGTGGCTCGTGGTCGTGCGCGGCGCGAACTTCCAGGGGCCACTCATCGTCGTGCTCGTTTGCATGTTCGTTTGAGACGGCTGCTGCTGCATGGCCGGCTGCTGTACCGCCGCCGGCTGTTGCTGCGCGGGCTGTTGCTGCGCGGGTTGCTGCTGGGCGGGTTGGCGCGGCTGCGCGGGCGACTTATCGGGGCTCTGCTGCTGCACTTGTTCCACCGGTGCCGCTACCGCGGCGAGCGGGAGTGCGGTAAGGGCGATTGTTGCCGCGATCGTGCGATACATATCGTTTGCGCTGGACTCCTTGGTACGGTGTTGCGCCATCGATGTACCCACCGCTTTCCATGCTAAATGCCGCGCGCCGGTCGCTTGAACGACCGGCAGCGAAGAAGCACCCAGCTCCGCTAATGCACGACGACGACGGACGTTGCGCTGCGGCCGAACTCGTCGGGGCGGTCGACGATGTGTGCGTTCGCGCCCGGCCAGGCGAACGTGCCCGGGGTTACGGTGCGCACCAAGTAGTGCAGGCGGTAGATGCCTGCGTCGAGGTGGTCGGCGTACGCTTCGATGCGGTCGGTGTGGATCTGCTGGTCGCCGATCTTCCAGTCCGTCGCCGGTGTTTTCAGCGCCTGTGACGTCGTTGCAAACGACGTGTCGACCGCTTCGAAGCCCGCGGGCAGCGGATCGGTGATCAGCACGCGCTCGACCGGGTGATCGCTCACGATCTGCAGCTCGACGTCATAAACCTTTGCCGCCGGGAAGTCCAGCGATGACGTGAGCGCTGCGAGGCCCATCGTCGCGAGAACCGGCGTCGTGTTCGCCGCGCGCACGATGCGCGTGATGCGCAGGCCGTTCAGGCGGCCCGGTGCGTTACCCGCTAAGCGGTAGTTGTATGTCACCGCGTAGTGCAGCGTGCCGGTGCCGTCCTTCGCCAGCGCGACCTCGTTGCGGCCCGTGGGCAGGTCGCGCATCGGGACTTTCGCCGTGCGCTGCGGCGACTTCGCGCCGCTGAAGCTCTCGTGCACGAGCGTCTTGCCGGCTAGCGTCGCGGTCGCCGTAAAGTTCGCCGGCTGCTCGCGATTCGCGAGGTCGACCAGCGCGCCCAGCGCCGCGGCGTTCTCGCACGCGCAGCCGAACGTGCCGTTGCGGCGCATGTCGAGCAGGGAGCGCGTGAGGCGGTCGATCGTCTCGCCGTTCGCGTTGCGTGCGACCTCGAGGCGCAGCGCTTCCGCTTGCGCGACGACGTTGTCGTCGAACCAGTTGTAGCGGCCCGGCAGGCTGACGGCGGCGCCGCGCGCGGTTTCGTAGAGATGGTCGTCCACGAACTTCGCGAGCGTTGCAGCTTGCGCGCCGAAGCCCGGCGCGGTCGCCAGCAGGCGCGCGAGGCGGGCCTGATCGGCGAACGGGAGCTTGTCGCGCTGCGCGTAGATCTCGGTCAGGAACGCCGTGCGGTGGTCGCCCGCGGCGGCCAGCGCGTCGAGCGCGTGCAGGCGTAACTGCGCCTTGCAGAGATCGCTCTTGCACCACTTCTGGTGGCCGGTGGGATCGGCGAGAACGCTCGACGCGTACGTGCGCACGCCCGCGAGCAGCGGGTCCGCGGCGCTGATTCCGGCGTCGTGCGCGCGCGCCAGCGCGGTGAGCGCGAGCATCGAATCCCACGGGTCCGATCCTTCGGCGCGCCAGTACGCCGCGAAGCCGCCGTCCGCGCGGCGCAAGCTCGCGAGCGTCGATATCTCGAGCAACGCGCGGTCACGTGCCGCTTTCGCGTCGGTGCCGCTGCGCTTCGCGAGGATCACGAGGTCGCTCGCGATCGCCAGGCGGCTCGCGCACGAGATCGTCAGCCGCTCGTCGCCGATGAGCGCCTTCTGCGCCGCGACCGAGATCTCGGGGATCAGCGACGACGCCAGCGCAACGTCGAGGCCGCCCGCGTCGCGCGGCGTGTCCGCGGCCACGTTGAGGCCGACCGTCGCGCGGGAATCCGTCGTGCCCGTCTGCGCGACGGCTTCGGTGACGTCGAGGTCGCGCACCGGCACCGGGATCGCGAACGCGTCGCTCGTGCCCGCACCGCGCACGCGAATGGTCGCGGTCGCGATGCCGGCGCCGTTCGCCACGACCGGGAACCGGTACGCTTTGGTGACTTTGTCGAGCGTCGTGTCGAGCGACGTCGTTGCAGACGGTTTGTCGTTCACCAAGAACGCGAGCGGGCCGGCGAGCGACGCTTCGACATGCAGCGTTCCCGGTGCGCCGGTGCCGTTCGTCACTGCGACGCCGCCTTCGAACTTGTCACCCGGACGCGCGAACTGCGGCATCACCGGGTTGGCGACCAGCGGCTTCGTGGTGCGGAAGGTCGTGTCGCCGTTGCCGAAGCGCGCGTCCGCCGTCGCGGCGACGACCATCACGCGCCAGGTCGTCAGATCGTCGGGCAGCGTGAACGTCGCCGTCGCGTCGCCGTTCGCGTCGGTTTTCAGTGCGCCGGCGAAGTACGCGAGCGGCTCGAACTTACGGCGCACGCGCGGATCGGCGTCTTCCCCCGACAGGCCGCCGCCGAAGCCCCAGCCCTTTTCGACGGGCCGCGGGATCGTCTTGAGCGCGAGCGCCGTGCGGTTGTCGGCATAGCGCGTCGAGATCGGCTGGTCGGCGTAGACCGACTTCACCAGGTCCGGCGGACGGTAGCCGGTCAGGCGCAGCACCGCTTCGTTGACGACCATCAGCGTCGCCTGTCCGCGCACTGCATTGCGCGCGCGGTCGGCGAGGTGCACGTGCACCGTCTGCTGCGCTCCCGGCGCGAGCACGCCCGAATCGGCGCGCACCGACGCGGTGACATATTTCCCGTCGAGCGCGACGTTGAACGGCGTGAAACCGGTGCGCGCGAGCGCGTTGCCGGCGTCGGCGGGATCCTTCGGCGGCGGCGGGCCGCGGCGCACGAGGAACGCCTGCACCGCGGCGTTGGGCAGCATCTCCGGCGTGATCGTGAAGCGCACGGTCGGCGCCGCGCCGTGCGTCTGCTGCGTCGTCTCCCAGAGCACGCCGTGTCGGATCACGGCGACGTGCAGCTCGGCATCCGCGAACGGCGACTGCACGAGCGCGGTCGCGACGTCGCCCGGTTTGTATTTGCTCTTGTCGAGCTTCACGGTGAGCTGGTTCGGGTCGCGCGCGAACCATGCGGCTTCGCCGCTTCCGCCCACGAACAGGATGACGTCCGTTGCGCCGGCGTCGTCCTTCGCGCCGGCGACATTCGCGCGCACGCGGTACGTCCCGGGCTTGGGCGGCGTGAGCGCGACGCTGACGGCTTTGTCGCCCGTCGTCGCGTCGGCGCTTGCGACCGTCGTGTACGACACCGACTGCACGGGCTCTTCGGCGCCTTCGACGATCTGCGTCGCGTTGGTGTAGACCGCGTTCTGCAGCTCGACGTGCACGTTCGTCCCCGACCGCGCCGCGCCGCGCGGATCGGTCGCGATCACGTCGATGTTGAGCGGCCTTGCGGCGGTCCCCACGTCGTCGGTCTTCACGCCGAGCAGCGTGTCGCTCGGGAGCGCGGTGAACAGCTTGCCGTCGGCGACCGAGATGTTGGACGCGTCGGTCGTCTCCGCGTCGACCTGGTACGCCATCGGGTACGGCAAGTCGTTCGCGACCGGCACGCTCACGCTGCTCTTGCCGGTATCGTCGACGGTCGCCGTGGTCTCGAGCACGTCGGTCGACGCGTCGGGCTGCTGCTCGGGCCAGTACCACTGGCGCCCGAAGCGGAACTGGTCGCGGCCTTTGGGCGTGAAGCTCGCCGGCGAGCGCGTGACGGTGAACTTCGTCGATGCGCCGGTGAGCGGCGCGCCGAACAAGTACGCGTTGGTCGCCGTTCCGACGACCGTTCCGCCGCGCGCCGCGATGTCGTGGTCGAGCCCGAGATCGACCTTGAAGTTGGGCGGCTTGAACTCAGCGACGCGGAAGTTGCCGACGATCTCTTCGCCGTTGCCCGCGCTCGCGCGCACGGTGTAGTATCCCAGTGGCGCGTCTTTCGGCAGCACGACCGGGATCGAGAACTCACCGAACGCGTCGAGCGAACGGCGTCCCAGATCGCGCTTCTGATCGTTCGGCATCTCCAGCGTGATCGCATACGACGGTGCGACGCCGCTCCGCAGCACGCCGTTCACGAGGAACCAGCCCGCGGCGGTGAGCTGCGCGGTCTCGCCGGGCTGGTAGAGATCGCGGTCGGAGAAGATCGTGCCGCGCGCGATCGGCGTCGCGGACGACCAGCCGTTGTAGAAGTCGCCGGAGTACGCGCCGCTGTACTCGCTCGTGCGCACGTACGACCAATCCGGCCCTTTGCGCACGATCGTCACGAACGGCGGCGCTTCGTTCTGTCCCTTGTCGGTTGCGGCGCACTTCGCGAACGCAGCGGCGGTGAACGTCGCGACGCCCGCCGGGCTGGTCGTCGCGGTGGCGCACACCGCGGCCGTGGACTTGGACTGTGAATCCGCCTGCGACGGATAGACGTCGACCTGCGCGCCGGCGACCGGCGTTCCGTCGGCGATGCGGTTCACCCGCACGGTGCCGCTGTCGGGGAACCACTGCGCGAACGCGCCGAGATCGGTGAGCTGCACGACGCCGGCGTTCACCGACGGCTCCTCGCGTTTGGGAAGCTGCGCGAACACGCCGTACGCGAGCGCGCCGCCGGGCGCGCCGAGCTTCGCGCGCAGCGGCACCTCGATCGTGCGCTCGACGTTCTTCGGACCGCTCGCGTCGAAGTGCGGCCACGAGTCGCGCGGCGGCAGCATGTCGCCGCGCTCGGGCGATCCGTTCGTGTCCGAATAGAGCACCACGTCGGCCGGGTGCAGCGCGCGGAAGATCGCGCGCACGTCGGGCGGCGCGTTGACAGCGACCACGTTCAGGCGCACGTCGCGCGACGCCGGAAACAAGTTCGTCCCACTCGGCGCCCAGACGTCGGGCGTGTAGTCGCCGGTGCGGAACGTCGCGGTCTGCGCGGTGCCGAGCGTCTGGCCGAAGGTGTCTTTCAAATCGGCGCCGATCGTCACCGTGTAATCAGTCTGCGGCGAGAGCAGCGACGTGTTGATCGCGACGCCCTCCTCGCCGAACGCTGCGAACGGCGTCGAGCCCCGCGGCGGCGCGGGGCTGAGCGCGAGCGCGCCGATGGACTTCTCGTCGATCGGCGTCGTGAACGCGAGCTTCGGCTGGCCGCTCGTGAAGCGCGCGCCGTTCTGCTTCGTGACGCTGACGCCGTCGAACCGCAGCGCGTCGAACGTGCGGAACGTGCCGCGCGCGACGAACTCGCTCGGGCGGTTGCCGTCGCGCGGCAGCACGCCGGGCTGGATCACGACGTCGTACTGCGTCGCTTTCTCCAGATCGTGCGCCGGGACGAGGACGTAGCGCCACGAGCGCAGCGACGGATCGTACTGCTCTTCGGGCATCACGTCCGCCGTCGCACCCGGGCTCGGGCTCGCCGTGTCGGGCGGGATCGACAGCGGAATCGCGGGATCGTTCGGTTTGTCGGTCGCGCGCACGACGGCGTGCGATTCGAGCGAGGCGCGGTCCAGCGGCGTGTTCGACGTCAGCTCGATTTTTGGGCGCAGCACGCGCGGTGCTTTGTCGCCCTCTTTGCCGGGGAGGCCGTCGATCTCGATTCCGCCGGTTTGGAACGTCCACGAGACGTCGTCGCCGAGCTCGTGCCCGCGCGTGTCGCGCAGGCCCTTCGTCATCGTCACGCGCACGCGCGTCGCGGCCGGCCACGCCTTGTCGGCCTCGAAGCCGATCATCTTCGGCGTCAGGAAACGGAAGCGTCCCGGCAGCGCGGGCGCGATCGAGAAGTGCGCCAGCGCCGCGGTCTCGTCCGGCGACTCCAATCGCGCAAGCGGGATCACCTCGTCGCGGAAGCGGACGCGAATCTGCGCGAGCGTGTCGACGTCGCCGGCGGGCGCGACCGAGGCGATGATCCCGGACGGTGACGGCGCCGGAAGCGGCGAGACCGTCGGCAGCGGCTGCGTCTTCGCCGGGGCATGCTGCGTGCAGCCGGTCGCGAAGAGTGCGACGGCCAGTGCGGCGAAGGTGACGACGCGTCGCGCAAGCATTCGCACGTAACGCGCTCCTTCGTCTACACCGAGGTGCTCCCTTGTCGGCTCCTCCGGCGAGCCCGAACCGGCCGTTCACGAAGCGAATCGCCGTCGCGCTGCTCGCGGTCGCCGTCGCCGCGCTCGCCGTCGCGGGCCGGCCGATCGGTCCGCGCGCGTTCGGCGGCGGGGCGAACGCGCTGGCGTTCGAGGACCGCGCCGGGCTGCCGCTGGGAACCGTGCTCGCGCGCGACACCGAGCACGCCGTGCGCGTCCCGCTCGGCGGCGTCTCACCGCGCTTTCTCGCCGCCGTCGTCGCGGCCGAGGACGCGCGCTTCGCCGCGCACGACGGCGTCGATGCGGTCGCGCTGGCGCGCGCGGCGTGGCAAGTCTTGCGCACCGGGCACATCGTCTCGGGCGGATCGACGATCACCATGCAGCTCGCCCGGCTGCGCTGGAATCTGCCCCGCACGCCGCTCGGCAAGCTCGACGAGATCGTGCTCGCGCGGCGCATCGAGGCGGGCACCTCGAAAGCGGCGATCCTCGAGGCGTACGTCAACCGGCTGCCGATGGGCGGCGATCTCGTGGGCGTCGAGGCGGGCGCGCGAACGTACTTCGGCACGCCGGCTGCCGAGCTCGACCTCGCGCACGCGGCGTTTCTCGCGGCGCTGCCCAACGATCCGGTGCGGCTGGATCCGTACGAGCACCGCGACGCGCTGGAAGCGCGGCGGCGCGTCGTGCTGGCGCGCATGGTCGCGACGGGTGCGGCGTCCGCGGGCGATGCGGCGCGCGCGGCATCGGAACGGATCGACGTTTTGGCCCGCAGCGAAGGGATCGGAGCGGCGCCGCACCTGCTGTTCCGGCTCGCGGCAAACGTGCCGCCCGGCGCGACGCGCGTGCGCACGACCATCGACCGCGACCTGCAGGCGTTCGCGGAGAACGCGACGCAGCAGGTCGTCGGCGCGCTCGGTGAGCGCGGCGCGCGCGACGGCGCGGCGATCGTGATCGACAACCACGACGGTGCGATCCTCGCGTACGTGGGCTCGGCGGATTATTTCGCGCACGTTGGCGCGGGCAAGAACGACGGCGTCGTCGCGCTGCGCCAGCCGGGCTCGACGCTCAAGCCGTTCCTGTACGAGCTGGCGTTCGAGAAGCGCGCGGTGCGCCCGACGACGATCCTCGCGGACGTTCCGACGACGTATTCGATCCCCGGCCGCAAAGCATACAGCCCGGGCGACTACAGCGAACGCTTCGCCGGCCCCGTGCGTGCGCGAATCGCGCTGGCCGATTCGCTCAACGTCCCCGCGGTGCACGTGCTCAGCGACGTCGGCGTGCGCGATTTTCTCGAGCGGCTGCACGCGCTCGGTTTCGTGCACCTCACGCACGACGCCGATCACTACGGGCTCGGGCTCGCGCTCGGCGACGGCGAAGTGACGCTCGAAGAGCTCGCGGGCGCGTACGCGACGATCGCGAACGGCGGGCGTGCGGTGCACGTGCACGCGCTCGCAGATGCGAACGGCGAAGCGCGCAGCGGCCCCCGGCAGGAGAACGCGAGTGCAGACGGGCGCGATAACGTGCGCGTCGGTGCTACGCGTGAATGGTCGCTCGTCACGGACATTCTCTCCGATGCGCATGCGCGAGCGCGCGCATTCGGTGTCGCATCTCTGCTGCGCACGCCGTTCGCGAGCGCGGTGAAGACGGGGACGTCGTCCGATTTTCGCGATACATGGACGGTCGGTTTCACACGCGATTACACCGTGGCGGCGTGGGTCGGCAACTTCAACGGGGCGCCGATGCAGCGCGTCAGCGGCGTGACGGGTGCCGCGCCGCTGTGGAACCGCATCGTGCGGCGGCTTTCCGAACGGGAGCGGCCGGCGGCGTTCGCGCCTCCGCACGGCTACGTGCGCCGTCCGATGTGCGCGACGACCGGCGTGCGCCCGACGCGCGACTGCCGCAGCGTGGTGGGCGAATGGCTCGACGCGGGCGATCTGATCGCATGGAACGCGCCGCCGCGCCCGCTCGACCGCCGTTACGACGCGTGGCTCGCCGCGCAGCCGCCGCAGCGCGACGACACGCTGCGCATCGTCGCACCGCATGACGGCGACGTGTTCGTCGCCGCACCGGGCGCACGAATCGCCGTCATCGCTCGCGGCGCGCCCCAGGCGGTGTGGGAGCTGAACGGTAAGGAGATCGGCCCGCACGGCGCACGCTGGACGCTCCCACTTGAGCGAGGGCGCTGGACGTTACGCGCACACCACGGCATGCATGCCGACGCCGTTACGTTCACCGTCGGCGATCCGGTCCCGCACGCGCGCCGCGCCGGCTTCACGATCCGCGGCTGACCACGGGATGTCGCGACTGGGTTTGCCGGTTGCGAACGATTCCTGTACAGGCTTGCTGGGCAGCGCCTGCTTATGCGTGCTATCCTCCGTCATGGGCTATTTCCAACAGTACCCGTGGCTGCTGATCCCGGCGATCGTTCTGACCGTTGAGCTCTGGAACGCCCTCAAGGGCGTCGTTGCCCGCGCGCTGCGCGAGAAGCGGTGACGCGATGCCGTGTCCCAAGCTCGGTCCCGGCCTTGAATACGCTTCGTTCAGCGGAACGGACGTGCAAGTCACGTCCAGCGCTTCGAACCAGTCGCGCAGCGAGTCGGTCGTCGTGGTCAACCCGACGAACGCGAAGAATCTGATCTGCGCTTCCAAGAAATTCATCGATCCGGTGAAGTACCACTTCACGATATCGACGTCGTTCAGTTTCAACGGTGGACTGACGTGGACCGAATCGGTCCCGGCGCTGCAGCCCGGCTGGGACGGAATGTCGGATCCCGATCTCACGTTCGATGCGCTCGGCAACGCCTATCTCATCGTCGAGCCGATAACGTTCGGTCCCACGGACATCGCCGGAACGGGGATGTACGTGTTCAAGTCGACCGACGGCGGACAAGTGTGGGGGACGCCGGTTCTCCTCCACCTGGACTCCGCGGACGACAAGCAGTGGATCGAAGCGGATACGAACCCGGCCAGCCCGCATCTCGGCGCCGTGTACGCCGTGTGGGGAGCGAACACGCCGCTGCGCTTTGCGCGTTCGGTCGACCAGGGCGTGACGTGGAAGGGAATGGGTGCTTGGCCGGCAGGCGCGGACGTCGGGTTCCAAACGTGTTTCGGACCGTCGATCACGATCGGCCCGGACGGCACCATTCACGTCATGTGGCACTACCCGGGCACGACGGAGATCATGTACACGCAGTCAACCGACGGCGGAGATACGTTCTCGGCGGTAACGGCCGTCGTATCGGGCGTGAGCAGCCTCTCGACGTTCCTGCCCAACATCGACGGGTTTTTCCATTTTCCCAACGGCACGTTCCGCGTCTACACCATCGTAACGAGCTCCGTTGCCGCGGGGAACAAGCTGATCGTCGCGTGGGCGGATTTTCGCGAGGGCGTTTCGCGCATCTATTACCGGATCGCAAGCGGGGGCGGCGCGACGTGGCTCGGCCCCGCGAGCGGCCAGCCGTTGCTTCCGAGCTACGGCCATCCCGATCAGCAGCACTTCCATCCGCAGCTCAGCGAAGCCGGGAACGACGCGATCGGTTGTGCGTTTTACGAGTACGGCCCCAAGGACACGAAGCTGCTGATCGACGTTCTGGTGTCGTACTCGTGCAGCGACGGAACGAGCTTCGGCAATCCGCTCACGGTAACCGACGATCCGTGGGATCCGGCGGTCAATGCGCCGCTCTCCCATGGCATCTCGGGCATCACGTTCATCGGCGAGTACTTCGGCTTCTTCGGATCGCAGGACTGGTTCGCCGTGGTCTGGACCGATACGCGCACGGGCGTGCAGGAGCTTTTCTACGACCGCGTACGAATCAAAGCGGTGCTCTCGACGCCTTCGATTCTCGGCGACCTGGAAGTCGCGGTGATTCTCGCCGGCGTAATCCAAGACGGCGGCGGGCTCGTCTTCGTAGGGGGCAAGATCATTCGCATTCCGCCTTACAACCCGTGGATTTTCGTGTTGCGAGCGGCCGTCGCGATCAATTCCGTGATCGCGACGATCGGCCGGGCGATCGGGTCGATCGCTCGGCGATAGCGCTCAGACGCCCGCGTTCACGAACGCGCCGCCGGGCCGCACGACGAGATCGCCGCCCACCGCGCCTTCGATCATGAGCGCACCCTCGACCAGCGCGTCGCCGCCGACGTCGCCCGCGACGTATGCGACGCCGCCGGCCCGCACGATGACGTCGCCGCCGAGATCGCCTTGCACCCGCAGCTGCGCGCCCGGCTCGACCACCGCGCTCCCGTCCGCGCCGCCCGCGATGACCGCCGCGCCGCGCGTGCGGACGGCGATGTCGCCGGCAACCTCGCCGTCGATCCGGATCGAAGCGCCCGGCTCGACCTCGAGATCGCCCGACACGTCGCCGCGCACGTGCGCGGTCGGCTCGGCAGTGATGACGGACCCGCCGGCGTCCCCGGCCGCGCGGTGAAGGTGGCGCTGGAAGAACTCGTCGACGTCTGACGGCATGAAAACCCTCCCTCGGTGCTGCCATGTACCGGGCGACGGCGAACGCTGTTTCATCTGGGAATAGCACCCACTGTGAGCAGCCTATCCACGCCAGCCGTCCTCGTGCTCTTTGTGCTCGCCGGGGTCGTGATCTGGTGGGCCGGCGGGCTTCTCGCGTCCACCACGGATGCGATCGACGCGCACGTCGGGTGGGGCGAAGGGATGGGCGGGGCGGTGTTTCTCGCGATCGCGACCAACCTGCCCGAGGTCGCGATCGTCTGCGCCGGTGCGTACGCGGGTAATCTGAGTCTCGCCGTCGGCAACATCCTCGGCGGAATCGCGATTCAAACCGTCGTGCTCGTCATCTTGGACGGGCCGGGGCTGCGCTCGCACCCGCCGCTCACGTCGGTGATCACGTCGCTGACGATCGTGCTGCAGGGGCTCGTGCTGATCGCAATTTTGATGCTGTGCATGCTCGGCGCGCTCTCGCCGCCCACGCTCGTGTTCGCGCGCACGACGCCGGCAGAGATTGCCATCCTGCTCGCGTGGATCGCCGGGCTGTTCATCGTCGCGCACAGCGAGGACCGCAAGACGTGGCGCACCGCGCGCGAGGAGGTCGCGCACGCGTCGCCGATCGTCGCGCCCAAGCACCAGCCGCGGCCGATCGGCCACGTCGTCGCGCTGTTCGCATTGGCGGCGGTCACGACGCTCGTCTGCGGCGTGGTTCTCGCGCTGACCAGCGAGGTTGCAGCGGCTCGATTTCACATGACCGGCGTGCTCTTCGGCGCGACCGTCCTCGCCGCGGTCACCGCGCTTCCGGAAGTGACGACCGGCCTGTATGCCGTGCGCGCCGGGCGCTACGAGCTCGCGATGAGCGACGTGATCGGCGGCAACGCGTTCCTGCCGGTGCTGTTCCTGCTCGGCACGCTGTTAACGGGCAAAGCGCTGCTTCCCGATGCGCAGGGGCCGGATCTCTACTTGACCGCGCTGGGCGCCCTGCTGACCGCGGTCTACTGCATCGGCGTCATCCTGCGCTCGAACCGCCTGCTGCTCGGCGCCGGAATCGACTCGATCGTTGTCCTCGCAATCTACATCATCGGCATCGGCGGCTTGTTCTTCGTCGCGAGATGACCCGGCGTCGGCGGCATTTCGCTGCGAGAGGACGCGTCGGGTTTATCCGCTCGAAAGACGGTATGCGGCGGCGAGCCAGCGTTCGAGTCCCGTGTCGACGTCCGTGATGTCTTGCAGCAGCAGCTCGTTGTGATGGCGGTTCTTCGAGACCTGTTCTGTCTTGCGGATGCGCGCGCTCGCGAGCTTCGCGTCGCTGCGGATGTTTAGCAGGATGCCGGACTTGCGCGGATGGACGCCGGCGAATGCGGACGTGCCCGCGCCGGCGGTCAGATGGATCGACGTTTTCTTCGGTTCGGCGATCACCGGGCCAATGCGGCCCAACGCCGCGAGCAGCGCGTCGTAAACCGCGCGCGTGGCGGGTTCCTTCCCGGCGAAGAGCGCTTCGATGGCCGGGTCGGCGGCGGCATGCGGCTTGGTTTTGGCTGCGGGCATCGGTCGGGTCCTCGCTCGGACGGTCGGATGTGAGCGTAGCACGGTTCCGGCGATGATGCCAGGAACGGCCGGGCCGGTCGGCGATAGACGGTGCGCAAAGGAGGTCCGATGACGATGATCCGACGCCTTCTCGTGGTCGCGCTGCTGGTCGCAGCGGCGAGCTGCGGCCACAAGAACGACACGCAGACCACCACGACCACCAGCACGACGGGCACGACGGACGCAGGCACGCCCGCGACGCCGACGAGCGCGACGTCCGCCAAAGGGATGAACGGGACGACCACCGGCGGGGCGATCAGCACCGGCGCGCATCAGCCGCCCGGTTTCGACACCGAGACCGGGGCGCAGGGACATTGCCCGAGCGACACGGTCGTATGGCTCAACACGAACTCGCGCGTGTACCACCTCAAGGGCCAAGTCTACTACGGGCACACGAAATCCGGCGCCTACGTGTGCAAGAAAGAGGCCGACACGGCCGGCGACCACGAGACGAAGAACGGCACCTAGGGCGCGACGAAACAACGCCGGCGCGCACGAATGCCGCGCCGGCGTTTCGACGCCGGGTTGGAGGCTAGTTTCCTTCGTACTCCGCGCGCAGGCGCGCGATCACGGTCTTGGGCGTCGCCACGCGACCGTCCGGACGCAGCACGTCCACCTCGACGTCGGGGTAATTCCGCTCGAACCGGGCCCGCTTCCAATCCGCCACGGTGAACGCGGCGCGCGCCGCTCTGCCATAGTCATAATCGGGGAGTTTCCGTAAATTCGTTCCGTTGGTGCGAATAGCAACCTGGAAACCTTCAAGAGCGCGGATGTCGCGCTCGACGTTCTTCACACTAGCCACGAAATAGGCGTTCGCGATAGAGGTTGTTATTGCCTCGGCGGCGTCCCGTGCTAAGCCGTATTGCCCGGCGAGCCTTTCTCGGACGCTATTTCAGCACTTGAAATAGCGGCCACGAACGCGACCCCGCCGACGCAGTTACCAAGCAGCGTCGGCACGATGAAGGCAAGGACGGTTCCCCACGAGATAGCGCCGTGCCAAGCGCCGAACATCGCTTCGACCGACCCGGCAATGATGTGGCCGAAATCGCCAGCGGCGACGACATACGTCAGGATGATGATGATGAAGGGCGCGGCGCCCTCGGCCAGCGGCAGCAGCCACACCATGAGCGCGATGAGCCAACCCGCGAAGATGGCCTTAGCAAATAAGACCCAGAACGGGTGTGCGGTCGCCGACCGCGCAAGGGCGTCAAACGATCCGAGCGTATCGCTCGCAAACGCGCCGCTGAAGGCGACCACGCCCGAGGTAATGAGGGCGGCGATCAGATTTCCCGCTAAGATAACGCCCCAAAGCCGGCCCAATTGCTTGAGCTTCCACCAGCCGGGCTCGTAGAACATCGGCAGCAGCGGCGTCAGCGTGTTCTCGGTGAAAAGCTGCTGGCGGCCGAGGATCACGATCAGAAACCCGATCGTGTAGCCGAACGACGTCACGAGAGGGCGCCACGGCGTATCCGCGATATGCGCCTGGAGCACGCCCATCGTGATCATCGAGAACGTCATCGAGCCGCCTGCGGCGACGGCGGACCAGAATAACGCGAGCGACGCGCGCTCGTAATCGGCCTCGCCCTCGCGCCGAATCGTCTCGAAGATGACCGCCGAGCGCGGGCGCTCGCGCTTCTCGACCTCCTCGACCTCTTCGTCGCTGATCGGGGTCCCGGCGCTCATTGCGCGCTTGTACCCCTTCCCGGCATTTTTGGACCGTTCGAGTGCCGTGACGCGCTCAGGGACGCTCCGCGCCGGCGCGGCCGGTGTAGCGGCGGCCCCGCCATTCCACGCCGCGGCCGGTGATCGTGCGCAGCGTGGAGTTCACCAGAATTGCGCCGCACACGGCGTAACCGATGGGTGCGTACCACGCGAGCCGCCGCGGGATACCGGTCTTGCGCAAACCGTGCGCTTCGACTGAGATTCCGTTCGCGAGGCACAGCAGCGCTTCGAGCGCGCGCAGCGGGCGTTTGCGCGCGATGCCCTCGATCGCGAGCACCGCCGGAACGGTGGAGAGAAGCGCGAGGAACAACGCCGCGCCGCCGAGCTTGAGGAGATCGCCGCCCGCGCCGAGATACATGTTCTTGGTGAAACCGTCCCACAGCTCGCGCAGCGATGTGTACATGCGCACGCGCACGAGGTGCGCGCCGTCCGCGAGCACGAGCCGGAAACGTCCGTCCGCTTTCAGACGGCGTGCGAACGCGATGTCCTCGACGATCTCGCCGCGCAGCGCGTCGAACCCGCCCAGCGCTTCGTGCGCGGCGCGCGCGACGAGGACGTACTGGCCGTTCGCGATCGCATGGTCAGGGTCGGCAGGATCGTTGATCTGCGCCATCGTTCCGGAGCCGAGCATCACCAACCCGAGGACCGCCGGAAGCACCGCGCGCTCGCCCCACGAGCCCAGCTCCTGATGCGTCCAGATCGTCAGCGCGTCCGCGCCGCGCGCGCGGACGAACGCGAGCGCGGAGCTGCACGCATGCGGCGCGTGCCAGCTGTCCGCGTCGGTGAACAGCAGCCACGCGCCGCGCGCGGCGCGCACCCCCTGCGCGAGCGCCCACGGCTTGCCGACCCAGCCGTCGGGCAGCGGCGCACCGTCGATCACGCGCAGCCGCGGATCTTCGCGCGCGAGGCCGGCGAGAATGGAGCCGGTGCGGTCCTCGGAGCGGTCGTCGACGACGATCACTTCATAGTCGTGCAGCGTCTGCGCCAGAAGCGAGCGCACGCAGCGTTCGATCGACCGCTCTTCGTTGCGCGCGGGTACGACGATCGACAGCGACGGCGCACCATCCAGCGAAAAAACGGCGGGAACCTCGTTCCACCCCTGCGCCGCAGTCGACGCGCGCAGGGCGTACGCAACACCGGCAAGCGCGCACAGGTGCGCAAGCGCATCGAGCGCGGTCTCGCTCAGCGAATCATCCGCCACGGCGCGGGAAGTCGCGCGATGAACGCGCGGTGGATCTCTTCGAGCACGCGGCGATGCGACGCGAACTCGAGCATCGCCTCGGCCTCGACGATGGGCACCCAGCGGTGCTCGTCGTGCACGTCTTCTTCCAGCGCGACGTCGCCCGCATCGACGTGCGCGACGAAGAACGGCACGTGCACGATGCGGTCGCGCACCGGATCGTAAAACGCGTCGAGCTCACCGGCAGTGAACAGCGTGGTAAGCGACAACCCCGTTTCCTCGACGAGCTCGCGCCGCGCGGCGTCGGTCGCGCGCTCGCCGTCCTCCACGCCGCCCATGACAAACGTCCATGCGCCGGCAAACGCACCGCTGGAACGCCGCAGCAGCAGCACTTCGGCGCTGTCACCGTCACCTCGCAGCACGACGACCGCGACGGCGTCGGGCCTGCTCTCGGCTTTCAGCTTGCCTTCGCTCGGGGCTGCGTTTCGGCGCGCAGCTGGCCGCAGGCCGCGGCAATGTCACGGCCCATCGGGGTGCGCACCGTCACCGCGACGCGCTGCTGCTCCAGGATCTTCGCGAAGTCCCAGATGCGCTGCTCGTCGCTGCCGCGCAGCAGCGCGTCGGGCGTGCTGTTGTACGGGATCAAGTTGACGTGGTAGAGCGGGCCCTTCATCAGGCGCGCCAGGTCGTGCGCGTGCTGATCGGTGTCGTTCACGCCGGCAAGCATGACATACTCGAAGAACACCTTCCGGTTGGTCTTCGCGATGTAGCGCGCAACCGCGGCCATCAGCTCGGCCGTCGAGAACTTGCGGTTCACCGGCATGATCGTCGAGCGGGTCGCGTCGGTCGGCGCGTGCAGCGAGATCGCGAGGTTCACCTGCGTGTGCTCCTCCGCGAAGCGGTCGATCTTGTCGACCAGTCCCACGGTGGAGATCGTGATGTGCCGGTGGCCCAGGCCGAAGCCCTTGGCGTCGTTCAGCAGCGCGACGGACACCATCACGTTGTCCATGTTCGCGAGCGGTTCGCCCATGCCCATGTACACGACGTTCGTTATCTTGCGGCCTTGGCGCGCCAGCTGCTTGGCGAAATAGCGCGCCTGGTCGAATATCTCGCTGGGCGTGAGATTGCGCGTGAACCCGGCCTGGCCCGTGGAAC
>JAQBPK010000225.1 GCA_028287565.1 Vulcanimicrobiota bacterium
GAGCTGTGGGTCGGCAACGCCAAGCAAGCCGCGCACTACTACTGCACCGCGTTCGGCTTCGAGCCGCTGGCGTACGCGGGGCCCGAGACCGGGCTCAAGGACCGCGCCTCCTACGTGGTACGGCAGAACGATCTCGCTTTGGTGCTCACCTCGGCGCTCGTTCCGGGCGACCCGATCGCGGAGCACGTGAAGCGCCACGGCGACGGCGTGCGCGACGTCGCGCTGCGCACCTCGAACGCGCGCGAGGCTTTTGCCGCCGCGGTCGCCGGCGGTGCGCGCCCGCTGGCCGAGCCGGCCGCCACCGAGGACGAGCACGGGCGCGCAATCATCGCGCAAATCGCAACGTACGGTGACACGGTGCACACCTTCGTCGAGCGGAGCGGCTACCGCGGCACGTGGCTGCCGGGCTTCCAGCCGTGGACCGCGCTGATGCCGACCGCCAACCGCGTGGGCCTGGTGCGCATCGACCACTGCGTGGGGAACGTCGGCTGGGGCGAGATGGACCGCTGGTGCGACTACTACGCGAAGGCCCTGGGCTTCTCGCAGCTCATCGGCTTCGACGACAAGGACATCTCGACCGAGTTCACCGCGCTGCGCTCCAAAGTGATGCAGAGCGCCAGCGGCAAGGTGAAGATGCCGATCAACGAGCCGGCCGAAGGCCTCAAGCGCTCGCAGATCGAGGAGTATCTCGACTTCTACGGCGGCCCCGGGATCCAGCACGTCGCGATCGCGACCGACGACATCGTGGCGACGGTGCGCGCCCTGCGCGGCAACGGCGTGGAGCTGCTCGACACGCCGTCCTCGTACTACGAGACGCTGGGCGAGCGGGTCGGCGCGATCGACGAGGACGTCGCGATCCTGCGCGATCTCAACATCCTGGTCGACCGCGACGATCAAGGATATATGCTGCAGATCTTCACCAAGCCGCTGCAGGACCGCCCGACGGTGTTCTTCGAGATCATCCAGCGGCGCGGCTCGCTGTCGTTCGGCAAGGGAAACTTCAAGGCGCTGTTCGTGTCGATCGAGCAGGAACAGGCGAAGCGCGGCAATCTCTAGCGACGCAGCGTTCTTCCTGGGCTTCTTCGTCGCGATCGGCGCGTTCAACGCGCTGCTCTATGTCGTCTTGCGCGACGCGCCGTTCGGGTGGTACGCCACCTCGATGTTCTCGCTGGTCGGCCTGACGCTCATCGAGACGCGCGGGGGCGCGATGCACTCCGCGAAGGCGACGCACCTGGGCGAAGCGGTGACGCTCGCGCTGTACTACATCGCCCTGACCGGGTTCTGCCGCTCGTTCCTGAGCGTGAACCGCTGGCGCCGCCAGCTGGACGCGCTCACGCTGCCGGTGCTGGCCGCGCTCGTCGCGCTCACGTTCGCCGAGAAGGTCGGCGGCTGGCGCGCACCGGGCGGCGACGCCTTCGACGAGCTGCTGCAGGCGGCGCTGCTCGTGCTGCTGGTCGCGCGCGGTATCGCCGCTCGCCAGCAAGGCTTCAGCCCCTCGCGGTTCTACCTGGTCGCGTTCGCGTTCGCGGCGGCGGGCATCTTGATCAACGATCTCAACCTCCACGGCATCTTGCTGCCGCACTGGAACCTCACCCGCGCGTTCGATGCCGGCATCGCGCTCGAAGCGCTGCTGTTCGCGCTGGCGCTGGCCGACCGCAACCGCGCGCTCTCGGCGCTGATCTCGCTCGACGGCCTGACCGGGATCGCCAACCGCCGCTCGTTCGACGGCGCGCTCGCCCGGGCGTGGGATCGCTCGCGCCGCTCGCACTCCGCCATCGGCGTGCTGATGATCGACGTCGACCACTTCAAGCGCTACAACGACACGCACGGCCACCAGGCCGGCGACGAGATCCTGCGGCGCGTCGCGCAGGGCGTGCAGGCGGCGGTCCTGCGGCCGGACGACGTGGCGGCCCGCTATGGCGGCGAGGAGTTCGCCATCGTGCTGCCGCTGGCCGAGGGCGAAGCGTCGCGCGTCGTCGGCGAGCGCGTGCGGCACAACGTGCGCGCGCTGGCGATCCCGTATCCCGAGGCCCCCACCGGGATCATCACCGTCAGCGTCGGAGTCGCGTCCACGCGGCCGGCGGAATCCGGTGTCGGACCGGCGGAGCTGCTCGCCTCGGCCGACCAGGCGCTGTACCAGGCGAAACGTGAAGGCCGTGATAAGGTTGTGCTGGCGCCGCTGGAACGCTCAACTCAAGACGCGATCGTCCGATAACGTATCGAAATGAGGGACCGGAGCTTCGCCGATTTTATGGTCGGCGCTCTCGCATGTATTTCCGTCCTGGGCTTCTGTGCCGTCCTGCGTGAGACGGAGTTCTACCAGGAGCAGCGCCGGCGCCAGGCCGTCGAGAAGTGGGCGCTGCCGCGCAAACGCCGCCGCCGCCGCACGCCCGAGGACGACTGCCGCCACTGCACCGGCACGGGCACGTGCGGCGAGTGCGCGCCCGCGCCGTGCCGCGTGTGCAAGGGCAACGGCCTCCAGCCGCACGACGCGGCGATCGCCTCGCGCCTGACGGCGATCTGGGACGGCGCCGCCTAAGCCAGCGCACCGGGGTCCGCCACCTCCGAGCAAACTGCCAGAAACGTGCCCGTGCGGTGAATCCGCCCGGCATGCCGCGCCGTTGCCTTAGCAGCCGGCAGAACGGATCGGCGCGCTAGCCTCTCGTAAGGCCGCGCGCCGTTCCGGGCATTCGACAAGGACGTCTCCATCGCGGGCGGCCGCAATGCGCGGCCGCCGTTCACTCGGAGGCTATTGCTCTATGTCACGAGGCCCACTTCGGACCTGGCTGATCGCTGCTGCGCTCGTCGCGGTGGCCGGAATCGGCTCGCTCTACGGCGTCGGGCGCGCCACCGGCTCGGATCACGCCGATTCGCCCGCGGTGCTTGCGCGCCCGGGCGCCGATCTCACCGACGTGTTTGTCTTTCCCGCGCCGCGCAACGACGCGAACGTCGTGCTCGCGGTCGATGCGTACCCGCTCATCGCGCCCGGCATGGGCGGCACGACGTACTTCGATCCGGGCGTGATGTACCAGTTCAAGATCGACAACACCGGCGACAAAGTCGAAGACCTGGTGATCCAGTTCGCGGCGAGCGCGCCGCAGAACGGCACGCAAACGATCACGCTGTACGGCCCCGGCAAACCGAATCAAACCGGTGCCTCGTCGACGTGGCTCGCGCCGATGGGGACGTTCAAGTACAACGACAAGAACGCGAGCGTCAAAGGCATCAAGGTCTTTGCCGGCCCGCGCGAGGATCCGTTCTTCTTCGACCTCGCGCAGTTCTTCAAGATCGTCCCCGACCGCAACTTCGGCAACCACGGCGCCGGCAAGACCGTCCCCGCAGCTTCGGCGTCCAGCTTCCGCGGGTTCGCCGCGGGCAGCGGCTGCGACACGAGCCCCGCGCAAGACTTCCTCGCCGCGAACAAGTTCAACGTGCTCTCGCTCGTCGTCGAGCTGCCCCGCACGATGCTCGCACCGGCGGGCGGTGCGCCGGGCAAAGTCAGCGTGTGGGCGAGCGCGTCGGTGAAAGACGCCGCGTCGCCGTACGGCGCGAGCTACGCGCAGATCGAGCGTCTCGCTAGGCCCGCGATCAAAGAAGCGTTCGAGTCGTTCGACAACCACGACAAGAGCAATCGCAGCGCACCGACCAACGATCCCGCACTTGCCGATGCGATCGTGAGCTTCACGACGACTGCGGCGGGGCGTTCCGCGGAAACCGCCGGCGTGCTCAAAGCCGTGCTGTCGCCCGACGAAATGCTGGCCGACCTCTCGCAAACGGGCGTCAAAGCAGCGTACCTCGGATCGGAGACCGGCGGCGCGACGGGCAGCAAGTTCGGCGGCCGGGCGCTGACCGACGACGTGATCGACATCTCGCTCGGCGCGATCTTCGGCAACACCATCTCGGCGCTCAAGCTCGCGCCCGACGACGGGAAAGAGTCGAAGTGCCTGACGACCGACAACACCGGCCCGCAGGGACACCACTTCACCGACGCGTTCCCGTACATCGGAGAGCCGACCTGATCTCGCGATGAGCGCACGCATCCTCGTGGTCCTGGCGGCGTCGGCCCTCGCGGGCCTCGCCGCTTGGCCCGCGTTCGTCACGACGCGCGAAGCGCAGGCATCGGCCGCACCGACACCTGCGCCCGTGCTCGCGGACTACGCGCAACGGGACCACCTCGTGGCGTTCTACGAGAACGCCGTCCGGCAGCATCCGGACCAGATCGTAACGCGCATGCTGGCGTCGCAATACCTGCAGCGCTTCCGAGAAAATGGGGACGCCGGCGACCTGCTGCGTGGCGAGCATGCAGCGCGGGCGTCGCTGGCGCTGCAGCCGCGGTTCAACCCCGGCGGCGAGATGACGCTGGCATCGTCGCTGCTGTCGCTGCACCGCTTCCGTGAAGCTCTCGTGCACGCGGAGCGCGCACGAGAGATCGAGCCCGGCAACACGGCCGCCGTCGCGCAAGTCGCAAGCACGGAAGTCGAGCTCGGCTGGTACGACGACGCACACCGGCTGCTCGCGTCCGGCGGCACTGCGGAAAGCATTCGCGCCACCGGCCGCGCCGCCGTTTCGCGCAGTGCAGACAAGACGCTCGGCGCCGATGTCGCGCTCAGTACGGCGCACGCACGCTATGACGAAGTAAACGGGAATCTCGCGCAGGCGCGCCGGTCGATCGACCTCGCGATGATCCAGACCGACAGCATCATCGACAGTCCGGCTGAATCGCGCGCGTGGTTTCACTTTCGTGCGGGCGAGCTGGCGTGGTCCGCGGGCGACGGCGGCACGGCGGAACGCGGCTTCCGTGAAGCCCTGGACATCTTCCCCGAATACCCGCGCGCGCTGAACGGCCTGGCACGGCTGTACTGGGGCGAGCGCCGCTGGCCGGATGCGCTCGACGCGGCGATACGCGCCGCAAAGCGTATGCCGTTACCGGAGACGCTGAGCTATCAGGCCGACGCACAACGCGCACTCGGCGACGAAGCAGCGGCACGCGCGACCGACGATCTTATCACGGCAATCGCGCGCATCGGCAAGGCCGGAGCGCTCAACGACCGCGCGCTCGCGATCTACTTCGCCGAGCGGGGTCGGGATCTCGGCGCCCATGGCCGGCATTTCACCGAGCACGGCCGTCGTTTGGACGACGCGGTCGCGATCGCGCGGCGCGATGTGGCGGCGCGCGATGACGTGTTCGCCGAAGACACGCTGGCCTGGGCGCTCGCACAGTCGGGCCATTGGGAGCAAGCGCGGATTGCGGCGCGCAAGGCGGTTCGCCGGAACACCCAAGATGCGCGCCTGCAGTACCACGCCGGCGTCATCGCGATGCAATGCGGCGACCGCGCCGAAGCCGTACGACGGCTCACGACCGCGCTGGACCTCAACCCGCGCTTCCACCCGGTCTACGCGGACGACGCGCGCCGGCGGCTCGCTCGCCTTTGATCGACCGGCGGTTTACGGCAGCGTGAGCGGGCGGTAGCGCAGGCGGTGCGGGCGCGCCGCTTCCTCACCGAGCCGCGCGCGTTTGTTCGCTTCGTACTCCTGGTAGTTGCCCTCGAAGAAATACACGCGCGAGTCGCCTTCGAACGCGATGATGTGCGTCGCGATGCGGTCGAGGAACCAGCGGTCGTGGCTGATCACCATCACGGTGCCGGCGAACTCGCTGAGCGCGTCCTCGAGCGCGCGCAGCGTCTCGACGTCGAGATCGTTCGACGGCTCGTCGAGCAGCAGCACGTTGCCGCCTTCGATCAGCGTCTTGGCGAGGTGCAGCCGCCCGCGCTCGCCGCCCGAGAGGTTGCCGACCGCCTTCTGCTGATCGCCGCCTTTGAAGTTGAACCGCCCGAGATACGCGCGCGACGGCATCTCGAACCGGCCGATCATCAGCAGATCGCGCCCGCCGCTGACGTCGTCGAACACCGTCTTCGTGTTGTCGAGCGCCTCGCGCGTCTGGTCGACGACCGCCAGCTTCACCGTCTGACCGATCGCGATCTCGCCGGCGTCGGGCGGTTCTTTCCCGGCGATCATGCGGAACAGCGTCGACTTGCCGGCGCCGTTGGGCCCTATGATGCCGACGATCGCGCCGGCCGGGATGCGGAAGTTCACGTCGTCCATGAGCAGCCGGTCGCCGTACGCTTTGCGCACGCCGGAGAAGTCGATCACTTGATCGCCGAGGCGTTCCGCAACGGGGATGAAGATCTCTTGCGTCTCGTTGCGCCGCTGGTACTCGTAGCTCGAAAGCTCCTCGAAGCGCGCGATGCGGCTCTTGCTCTTGGACTGCTGCGCTTTCGCACCCGCCCGTACCCATGCGAGCTCGCGCTTGAGCGCCTTCTGCCGCGCGGATTCGGTCGCTTCTTCCTGCGCCAAGCGCTCCTGCTTCTGGTCGAGCCAGGAGCTGTAGTTGCCCTTCCACGGAATCCCGCGCCCGCGGTCGAGCTCGAGGATCCATTCGGCTGCGTTGTCGAGGAAATAGCGGTCATGCGTGACGGCGACGACGGTGCCGGGGAAGCGCTGCAGAAACTGCTCCAGCCACTCCACGCTCTCCGCGTCGAGATGGTTCGTCGGCTCGTCGAGCAGCAGCATGTCGGGCTTGGAAAGCAGCAGCCGGCACAGCGCGACGCGCCGCTTCTCGCCGCCGGAAAGCGGCCCGATCGTCGCATCCCACGGCGGCAAACGCAGCGCGTCGGCGGCGATCTCGAGCTGCTGCTCCAGATCGTCGCCGCCTTGCGAGAACAGCACCGCCTCGAGCTTCGCCTGCTCTTCCGCAAGCTTGTCGAAGTCGGCGTCCGGCTCACCGTACGCCGCGTAGACCTCGTCGAGCCGCTTGCGCGCCGCGGTGAGCTCGCTCAGCCCTTCCTCGACCGATTCGCGCACGGTTTTTTCGGGGTCGAGCTGCGGCTCTTGCTGCAGGTAACCGATCGTGATACCAGGCATGGGCGTGGCATCGCCTTCGATGTCCGAGTCGAGGCCGGCCATAATGCGCAGCACGGTCGACTTCCCGGCCCCGTTGAGCCCGAGCACGCCGATCTTCGCACCCGGCAGGAAGCTGAGCGAGATGTCCTTGAGAATCTGCCGGTTCGGCGGCACCTTCTTGCCGACGCGAAACATCGAGTACACGTACTGAGCCACGGTACGATGCTTCGCGGCCGGCTACACCTTTACCGTTCGCGCCGCCTTGTCGACGAACGTGTTGTCGAACAGCTTGGTTGGATCGACCTTCGGCGCAGTGCCCAGGAAATAGGTGTTGGTCTCGATCACCGCGCGCACCGCTTCGAGCGACATCTCGCCGTGCTGCGTGTACGCCGGGCGCGAATGGCTGTAGGCCGCCGCCCAGTTGTCCTGCGGCGTGCCGCCACGGAACTCGTCGGACAATGCGGCGGCGATCTGCGCCGAGCTGTGCGTCGCCATGAACTTGTGCGCGCGCACGAGCCCGTTGATGATCTTCTGCGTGCGCTCGGGATTCTTCTGGATCACCTCGGCACGCGTGAGCGCTCCGGTGAAGCAGTACTCGCGGAAACCGAGCGACTTGCGCGTCTCGGCCGACGTGTACAGGCCCAGCCACTGCACGCCGCGGCCGGTCTTGATGAGCGTCGTCGCGTACGGATCGTTGCCGTATGCGGCATCGACTTGGTTGCCCGTTAACGCGGATATCATCGTCGAGCCGCCGCCGACACCGACGATCTTGATGTCGTCCTTGCCGAGCCCGGAACGGTGCGCGATCCACAGCGCGAGCACGTGCGTCGCCGAACCGATCGAGGTGACGCCGATCGTCTTGCCTTTGAAATCCGCGAACGTCTTGTACTTCTCGCGGTCGCCGGGCCGCACCATCAGCGCGATGCCCGGCTGGTTCATGAAGTCCGCGATCATCACCAGCGACTTGCCGCGCTCCGTCGCCGCGATCGCGTGGTCGATCGCGTTGCCGCTGTACTCACACGTCCCCGATGCGAGCGCGGTCGCCGCCTCGCTGCCGCCCTTCGTGTAGGTGATCTCGACGTCGAGGCCCTCCGCGTCGAAGTAGCCCAGCGCCTTGGCGACGTCCCACGGAAGATAGACGAGCGCGTGCTCGGAACCGACGACGACGGGGACTTTCTCCTTCGGTCCCGCCGCGATGACGATGGTCGGGACGCCGAAGACGGAGGACGCTCCGGCGGCCGCGATGCCGCCGATCAGCGTGCGGCGCGAGATGTCGGACATACGAGTCTCCTTGTTAAAGATCGACGGGCTTCCAGACGAGCACGCGCCGCTGGACCCAGCGGATGAACGTATCGACGAAGGTGACGAGAACCATCACTAGGGCGAGGCCGCCGAAAACCCCGCTCGTGTTGAGCTGCGCCTCGGAGTATTGGATCCGTTAGCCCACCCCCGCTCTCGCCCCGAAGTACTCCGCCACGACGGCGCCGATAAGCGCGAAGCCGACCGCCGAGCGCAGCGACGCGAAGATCCAGGTCAGCGCGGACGGTACGAGCACGTGGCGCACGAGGTCGATCGGCTTGGCGCCCATGACGCGCACGTTCGCGACCAGCGTCGGATCGACGTCCTTGATCCCGGCGTAGGTAGCGAAGAACACGACGAACAGCACGA
>JAQBPK010000236.1 GCA_028287565.1 Vulcanimicrobiota bacterium
GGGAGGGAGGTGGACCGGTGGCGATCGTGTGGAAAGTTGAAGACCAAGCCGAGCGGGTGCTGCGCCAGCGGCGCGCATTCCGGGAATGTTTGGCGTCGCTCGCGGAGCCGTCGTCCGACGTGGACGGCGCGGAGCTGATCTACGGTGAGCTGGTTGCGAACACGGTTCGCTATGCGAAGGGCGCGGTCGAGGTCCGGCTCGAGCTCGTCGACCACCTGGCGCCGGTGCTCGTCGTGCGCGATCACGGCCCAGGGATCCGCGCGCGCTCCCGGACGCCGCGCCGTGACCTCTTCGCCGAATCGGGCCGCGGCCTCGGAATCGTCGAGCTGCTCGCGCGCGAGGTGGCGGTCGGCGACGCCGACGGCGGCGGCACGGTGGTCCGCGCGACGCTGCCGGTCACGCCGCGCGGAAAAGCGGCCTAACGAAACACCGGCAAGATGAAGAAGCCGGGCGAGCAGCCCGGCTTCTTCGATGGTGCTACTTCGTGTTGAAGCGCAGGCCGGCGTCGAACGTGCGCGGCGGCGCAAAGTGGTCGCCTTGCGCGTTCGCGAACGTGACGTAGTAGCGGTCGTTGAGCAGGTTGCGCACGCGCAGCGTCAGCGCCATTCCGCCGTGCAGCGCGAAGCCTTTCTCGGCGTTGAACGTAACGTGCGGGGTGCGTTTGCACGGACCGCCGGAATTGCCGTCCGCGCCGCCGCAGCTGATGTCGCCGTTGGAGTTCAGCGCGGACGAAAGACCGCTGCCGTACTCGCCGTCGAGCGCGAACCAGCCGCCGCGCCGGTCGTTGAGGAGCAGCCCCGCGGTCGCGCTGATGCGCTGGTCGTGATCGGCGGGGAACCAGTCGCTGCCGACGCCGAAGCACGGCGCCAGCAGCTGCGTCTCGCAGCCTTTGTTCGCGGAGTACGTGTGCGTGAGCGACGCGTAGAAGCGGCCGGCGCGCGGCAGGCCGATCTGGTAGTAGGCGGTCTGCGTCGCGATCCGGCCGACCGCGAAGTTGATGTCCTGGTGCAGGTTCGTCGTGCCGACCTGCGTGTCGTCGATCAGGTCGGTCGCGTTCTTCTGCATGATGCGGATCCCGAGGTCGCCGCGCCCGAGCGCGACGTGCCCGCCGAGCTCGTAGACGGAATCGCGCTGCGGTTTCAGGTCGAACGCCGCGATGTTGCTTTGCTGCGGCAGGTTGAGCGTATACGCGGCGAGCGGCGACACGTTCTCCAGCGAGAACGGGGTGAAGAAGCGCCCGTAGTACGCGTAAACGCTGTTGCGCGCGCCGAAGTACCGCGTGAGCTTCACGCGCGGGCTCAGCTGGCCGAACCCGGACGCGAACTGCGTCGAGCTGACGGTGAACGAGTCCGCGCGCAAACCGTAGTCGAGCTGCCACGCGGTTCCCATCTTCCAGCTGTCCTGCAGGTACGCCGCGGCGAGATGGCCGACGTTCGGGGATGCGTCGACGACGGTGTACGGCGCGTCCGGCGTGCCCGGCGTGAAGATCGGCGCGAGGAAGTTGCCCGGCTGCAGCGTGACCGCGTACGTCTTGGCGACGTGCGTCGCGTCGTAGATTCCGCCGAAGGCGACGGTGTGCTTGGTGCTGCGGTTCTCGTAGTCGAGGTTGCCCCCGACGTCGATCGCGATCCGGTCGCCGTTGAGCGAGAAACCGCACGTGCCGTTCGCGAACGCGACGCCGGGGTTCGGCACCGGGCTCGTCACCACGCCGTTCACGACCGGGCCGTTGGACGCGAGCGCGTTCGCGCAATCGCCCGGCGCGCCGGGGTTCTGCGCCGCGCCGAACGCGAAGTCGTTCACGGGGTCGCCGAAGTCGCGGATGCGCGAGCGCTTGTAGGACGGGCCGAACGAGAGCGAGCCGTGGTCGCCGATCGGGTGGCGGAACTGCAGCGCGGCGAAGAGGTCGTCCTGGATCTCGTTGTTGTCGGTTTTTGCAGGCTGGCCGTTCGCGACGTCGTTCGGGATCTGGTACGTCTGATACGAACGGCTCAGCGTGAGGTTCAGGAAGTTCGGGCCGGTGGGTAGCGTGTAGCGCAGGAACTGGTTGCTGTTGCTGAACGCGTCGTGCGGCGAGTCGAAGTTCGGCGGGTCGAGACCGCGGTTGCCGCGCTGGTTGCGAAACGCGGTGACCAGCGTTCCCTTCCCGAGGTTCGTGTGGTAGCCGATCGTCGAGTCGACCGTGCCGAACGAGCCGAAATTGAGATCGCCGATGAAGCCCGGCGGGCCCGAGCCGCTGCGCGTGTTGATGTTGAGCACCGACGCGAAGCGTTCGCCGTACTGCGCCGGGTACGCGCCTTGCAGCGCCTCCACGAACGCGATGTCGTTGGGATCGAACTCGCTGCCGACGATGCGGTTGAGCTCTTGCGGGATCGGCACGCCGTCGACCACGTAGTTGATGTCGCCGTGGTCGCCGTTGATGTGCACGACGCCGTTCGCGCCGCGCGCGGCGCCGGGGAGCTGGATCAGCAGGTCCGGCAGACTGCCGGCGGCCGGCGAGCGCGTGAGCGCCTGGGCGTTGAGGCTCAGATCGGTTCCCGAGCCGTGCACGGGCGGGCGCGCGGTGACCGAGGTGCGTCCGATCTCTTTGAGCTGCGAGAGCGCGAACGATACGTTCGCGCCGGCGCTGGTGACGTCGACCCGCAGCGCGCCGTTGCCTTGCGGCGCGGTGACCGTGATGTCGTACGTGCCGGTCGGTACCGCCGGGATGGTGAAGACGCCGCGCGCGTCGGTGCGCGCGCGCAGGGTGAGGTTGGAACCGGTCGCGGTGACGGCTGCTCCCACGACGGGCTGGTTGGCGGCGGTCACGGTCCCGGAGAGGACCGCGGAGCCGGCCTCGGCGAGCGCGCACGTGGCGCCCGCGAGGACGAGGATTAAGGCTAGGGCGAGCGCACGGAGCGCCTCGCCGGGACGGATGCGGCTGAACATGATTCCCTTCGCTACTGTGACGTCGATCGAGCCGCGCTAGGGGCGCGGCGTGATTGGTCGGGGCCATCGAGCCGCGCTAAGGCGCGGCAAGACGGGCGGGGCCGGGCTGCGCTTGATGCGCGGGGCCGGCGCTCAGGCGGCGAGGGGCGGCGGGGGTCGGTTGGGGCGGAAGAGGCGGTAGGGAAGGGTCGCGCGGACCGGGCGGACGGCCCGGC
>JAQBPK010000313.1 GCA_028287565.1 Vulcanimicrobiota bacterium
TCGCTACGCTTGCCGAACTCGGCATGACTCCCGTTCGACGCGAGTCAGCCTTCCTGACCTGGTCCCTTGGGAGCGGCGTTTCCTCGGCCTGAGATGAAGTCCCAAGTGAAGCCGGCGGCGACCCCGACCATTCCGAACACGATGGCGCTGGTGAGCATGACGCTCCTTGCGACCCGGCCCCGAGCGAGGGAGTTCAGTTGCGCCGGCAGGGCCGGGCTCGTGGAACTAGGCTGCACGGGATCCCGCGCGGGCGAATCCACCCGCCGGGGCGAAGCATCCCACCAAGCACCCGACCACCCTCGAAGGAGCTCCCATTCCCCCTCCTCGCAGACGAAAGGGCGGCGGCGGCAAAAAGCGCCGCGAGCCCCTGACCCCCGTCGTCAAAGAAGACACGCTCAGCCTGGTGGGCCGTGTCGTCGAGACCTTCCCCAGCTCGACGTTCAAGGTCGAGCTCGAGAACGGCCACACGATTCTCGCGAGCCTCGCGGGTCGTCTGCGCCGGTTCCGCATCCGCATCACGCCGGGCGACGACGTCGACGTCGAGCTGTCGCCGTACGATCTCACCCGCGGGCGGATCACGTATCGCCGCCAGGGACGGAACGCATAGCGTAAGCGGCGAACGCACACGATCCAAGATGCGAGCTTCACGCGCCTTGGTGCTGATCGTGCTGTTCGCGGTCGCGGTCGCGGCCGCGTGGTGGTTCACCACCCGCGCCAAGCAGAGCGCGATCGGCGACACGATCACCGTGTACTACGCGAAGGCCGACGGCACGACGCTCGTCCCATGGCAGGTCTCGCTCAACCCGGCGCGCGGGGAGCGAGGCGACGCCGCGCTCGACCGCCGGAGCACGATCTTTTACGCCGCGACGCAATGCGTCGCCGGGCCGCCGCCCGGCACGCAAGCCGTTCGCTTCCCGGCGGGAACGCACGTGCTGGCAGTCGACGTTCAGGGATCAACTGCAGACGTCGATATCTCTAAGGACGTCGCGTCCTCCGCCGAAGGCGGGTTCGCGGAGTCGGCGGAGTTCAAGGCGCTCGTCTGGACCCTCACGCAACCGAAGTTCGGGATCGACTCGGTGAAGGTGAAGATCGCAGGCGCGCGCGTCGCGACGCTACCGGGAGGACACCTCGGGCTCGATGAACCGCTTTCGCGTTCGAGTTTTTAGCCTAATCGCGCTGTTCTTCGCGTGCGCGGTGGGCGCGCGCGCTCAGGACGCCCCGCCCAACGTCTGGTTTCAGGGCACGCGCCTGATCTTCGATCACGCCGTCGCTTCGCAAGGCGAGCTCATGGTGAGCACGCGCGATGCGGGGATGCGCCGTTTCCTCGACCGGCTCGCCGCGACGGTGTCGTACCAGCCGCAGCAGCGCTACGTCGTAATCACCGCGGCCGACCGCCGCACGGTGGTCTTCACGCTCGGCGATCAGTCGTACACGGCCGGCGGCGTGCGTGCGCAAGCGCCGGTCGCGCCGCTCGCGGACGGCGACGACGCCGTCCTGCCGTTCTACGCGCTCGCTCGCGCGCTCTACGTCGAGCCGGTCGCGACGCCCAGCGAGATCGTGCTGCAGCCGCGCATCGGCGCGCTCGACGTGCGCACCGAGGGCGGCCGCACGACCGTCACCGTCCGCGCCGCGATGCCGCTGGTGACGACCACGAACGCCGAGTCGTCCGAGCGCGTGCAGCTCTCGTTCGCAGGTCTGGGCTCATCGCTCGCGCCCGCGGGGCGCGCGCCCGGAACGGCGGTCGATTCGATCGGCGTCGCGGTCGCCGGCAGCACGAAAGTACCCATCACCACGATCACGATCCAAGGTGCGCGCGGCGCGACGCATCGCGTGCTCGCATCGGGCTCGCCGGACGCGTACACGGTCGTCTTCGAATCGGCGCGCGGCAGTGTCGCGGTGAACGCGCCTCCCACGCCGCCGCCGCTTGCGGGCTGGACGCCCCCTCCGGCGGGCGCAGCGCCGGGCTACCCGCAGACCGCAACCACGCAGCCGGCGCCGGCGACCGCCGCGCCGCTCATCGTCGCGGGCCGTGCGACGGTGACGGGCCTCGCGATCGAGCCCGCCGCGGACGATGCGCTCGCCGTGCGCGTGACGCTCAGCGGTGCGGCGAGCTACGCGTGGCACCGGCTCAACGACAACCGCTGGTATGTGGACTTCCAAAACACGACGCTCACCGGTCCCGGCCGCGACGAGCACCCCTCGTTCGGCGCGGTGCAGTCGGTGCGCGTGCGCCAGACCGGCTCGAGCGACGCGCCCGCGGTGCGCATCGCGTTCAGCACCACCGGCCAGCAGCGCATCGATCTCGCGCCGAGCGAGTCGGGACTCGTCATCACCGTCTCGACCGCGACCACCACGGACGTCGCGCGCACCGGCACCGGACGCACCGGCGGCGCGGCCGTCGTCGCGAGCGCGGCGAGCCCCGATCCGAACGCATCGCCGTCGGACACCGGCGGCGGTACGTCACCGGGCTGGAAGTTCGGCGCGAACAACGGCTCCAAGATCATCGTGCTCGATCCTGGACACGGCGGCGCCGACCCGGGCACGCAGCACTACGGCTTGGTCGAGAAAGTCCTGACGCTCGACATCGCCCAGCGGTTGAAAACGCTGCTCGTCGCGCAAGGCTGGACCGTGCGGATGACGCGCGAGACGGACGTGGATCCGGTCAGCGCGGAGAACATCGCGAAGATGCGCGCCGACGGCAAAGCCAACCCCGACGACCGCGCCTACCTGCAGACGCGCTGCGACGTCGCCAACAACGCCGGTGCGCGGCTGTTCATCAGCATCCACGTCAACAGCGCGCCGATCGAGAGCGCGCGCGGCACGACGGTGTACTGGTACAAGCCGCAGGACGCGCCGTTCGCGCAGGCGATCGAGAAGAACGTGATTCCGCTCGCCGGAACTCAGGACGACGGCACGCGCCACGAGAACTTCTACGTCGTGCGCCACACGTCGATGCCGGCCGTCCTCATCGAGACGGCGTTCGCCACGAACCCGGGCGACGTCGCGCTGCTGCGCCAGCCGTCGTTCTTGCAGAACGTTGCGCAAGGCATCGCCAACGGCGTAAAGGCCTACGCCGGCTCGCCGAGCGCCAACGCGCTGAGCCAGCAGCAGTAGTGCTCGGGCTCTACGACTCCGGGCTCGGCGGCCTGACTGTGCTGCGCGCGCTGCGCGCCGCCGGCATCACGCAGGACGTGGTCTACTTCGCCGATCAGGCGCACAGCCCGTACGGCGACAAGACGGAAGCCGCGATCCACGGCTACCTGCGCGACAACCTCGCGATCTTGGGCGAGCAGCGCGTGGGCGCGGTGGTCGCCGCGTGCAACACGAGCTGCGCGGTCGCCGAGCGCTACGGCTGGCCCGAGACGCCATTCGCCGTGCTGGACATCATCGCGACCGCGGGACGCTCGTTCGCTCGCACGCCGCACCGCCGCATCGCGGTGGTGGCGACGGCCGCGACCGTGCGCAGCGGCGCCTACGCGCGCGCGATTCGCGCGGCCGCGCCGCACGCGGACGTGCATGAGATTGCGGCGCCCGAGCTCGTGCCGCTCGTCGAGCGCGGCGAAGCCGGCACGGACACCGCGCGCCGCGCCGTGCGCGAAGTCGCGGCGCAGCTTCCCGGCGGCACCGACGCCCTGGTGTACGGCTGCACGCACTACCCGCTGCTCGACCGCTGGTTCGCCGCGGCGCTCGATCCGCGGATCGAACGGATCGATCCCGCCGTTGCGCAAGCCGCCGCCGCCGCGGAGCTGATCGCGCGGCTCGGCCTCGCGCCGGGCTCGTCGGCGACGAGCTACTACACCAACGGCGACCCGCACGCGTTCGAAACCGCCGTGCGGCGCTGGACCGGCGACACCGCCGGCCGCGTCGAGGCGCTCGTCACGCGCTAGCGCTT